>CAXUNK010000046.1:0-16852 GCA_964252425.1 uncultured Acetobacteraceae bacterium
GCCCTTGTGAATCAGCGATCCCGCGTCGTACAAGGGTTTTGAAAGGCGTTCTAAATGGGAAACCCGAGAGATGTCAGCCTCATCCAGGGCTGGTATTACTAACGCGTGAGTAGTAGTTTAGGGGCATAGAACCTTACGTTCGTAGTAGGGCGACATCGCCTCACTCCACCATCTCCCGGCAGATCACGCGGCCGGGGCTTTCTGGAACACAAAGCGCTCTGCCGTATGCGCTAGTTAAGGTGCGCGGCCACGGTCCGGGCCTTCAGTGCGGCGATCCTTAACGCTGGCAAATGTGGATGGCTGGATTGCCGAACGTTGGCCTACTGGAAGTCTGCGTTTACATTGCGCGCAATCGTTGCGCGGATAAAGGCTAGCCGCAAAGCTAGGTCTCGCTCGCCGATCGCGAGAGCGTGTTCAACAGCAAGTCGTATCGAGTGACTTAACGAACTCTCAACTAAAAGCAGTTGTTTCATGTCTTATCCTTTCAGAAAAGCCTTGGGTTAACTTTATTCAGTGAGATGTGTTTGCCTGATGTTTGTTGCCAGACATGCAATCCGACAGAGGCAGCTACGATAACGACCGCCGAAACAGCACCCAACAACGTAATCATTATGCATCCCCCACTCAAGCTGCCTATCATACAATCTCGATATTAAAATGTAAACGTCTCATATAAAAGAATTGTCTCGTTAGTTTTGGGAGAACCCTTTGTAACCGGTTCAATGGGTGTTGTGAGGCTGCGGCAGAAGCCGGCTCATGTCGACATGCGCTGCGCGATCGTCTTGTCCTCGGCGCCGACCGCATTGGCGTAGATGGCGGTCGTGGTGAGCTGGGCGTGGCCGAGCCATTTTTGCACCAGGTTGAGCGGGATGCCGGCCGAGACGGCGGCGACCCCAAAACCATGCCGCAAACCTTTGGGCGAGGCATGCGGACCGTCGAGCCGGGCCGCCTCCATGATCACGTGCACGGCACGCCAGCCGGTCATCCGGCTCCAGGGCCAGAGACGCGCGCCGTGTCCCTTGCCACGCGTCGCCTGCTGCTCGCGGATGCCGTGCACCATGTCGAGCGTCTCGAGCAGGGCAGGGGGGACGGGCACGGTCCGGAAGATCCCGGTGCGTCGCTTTTTCAGGCTCTCGATCGTCAGCACGCCGGCCGACAGGTCGACCCGGTCGGCGGTCAGCGCCAGGGCTTCGGAGAGCCGGCAGCCGGCATAGGCGAGCGTCATGCACAGCGTGCGCACCTGGCGATCAGCCAGCTCGGCCTGGCGCAGAAAGGCGGTGCGCTCGCCAGCGGTCAGGTATTTGCGGGCGCCGTCGACGGTGTGCAGCGCCATTCCGACTGGTGGGACAGGGGTGCGCTCGGCCGGCGCTGCAGGTGCCGGCTTGCCGCGCGGCAAAGCGGGCGGCTTGTCCGCCGTCCTGGAGCTGGCCGGCTTGGCGGGAACCTTGGTGACGGACTGCGCAGGGGAGGGGTCTCGAGCCGGCCGCCCAATCGCCCGAGCGGTCTTCGGCTGGATCGGGGGCGGTAGGGCAGGGGCGGTTTTTGCTGCTTTGGGCATGATTTCATGACAAGTGTATCAGGCTGGCGGGCTGCGTACAAGCCAAATCGCCCGGAAACCCGGCTGGGCGGCGGTTTTCGGGGTGTGGGTTTTACACTTTTAGCTATAGTGTATCAGAACGGTATTGGCCCGGCCCTTCTGCGGCGATCAGGATGTCCATCTTACAGACCATGCATCGTTTCGATGAATCGACCTTGCCCGCTGCCCGACAGCTGAGCGAAGCTCTCTGTCTTCAAAGAAGGTGCACCGTGACCCAACTGGCCGAGGCACTCGAGCGCTTCAATCAAAAAGGGCCGGCTTGAATGGTTGACCAGCTTGGCGACCCCGATAAGCACACGCCAGTAGAGGTGGGGCTGGACGGTGTCACCGCCCATCCTCGCCACACCGGACATCGCTGGTTTGACCTGATTATGGCACTGACAGCGATTATCCTATCCACAGTCTCGCTGGTGGTGGCGATCGATCACGGGCATACCGAACGCCAGCTCGTTCTAGCCAACTCTCAGTTGGTTCAAGCCAACTCGTGGCCCTACGTCCAAGAGAACACGACCTTAAACGATCACTCCGTTTCCATGTCGATCATAAATTCGGGGATCGGGCCGGCAAAGGTGGAATGGTTTGAGATGTCGTACAAAGGTCATCCGGTGCACAATCCCACCGAACTGCTACGGCTGTGCTGCGGGCTTCCAGCTGAAAGTCATCAGGTAATCGGCAAGTATGTCACCTCATTCGACATTGGAAACCCGAATCAGCAGCTTTTACGAGCGGGCGACACAATTCGAGTCATGCAAATGAAAGACGATCGTCCAGCACAGCATCTTATAGAAACGCTGGTGCAGCACCTCGACGACATTTCCTTCCGAGCCTGCTACTGCTCGGTATTCGACATATGCTGGATAGGTGATCTGAACAGCCTTGCCACAAGGCAAGTGCCTCTATGTAAGGCCGATGTAAACCAGTTCGTAGTGAGCTTACCCTGACACATCGTGGGATTGCGATTATGCCGTGTGGGGCCGCAGACTTCTCCGGTTAGGTCGTCAGCAGGATCTTTCCGCCTCCGCCTTTCTCCAGCAGCTCGTGAGCGGCGCCTGCTTCGCGTAGAGGCAGACATTGGGAGCGCCCCGCGCGGGTGGATGGGATCCAGGGCGACCCGTTCGGCGGCAGGCCGTGGCGGGTGAAACTGCGACCGTGACGCCGCAAGCGGCTAAGCGTTATCGGCTCAAAGCAACAGAGCTGGCATCTTCCCAGAGCCAGGCGGCGGGTCCTGCTTTTCGCCGCGGGCGATGATCGAGAGGCCGTCGGACAACGGGCGTTGCAGGCGCAAGTCCTCTTCGGCCGGCGCCGCGAGCCAGGCATCTTTGCGCTTGCCCTGGTCGGCTTCATCCTGCTGGTAGTCTGGCGGGTATCGCCGCTCCCGGTGGTGGTGCTGGGAGCCATTGGCGGCATCGGCATGGGCTGGATAGGCGGACCACGATGACCAGAGCGCTTAACCAAGTAGTCCGCAAGCATCGACCCAGAACACGAACCAGTCTTGGCTCGGCAGTAATGCATGGAGATTGCCACAGCTTAGTGCAGCAAACGCCAGTAGTCAGATCAACCAGGTCTGGTCCTGCTCTGCAGCCAACCAAGCGATGAAGGCGGTAATTGGGCCTGTCGCTTCCACGTCCATAGCCGTTAACGCGACATAGCCGGTTCGCTGCACTTGGACTTGTGGCAGCGGCATCATGATCCGGCTGGAAGCGACGTCGATCTGCAATAGCGGAAAAGGGCCGATGCCAAGGCCAAGGCCATCCTCGATTGCTTGGCGCGTGACGAAGAAGTGGTCGAACACCCGCCGTGGCCGACCTGACAAATGCGACAGCCCGGCCGCCTCCAACCAATCTATCCAATCGCCAGGCCGTGTCTCGGTAGCGAGGAGCACATGCCCTTCGACATCCTCAGGCGTCCGGATCGGGTGACGGGCGAACAGCCCAGGGCTCATAATCAGAGTGTCGCAATCCTCCAGCACGGGAGTGGCACGATATCGTGGCCAAGCGCCCTCATTGGCCAAACCGCGCCGGATTGCGACATCAAACCCGCCGCGCAGTTCCTCATGCACTGTGGAAACCGTCGTTACGGCAACCTCCACGCGCGGCTGTTCGAGGCGGAAGCGTTCCAGGCGGGGAATCAGCCAGCGCATGGCGAAGCTGGTAGGCGCGCTCACCCGGAGTGTGCGTTCCGCGCCGGGCCGGCCGCAGGCTTCCGCAGCTGCGATTAGTCGGTCAAATGAGTGGCTAACCTCGGCAACGAACACGCGCGCGATCGGGGTGGCGGTCATGCGTCGTCCAGCGCGGGCGAAAAGGCGCTGGCCGAGCCAGGCCTCCAGCGCGGCGATCTGCCGACTCACAGCCCCATGGGTCAACCCGAGTTCCGTCGCCGCATCGGTATAGCTGCCGGTCCGGGCCGCGACCTCAAACACACGCAGAGCTTTGAGAGGTGGGAGAGGGCGCATGCACCGTGAGATTAGCTGACGAGTAGCGTGACGCAAACCTGTCTAGTCTAACAAAACTCACAGCTCTAATGTTGTCGGAGGAGCTGGTCCAGCATGCAAGTCGTCGCGACATTGAGTTCGGCCCCGGAAGCCGCTGCACCTGGCAAGCGGCGTAGCCTGGTTGCCGCCTGCCTCGCGCACGCGCTCCATGACGGCTTTACGGATGGCCTCTATTCGCTTCTGCCGGTCTGGCAGGCGCAGTTCGGCCTCTCCTACGCCGGGCTAGCCGCCCTCCGCGCCCTCTATTACGGCACGATGGGCGGACTACAGGTGCCCGGCACCAAGTTGGTGCGGGCTCTTTCACCGCGCACGGTGCTTGTTCTGTCCACCCTGATCGCCGCAACGGGCTTCGCCATTATGGCCTTGCCATTAGGCTTCGCCGGCCTTTGTGTCGGTCTCGTGCTGGCTGGCATAGGGTCCAGTACGCAGCATCCTCGTGGCTCCCTCCTCGTCACGGACACCTATGCCC
Source organism: uncultured Acetobacteraceae bacterium (assembly GCA_964252425.1). Lineage (GTDB taxonomy): Bacteria > Pseudomonadota > Alphaproteobacteria > Acetobacterales > Acetobacteraceae > BOG-908. The sequence goes on from CAXUNK010000046.1 coordinate 4,558, forward strand.
CGGCGGCCCGCGGCGCGCTCGGGATCTACAATTTCTCTGGCGATCTCGGAAAGGCGACGCTTCCCGCCGTCGTCGCCCTAACGTTGCCGATACTCGCCTGGCGTCCTGTCGTCGGCCTGATGGCGCTGCTAGGCTTGGCAGTTGTGCTGGCGCTCCTGGCGCTGACACCGCGGGCGATTCCGGCGTCATCCCGACAGCAGACTGTCACATGCGGCCCCGCTCGGTCCGGTTTCGCTCTGCTAATGATTATCGGTGCCTTCGATACCGCGACCCGCATGGGGTATCTGCTGTTTCTGCCGTTTCTGATTCACGCTCGTGGTGGGGCATCGCCTGTCGTCGGCCTCGGCTTGGCGTTCCTCTTCGCCGGCGGCGCGCTTGGCAAAGCCACTTGTAGCTGGCTCGGCGAGCGTCTTGGCGTCATCGGCTGCGTGGTCGCGACTGAAGCCGCGACGGCGCTCCTGATTGCCGCCACGTTGTTCCTGCCGCTTGTGCCGTTGCTGATCCTCCTATCGCTCCTGGGAATCGTCCTGAACGGCACCTCGTCCGTCCTCTATGGCACAGTTCCCGAGCTGGCCCTGCGCGGAGATGCCGGCCGGGCTTTCGCCCTTTTTTACACCGGCGTTATGGGCTCGGGCGGATTGGCGCCAATCGCCTACGGCGCGCTCGCCGACCACAGCAACCAAACCATCGGCGTGCTCGCTGCTGCCGCGACTGCCGCGTCGATTGTCCCGATGGTATTCGGCCTGCGCAGGTCGTTGACGCGCTAAGAGACGGAGCATTGCCAGTTTGCACCCCTGGGAGCCGTCACATCAGCTGTGCGGAGCCCGCTGCGGATTCATTTCAACCTCGGGCCGATGAGGACATTGGCTAGCGGACACCTCTCGCCAAGGCGGCCCTGATACAGGCACCCGGAGAGGTTTTCGCGCCGGATGAGAAAGCTCCGGAAGGGGGTAGGATGCTCGCCCTGTTTATGATGCCCGGGCAGGGCTGGTTGCAGTTCGAAGAGTTGGCCCTGGCATTCTTGCTCTCGGCGCTCGTCGGCTGGAGCGCGAGTTCAGGCAGAAAAGCGCCGGGTTGCGAACTTACACCCTGGTCGGCGTTTCCGCCGCCCTGTTCATGCTGATTTCCAAATACGGCTTCACCGACGTGCTGGTCGTCAACCGCATCGTGCTCGATCCGTCCCGGGTCGCAGCCCAGATCGTTTCCGGCATCGGCTTCATCGGCGGCGGCGTCATCTTCATGCGGCGCGACGTCGTGCGTGGGCTGACCACGGCGGCGTCAGTCTGGCTGACAGCGGCCCTTGGCATGGCTTGCGGAGCTGGACTGCCAACTCTCGCTCTGGCGACGACCGTCGGTCATCTCGTCATCATGTTCGTCTTCCCCATGCTGACCGGCTACATTCCTCGGCAGCGGCGCACCACAACCAAGCTGCGCATCGCATATGAGGAGCGGCGAGGCCTGCTTGCAGTGATCCTTGTCACCTGCACGCAGCTTCGTTTTACGATTGATCACGTTGATGTAGAGCGCGGCAGCTCCTCGGCGACAGGGCTGGAGGAGGAGCAAGACCGTGCCGATTTGGAGGGCGTTGAAGCTGAGGGGCCGACGTCGGATATCACCGTGCTGACGATTCAGGTCAAAGGCAAGTGGTCGGTTTCCCAACTTGTGGCAGCCCTGGGCGACGTTGATGGGGTGGTCCGGGTGGGCAGCGTGGATGAAGACCTGGAACTAGAATGACGCCGAGCGCTGGGACCGAGTGGAAGCGATGATGGGGCATCACGAACCTCGTCAGTGCCCGGTAAGGTAGCCTAGAGAAGCATCGCCGCCGCAAGCCGGTGACAGCCCGCCGCCACGAGGGCGGAGGCGGGGAGGATGATGGCCCAGGCCACGACGATGCCGCGGGCGATTCCCCATCGGACAGCCGATGCGCGCCGGGCTGCACCGACCCCCACGATGGATCCTGTGATGGTGTGCGTCGTCGAGACCGGGATGCCGAGCCATGTGGCGCCGAAGAGGGCCAGCGCGCCCCCGGTCTCGGCGCAGAAACCTTGCATGGGGTTCAGGTGGGTAATGCGGGAGCCGACCGTGCGGACGATGCGCCAGCCGCCAAACAGCGTTCCCAACGCCATCGCGCTCTGGCAGCTCAGCACAACCCAAAAGGGCACGTGGAACCCGCCGGTGAGTTTGCCCTGCGAGTAGAGCAGCACGGTGATGATGCCCATCGTCTTCTGCGCATCGTTGCCGCCATGCGCGAGGCTGAGCAGGGAAGACGAGACGAACTGCAGCACCCTGAAGCGCCGGTCCACGGCAAACGGTGTCGACCGGATCGCCAGCCAGGAAACCGCCAGCACCATCGCCATAGCCAGCAGCAACCCGGTCAGCGGCGACACCACAATGGCTGCGCCGATGACTGTCAGCCCGGACCAGACCACGGCGGCAAAGCCCGCTTTGGCGACACCGGCACCAACCAGCCCGCCAACAAGGGCGTGGCTGCTGCTGGAGGGGATGCCAAGCCGCCAAGTCACGATGTTCCAGACGATGGCGCCACTCAGGGCGCCGAACACCACCAAGGAATCGACCAGATTGGCATGTATGACGCCGTTGCTGATGGTGGACGCGACATGCAGGCCAAAGACGGCGAAGGCGATGAAGTTGAAGAAAGCCGCCCAAAGGACGGCGGTGAAAGGCCGTAGAACCCGTGTGGCCACAACCGTGGCAATGGAATTGGCGCTGTCGTGCAAGCCGTTCAGGAAATCGAACAGCAGCGCCACGATGACCAGGCCCACCAGCACCGGCGTGCCCACCATGAAGCTCGTCATGCTGGCTGGTCAGACCTGCTCGACGACAATGCCGTCGATCACGTCCACCACGTCCTCGCAGCGGTCGACGACGGCTTCGACCAGGTCGTAGACCTTCTCGACCGTCAGCTTGTGTCCGGCCGATCCGTCGCTCGCGAACAAGATGCGCAGCCCGCGGTCCAGCAGTTCGTCGGCTTCGCCTTCGATCTTGCGTACGGCCACTGACATGGCGCTGAGGCGGTCGACACTACGGTCGATCGATCCCAGAAGTGGCATCCCATCCCGCAGCTCAAGCGTGGCCCGGACGATGCAGTCCGCCATGCCGTGCATTTCCGGTGTGAAGCCGACGCCGCAGCGCAGCATGCGCCGGCCTGTGTCCTTCATCAGGTCGATCGTGTCATCCAGCGCCGTGATCAGGTCGAGTATTTGCGAGCGGTCAAAAGGAGTGACGAACGTTCGATGGATGGCCAGAACCGTCTCGCGGGTCACCTGGTCGGCAGCTTCCTCCAGCCGGTTGATCTCGATAGCGTGCTGTTCGGCCATGCCATCGTCGGACATCAGGGCGCGGAAGGCTTCGGCGGCCGGCACGATCAGCTTTGAATGCTCCGAGAAGCGCTCGTCGTGCGGCATGACGGCGCGGAACGCCCGCAGAAACACGTTTCTCCGGCTCCGGTTCATGGCCGGGGCTTACCGACGAGATCGCGCGTGCTGCGAAGGATCGCCGCCAAGTCGGGCTCGGCCACCAGGTCAGCCGCCTCTTCGGGACTGAACCAGCGTGTCTCCCGCTCGGCCTGCTCGGGCCACGCCTCCAACTGCCGGTCAACGCGCAAGAGAAACACCTTGACCTTGATCGGCACTTCTCCGGTCTCAAGGCTCTTGGCGTACCGGTAATTGCCGATCGACGTCTTGGGCCGGATCGTACCCTCGATGCCCGCTTCCTCATAAGCTTCACGGGCCGCAGTGGCATTGGGCCCCAGCTTCCGCATTGGCCAGCCTTTGGGGATGACCCACCTCTTGGTATCCCGTGACGTCAGAAGCAGTATTTCTAGGAAGCCCTCCTCGTTGAGGCGTATCGGGACGGCAGCATACTGCGTTCTCACAGTGTCCTTGAGACGGTTTCTTGTGTGTTTTGCTTTGGCCATTCTTTCTAAACGCTTCTGTTCGCAGATTTCGGCCAGGGCGGCAGTCCGCCTGCATCCCGCAGGCAAAATTCATAGAAGCCGAGAAATAGGTCACCCAGGGCGTAACGCCTTCGGTAGGTGATCCAGCGCTGGGCCAAATGATACGGCCGGTCGTGCAGCATGTGGCAGCGCTGACAAAGGCTTCTCGAGTTGGCCAGCCGATTGTTGGCTGGATCGCTATCCAGGTGTGCTGCGGCAAGCACAACGCGGGTCGTCCTCAACCGCGTCATTTCCACCAGGTCGGGCCAGCGTGCGGGACGGCCACGCCGGTCCCGCCATGTAGCGGCCTCCTCATCAAACCATCTTCCATCCGGCAAGCAGCGGAGACGCCCAAGGTGTGGTCGGCCGCAGCCCTGGCATTTCTCGCCGGCGCGCTCGAAGCGCACCCGCGCGCTGATTTCGCGCCAGTCTGCAGGATAGAGCTGTCGCAGCTCGGGGCGGATCGGCACGTCTAGCCCTGCCTGTTGGCTGTGGCAGCGGCGACGATGCGCGGCTTGCGGCCAGGAGCACGCGGCTTGCTCGTCTTCTCTGCCGCAATAGCGAGACCGCCGATCCTGGCCCGCTTCCGACAGGGCCGCCTGGGACGCGGCGTTCCAGCAGGCGGCTGGGTTCAGCTTTCGCGCCAGTGGCGGCGCCAAGCTCATACCGCCGTCCAAGGATGCGATCCTGGGAGGCTATGCCCGTTGGCTCGTCTGGCTGCGGGGCCGTGCGCCAGAGGCGTTGGCCGAGCCTGCTGTCAATCGCGCCACTGAGGAGCGGGTGATCGACTACCTGAACGACCTGGACGAGGAGGTCACGCCGCGCACCCTGTTCAACTACGGCTGCCGATTGAAGCAGGCGCTCGTGCTGATGTGCCCCCGCACCGACTGGTCCTGGTTCGATCCCCTGCTCGGCGATCTCCAGCTTCGGGCGAGGACCGCCAAGCCGGCCAGGCGGGGCTTCGTGCCGAGCGGCCAGCTGCTCGACTATGGCATGCAGCTGATGGAGGAGGCCGAGCGGACCGCCGACATCACCCAGCAGGTCCGGGCCGAGCTGTTCCGCAACGGCCTGATGATCGCCTTCCTGGCCATGCGGCCGTTGCGGCTGAAGAACCTGACGCAGCTCGCGTTGGGCACCGAGCTGGTCGAGTCAGCCGCCGGCTACGATGTCGCCATCCTGCCGGACAGGACCAAGACCAGGAACACGTTGGAATTCCCGGTGCCGGCCGTGCTGGTGCCGGGGATGCGGCGCTACCTCGAGCACTACCGCCCTGCCCTGGCGGCTGGCCCTCTGGCGCCACGGCGGACGGCACGGGTCAGGCTGCCCCGGTTTGGCTGGCCCGCAGCGGCGCCCAGTTCCCGGCCGATACGTTCGAGGACATGGTCGCCAAGCGGACCCTGGCGCGCTTTGGGCAACGGCTGACGCCGCATGAGTTCCGGCACTGCGCCGCGACCAGCATCGCCGAGTTCAACCCGGAGGATTTTGGCATCATCCGGCTGATCCTGGGGCATACGACAGCGGCAATGGCGGAGCAGTACTACATTCGGGCAAAAGGCAGAGAGGCCGTGCGAGGCTATCAGGCTGTGGTCCGCGGCAAGCGAAATGCGATGAGGAGCCTCGCCCCGCATCAGACGGCCGAGTGCACCAAGTTGTCACAAGGGTAGCAACTCTCCTTACCGCCAGCCACACGGATCCGCCCAGAAGTAAAAGCTGTGACGCTTGGCGATTGGCTCGCCTCAATTGTGCAGGACAGACTATCCGAATTTTGGGATGTACCGCAAGGCAAGATCGATAACCTCTGAAATCCTAAACGGCTTGCGCATAAACGCCACAAAGCCCGAGCATCGCTCCGCGACACTTGCTTCCGGCATGGAGCTCATCATGACGACTGGGATTTTCTTGAGCTCGGGACTGTCAGCCACAGTTCGCAACATGGCGGAGCCGTCCATCACCGGCATCATGTAATCGAGAAAAACGAGATCAAGCTGTTCCTTTGTCAGCATTTCCAGACCTTGCCGGCCATTTGCCGCTGTCAGCACTCGGTGCCCTTCATCCGTTAGAATCGCGTCGATCAGGTCGGCGACGCCGAATTCATCGTCGACCACGAGCACGACTCCCACATCAGGCTCCGCGTTCAGCGGCTGTCAGCGGGGATCCGAACATGATCGCCTCTGCACTTGCCGAAGTGGCCTCAATGATGAGGCCCCGACTGTTCATCCTGTACTCGTGCAACGACTCGTCGAACTGGCTGTCCCGCACCTTTAGGATCGAGATCAGGCGATGGAGCTGGGAGCCCACCTCCACGAAGCGCAGCAAAAGAAGGTTTTCGGCTAGGCTGGACAGGTCGCCTATCGACGTCCTGACACTCGGCCCCATGACGTCCGGAACTTCCAGCGTATAGAGCGTTGTTACGCCAAGGACGCGCATTTCGTTCATCAGCGCGGTCAGGAACATGCTGATCCGTGCGGTGCCGCTGGCCGCCGCGGCACTCTGAAATGCGCCTAGCCCGTCAATGAAAAGCCGCTTTACCCCACGACGCTTCACCGCCTCCAGGAGCCGCTCACCATGAGCGTCCAGCACATCGTCCGTTGACGGTCGCCAGAGAATCTCTACCAGGCCGCCGTCGATTAAGGGGGAAAGAGAGGGGCAAATCGCGGCAGCCTTGGCCTTGAGGCGTCTGGGTGTTTCATAGAAGCCGAACAGAAGGCCGGGTGTCGCGTCGCTGCAGGCCGACAAGAAGGTGAGGCCGAGCGTCGTTTTGCCGATGCCAGACGGTCCCATGACCATCGTCGTCGAGCCCTCCGGCAGGCCACCGCCCAGCATAGTGTCGAGCTGCTCCAAGCCACTTGGCACCGTGCCGTCACCGCCCGTGTCGGGCTGCGATGGCCGGGATAGAAGCGCCTCTACCCTGGGGTGCACTGAAATACCGTAACTGGTGATCTTGTACGCGTGACGGCCCCGTAGAAAGTCGCTGCCGCGGAACTTGACGACTTGAAGCGAGCTCGCGGCCGACCAGCCAATCAGCTCGTCGGCAAGCTCGATGATGCCGTCCACCATCGTGTGTTCGGGTTCTATGACATTCGTTTGAGCGCTGGTAAGGATGAATACTGTGCATGCGGTTGCGATGGCTACAGCCTGGAGTTCATGAATGAATTCGTTGAACGCTTGTTCTTCAGGCGCCATACGCCGTGCGGAGACAATGCCGTCGATCACCAGGATGGATGCCCGGCGAGAGGTGACCTCCTTGCGCAGAAGCGAAACGAGGCCTTTCAGGCCGGACTCGTGGAGGATGCCCAGGCCGTTAATATAGGTGAGCTGGTCAGGAATCTTCGATGGATCAAAGAAGGTCATGACGCCGAGATGCTGAATCATCCGAGCGTGGTATTCAGCCAACAGAGTAACATAAATTGCCTGACCGGCGGTCGCGATATGGTTGAAACATATCTGGTTGCCGAACGTGGTCTTGCCGGTCCCAGGCGGCCCCTGAATGATATAGAGGCCGCCCTGAAGGAAACCGCCCTTCAATATGGCGTCTAAGCCGAGTATGCCGCTCTGCACTCGTAGCAAGGGGGCCAAGCGCGCGTCAGTCATGGCGACCGGCTTTGAGGTATCTCGGCAGAACGACCCTGAAGATGGTACCTCCTTCATGGGCGTCGTCCACGGTTATCGTGCCCTCCATCGCCTCGACAATCTGGCCGACAACCCATAACCCCACCCCGAAACCGGTCTGCCTCTCGTCAGCCCCGATTGCTCGTTCGAACTGGCCAAAGATGCGCTCCTTGTTGCGCGGTGAGATGCCCGGCCCGCGATCCCGGACTTCGATGACAACGCGGGAATCGCCCTGAGGGTCCGCGACCGAAAGCAGTATGGGACTTCCGCCCCCATATTTGATGGCGTTCGAGACGAGGTTGTCGATGATCTGCTCCAGGGCGAGACGGTCCCATGACCCTGGAAGGCTCTGAGGCGCGTTAATGTCAAGGCGTGCACCTACATGCCGGGCAGCTTCGTCGAAGTTGTCGACGACGAGCCTGATCACGTCGGCAAGATCACACGGTGCTGGCATTATACGAAATTTTCCACTGGAGATCCGAGCCACATCCAGCAGCGTGGCCGCACGTTTGAGATAATGTCCCATGCTGCGGTGTATCCGTTCGAGCCTCGCTTCGATCTGATCGGAAGCGAACCTGTCAGCACGCACCCCCTTCAGCAGAAGCTCGAGCTGGCCAATGATCGGGGTCATGGGGTTTCGCAACTCGTGGGCCGCGACAGCGATGAAGTTGTCCCGAGCGGCGACGGCCTCTGTCAATTCGGCCAAACGACGCTCCGCGTCCTCCAAGACCGGCTCGGGAAACGAAGCCGGCTCGGGTGGATGCGCCTGCGGGACGGTCATCAAGAACTAGCTTTTGCACATAATGTCATCTAGGGTGACATGATCACGGGCGTAACACAAGCAAGGCTGGTCATGGTGACTTCGGCACAGTTGCGAGCGGCGCGGGCTTATCTCGACTGGACGATCGATCAGGCCGCAACAGCCTCAGGGCTTAATCGGCGCACTATCATTCGTTTAGAGCACCAGGAGCATTACGCAGAGGCTCAACCACCAAGCCTGACGACACTCGTCACCGTATATCGACAAATGCAGCTCATTCTGAGCAAGGAGGGCCTCGCGACAGCCGAGTCGAAACACGTGACACGTGCTCGTTCAGGCTGTCCGACTTAAAGATAAGATCAGAGCTTAGCGGGCTGATGAATAAAGGCGCGCAATCACTGACGGTCGTCGTCGTCCCGGAGTCTGCTACGGAAGAACTGGCAGGGCTGACGAGGACTATGAATATGGGGTCCTCGCACGATTTGTCCAGAACCGCGCGCTGAGGACTTGCGGAGACAAGCGACCGGTAGAGCCTATAGGTAGGGGCGGCCAACCCGAAGAGGTCGCACGGGCGATCCTATGGCTGGCAAGCACCGAGGAGTTCTTCGTAACCGGCACGTTCCTCGATGTCACTGGCGATAAGTGAGCCACGGGATGCAGGGCAGGACCTTTAGGCAGCCGCACCCTGCTAGTCGCCGAGATCATGAAACATCAACAAGAGCCGCTGGCTCTGCTTTTCTCCTTTGCCTGACTTGATCAATTTCCCCGGCTTAAAACGCGGCATTGATCGTAAGATACTAGCCAGTCCGGGCTCATCTACGAGTTCGGATGCCTCGGTTGGAAGGAACCATCTTGTCTGCCGCTGGTCTTTCTCTGGCCAAACTTCGAGTTGCTGCTCAACTCGAAGAAGGAAAACATCAACAGCGCATGCGACAGCACGCGATTGCGTAGGACGCTTCTCATATCGATAGCCACCCACGGGCTTGCTGGTGGTGATTTGGCCTACGACGCCGGCTTCTTCAAAGGCTTCCCGGGCGGCAGCCTCTGCAACGGTCAGCTTTGCCGGAATCCAACCTTTCGGGACAATCCACCGACTTGTTTCGCGGGACGTGACAAGCATGACCATCAGTTGACCATCTGGCCCTTCGATGATTGGAATTGCCGCACATTGCCTCCGCGACCTTGCCACTATTCTGTTCTTTTTCCGCGCCGGTTTTAGGGAACTGCGGGCCTTCATCAGCTATGACACCATACAGGTCTTCTGTTTGCTTTTATATTCAACATTGGCTAGCTGATCTATGCAGCGCCACACTTTCGCTCTGTGATCACGTTCTCTGCGATTTCACGACGTTTCGTCGCATCCAACTTTCTTCGCCCTCCACCAATACGGCCTTCAGCCCGAACCACTGCAATACCTGCCGATGTGCGTTCGCGGATCATGGCGCGTTCGAACTCGGCAAAGGACCCGACCATCTGCATCATCATACGCCCTGCGGGCGTGATGGTGTCGATGTTCTCGGTCACAGACCGGAAACCGGCGCCCGCCTGAGCATCCGTCCATATGTGCAATACGTCTTTCAACGAGTGCGAAAGGCGGTCGAGTTTCCACGTACGACTGTGTCGCTTTTGCGGAGCTGATCGAGCACGCGGTGCAACTCTGCCGATCCCATCGCCCCCCTGATGCTGCCTCTCAAATAGGCGGCGGTATCCGGCCGCCTTGAGTGCTTTTGACTGGAGGGCGTTGTTCTGCTCATCTGTTGGAGACACGCGCATAGCCGAGCAGCAGGCCGCCTGCAGGGGCCAGCTTAGGGGCTTTCACAAACGTCGTTTGTGAAAGGATTTGTCCGTCACGACAGATCCTGGAGAGAAACCTTTCAATACCCTGTTGCAGAACGGCGTTAATGGGGGTTCGGTAGCAGCGAAACCGAAACTTGAGGCGGATAGGCTTGCTATGCCACAGATTGGTTTGCTGGGCCAGAGTATGGTATGTCAGGCGTTTTTGGTTCCTAACAGTTCAGACACGTTTGTAAACTCGTTTACCATGTCAACACCTTAGGTTCGTGGCACAGCTGATGCAGATACTCCGGCAGGCCAAGCGTGGCCAAGACGATCACCGGAGGACACCGCCATGACGACCCTGACCTTCAACAACGCCGGCACCTACTTCCAAAACGTCCGTGCGCCACGCACCACGTTCGCCGCTCGCCTTGCTGCCTTGCAGGCCCGCCACGAGCAGGCTGAGCATCAGGGCATCGTCCCTGGTGTGGTCGCTCGCGGAGCCTTGGCCCTGATCCCGTTCGCCGCGCTGGTTTGGGTGTTCGTGGCGCTCTGATCAAAGCGTCACCAAGCCGGATCAATCATCCAGTGTGGCGTGAGCTCCCGCCTCTCCATGCCGCCAATACCCGCGGGCGCGTATCTGATTTTTGGATAGGCTTTTCTCTTCGATCAGGTAGCGGCGCAGTGTGCGGGCGGTCTCGATCTCACCGGCTATCCAGGCATGGACAGCGCCGGCCGGCAGATCGAGACTCCGCAAAGCCGGCAACAGTAGATCCGGCCGGCCGGCCGGCGCGCCGTCGCGATACAGCCACGTGATCGAGGCGTTGGCGGCCGTCAGAAAATGGCGCTCCTCCTGCGCATCGGCGGCTTCGATCAACGCCCAAGCTCGAACGCCTGGCGGCATCTCCTCCAGAAAGCGGGAGATGGCCGGCAGCGCGGTCTCGTCGCCGGCCAGCAGGTAGGCATCATAGTCGGTCGGGATGATGATGGAGCCGCGTGGGCCGCCGACACCGATCCACTGGCCTTCTGTCGCTTGAGCTGCCCAGTCCGAAGCAGGCCCTGCCCCATGCAGGGCGAACTCAATGACGAGCTCGCGTTTCAGGGGATCGAAGCGCCGCGGCGTGTAGTCCCGCACGACAGGCCGGATCGCTTCATCCGAGTATCTGGAACCATCTGCACCGACGGTCGGCAGGACAGGTTGTTCCTGGCCCGGCACGGGAAAGAACAGCTTGACGTGGTCGTCGGGGGCGCCTGACGTAAAATCCTCCAGTGCGTCGCCGGCGAGTGTGATGCGGCGCATGCGAGGCGAGAGGATCTCGACGCTGGCAACCTGCACCAATCGCAGCTTGGTCTCGTGGCGCACACGCAGCGGGGTGCGAGTCCGTGCGTTCATGGGATGCTCCTTGGGCTGATCTGCGGGCGGCCTGAGACCAGGTTCAGTTCTTCGGCTTCATGATCTCGGCCGCGGCACGGGTCAGGATGCCCGCGATGCGCCGGGCCTCCTCGGCGGTGCATCCCCGCTTCTGCGCCAGAGCGTGTTTGATGGCATGGCGCGCCTGGTGCAGTTCCTCGGACCCTTGTGGGTCGGCATCATGGACGCCGGCGAATGCCTCGCGCACCTGCGCCATGCGTCCGCCGATGCGTGCCAGTGCGTCGAGTATGCTGTTGGCTTGCTCGCGGTTGGCGTCGATATGGGTGCGGCCCGCCTCTGTGATGGCGTAGAGCTTGCGATTGCCGTCCTGGGTGACGACGGCCCGGCCGATCTCCTCCAGATAGGTCAGGGCCGGATAGATCATGCCGGGGCTCGGGGTGTAGAAACCGCCCGACCGCTCCTCCAGCGAACGGATCAGCTCATAACCATGCGCGGGCTGCTCGGCGAGCAGGGCCAGCAAGACGAGCTGCAACTCGGCCGAGCTGAGCTTTCGGCCGCCGGGAATATCGTCGCCGCCCCCAAACCCGCGACTTAGGCCGCCATCCCATCTATGGCCGAACCGGCTTCGTCCACGATGATGGCCGATCGCGTGGAGCATGGGATTGACGAGGGTCTGCCAGCGACTTTGATTGTAAGACATATCTTAAAATATAACATGCCAGACCTGGCTTCAAGGGCCCGAGCTCGACGACCGCATCTGATTACTCGCGCGTCGGCATCCGCCTACGACTTGAGCCGCGCCAGGCAAGCGTCCCGCTTTGCC
>CAXUNK010000047.1:0-16475 GCA_964252425.1 uncultured Acetobacteraceae bacterium
GGGGCGTGCCGCCGGGCCGTCGCCGCTGGTTTCCGTGATCATGCCCACCTGTGCGGCGCGCGGGCTGCTGCGTGCCGCGATCGAGACGCTGCGCGCCACCACCGCGCCTGCCTGCCCTGGCGGCGTTGCCATCGAGATCGTGGCCGTCAGCAACATCCCCGAGCACGACGCCTCCGTGCGGGCGTGGCTGGCCGGACATGCCGACCGTGTGGTCGAAGCGCCGGGCGCGTTCAACTGGTCGCGCGCCAACAACCTGGGCGCGGCCGCCGCGCGCGGGACGTACCTGCTGTTCCTCAACGACGATATCGAGGCGCGTGAGCCGGGCTGGCTCGAGGCGATGCTGGAGCATGCGCAGCGGCCGGAGGTGGGCGTGGTGGGCGCGCGGCTGCTCTATCCCGACGGCAAGGTCCAGCATGGCGGCCAGTACCTGGCGCGCACCCATGCGCGTCACGCCTTTCGGTTCGCTGACGCGGCGGCGCCGGGGCCGTTCGGATTGGCGGCGGTGGCGCGCGAGATGATGGCGGTGACCGGCGCCTGCCAATTGGTGCGTGCGGCCACGTTCCGCGAGCTGGGCGGCTTCGAGGAGGCGCACAGCGTCGTCAACAACGACCTCGATTTCTGTCTGCGCAGCTGGGCCGCGGGGCTGGCCGTGATCTACACCCCGCATGCGACGCTGGTGCATCACGAGCTGGCTAGCCGGGCGGCGCTGGAGGACAGCTACGACCAGCTTCGTTTCGGGGCGGCGTGGCGCGAGACGTTCGAGCGCGGCGATCCGTTCCGCAACCCGCGCCTGGGGGCGGACTCCGACCACTACGCCCCCGACCCGGAGCCGGTGGAGGCGCTGCATGTAGGGCCGCGGGGGCCGGCGATCGCGGATGTGCGGCGCATCCTCGCCGTCAAGCTCGACCATATCGGCGACTTTCTGACCGCGCTGCCCGCGCTCCATCGTCTGGCCGAGCGCTTTCCGCAGGCCAGGATCGACCTTCTGGCGCCTTCGGCGACCGTCGAGCTCGCGCGGCTGGAGCCGGTGGTGGCCGATGTCGCCGCGTTCGATTTCTTCCACGCCCGGTCGGGAGAGGGCCAGAAGGGGGTGGGCGAAGCGGAGTTCCGCGCGCTGCATGCGCGGCTGGCGCCGGCCGGCTACGACATGGCGATCGATCTGCGCATGCAGCCCGAGACGCGGGCGGTGCTGCCGCATACGGGTGCCAAGTTCCTGGTCGGCTACGACCATGAGGACCGGTTCGCCTTCCTGGATGTCGCGCTGGTCTGGGAGGGCGACCGCAAGCTGACCCCAAAGCGCGCCCACATCTCCGAGCGCCTGGTCGATCTGGTCGAAGCCGCCTTCGCCGCCTGCGCCGGCCATCCCGCGCCTGACCGGGCGGCGGCACGGCGCGAGATGGAGGTGCCGGCGCTGGCCGCCCTGCCGGCGGATTTCCGCGCGCATCGGCTGGTCTGCATCCATCCGGGGGTGGGCAACCCGGTGCGGCAGTGGCCGCCCGGCCATTACGCCTCGCTGATCGACCTGTTCGTGGCCGAGGGGTTTCGCGCGCTGCTGATCGGCGGGCCTGGCGAGGCCTCGATCGCCGACGAGGTGCTGCGCCGTGTGGCCGAGCCGGGTTCGGCGGAATCGCTGGCCGGGCGGGTCGATCTGGCGCAACTGCCGGCCGTCATACGCGCCTGCGAGCTGTTCGTCGGCAATAATAGCGGCCCGCAGCATCTGGCCGCCTCGCTCGGCCTGCCCACGATCGGCATCCATTCCGGCGTGGTCGATGCGGCCGAATGGGCGCCGCTCGGGGTCCAGGCGCAGGCGTTGCGGCGCCGGATGATCTGCGGGCCGTGCTACCTGGAATTCGCGGCCGACTGCCCGCGCGACCTGGCCTGCCTGACCGGCCTGCTGCCCGCGCAGGTGTTCGAGGCCTGCCGGCCGTTTCTGCGGCCTGCGGCCCAGCCGCGTCCCGATCCGCCGGCGCCCGCCCGGCCGGCCCGCCGGCGGGGTTCCTGAGCGGCTCCGGCCTTGCCGCGCTGGCACCGCGCAGGCGCTGATGGTAGGTGCTGGAGGGTCGGGGCGCGCGCAGGCTGCGGAGACGGGTATTTGAGGCCAGTAACGATCGGCACCGCGCTGGACGGGTCCGGACAGGCGACCCATAGCGGCTTCGTCGATCTGATCGACGCGGTGCAGGGCGTGCGCGGCTGGGCGGTCAACCTGGTCGATCCGTCGGCACCCGTGCTGCTGCAGCTCTGCGTCGGCAGCCATCTAGTGGCCGAGACATACGCGTCCATCGAGCGCGACGACATCTCCGACCGGCTGGGCCGCCCGGCACGCGCCGGCTTCGCGTTTGACGCGTCGGTGATGCTGACGCTGGCCGATTTCCTAGAAGATCCGGACGATGTGTTGTCGGTCCGCATCGCTGCCACCGGCCACGTGCTGTCCAGCGGACAGGCGCCGATGAGCGGCGGCGAGCTGGTGGCCAGCCAGCGCGAGGCGGCGGCACCTCCGGCGCAGGATGCCGAGACAGATCTGGCCACCCTGCTCGACCAGCTCCAGGCGGATGCGGCGCTGCTGGCCGGCCAGGCGCTCTGGCCGTCGCCCGAAGGCTTGCAGGGCTATGTGGAAACCTTGGCGGTCGATCCCTCGGGCCAGGTCTGGTTCATGGGCTGGACCCGACGCGGCCATGTGCAGGAGTTCAGCGCCGTCATCCAGGAGCGGCGTCGCCACCCGGCCTCCATCGCGGTGATGAGCTACGCGCGCGACGACCTGCCCGACGATGCGTGCGGCGTGGTCGGGCTGATCGCGTCCGACTGGCGGCCCAGCAGCGCCAGCAGCCAGCTGCTGGTGTTCTTCGGCGCGGGCGGCCGGTTCCATCTGCGCTCGCACGACCCGCTGCGCATCATCACCGCGAGCGAGCTCGTCTCCGAATACGAGGGCATACGCGACCGCTGCCTGGGCGATGGCCGGGTCACCGTGTTGCAGCGCATGATGGCCACGACCGATGCCTGGACGCTCGGGCGGCCGGGTGCGAACTGGTATGCGGCCGAAGCCTCCATCGACCGCGTGCTTGTGGTGCCCGGCCTGGGTTGTCTGGTCGAAGGCTGGGTGTTGAGCCCGGTCAAGCGCGTGTTCGGCCTGCGGCTGCGCGTGGGCGGGTCGGTGATGACGGCGCAACCCGACAGCCTGTATTGGAAGGCGCGGCCCGACCTGCTCGGCGCCTTTCCGGGCAGCGAGCGGCTGGTGCGCCGGGCCGGGTTCGTGGGCCTGTTCGCGGGCCAGGCGGAGCCCAAGGATTTCGCCGACCCGGTGCTGAAGATCGTCTTCGAGGGCGGCGAGTCCGCCAACTTCCCCGTGGGCGCCCGCGCTTTCCGCCGGCTGGGCCACTCGGCCTCGATCGAGGACGCGCTCGAGTTCTTCCCGGCGCTGCAGGACGAGGCGTTCTTTCCCGCCTTTGCCGAAGCGGCCATACGCGCCGAGCGTGCGGCGATGAACCCGCCGGTGCCGATCAGCGTGACGCCCAGCCGCGAGGTCGTGGTGGCGGTGCTGCCCGCGGACCGCTGCGACATGTTCTTGCTGTTCGAGGAGCTGGCGCAGCAATGCCGGGCCGGCGCCGCGATCGGCGCGCTGGCCTTTGTCGCCTCGGCACAGGCCAACCGGGCCGACGCGCTGTGGCTGTTTCGCGAGTTCCAGGCGGCACACGGCGAGCGGCGCGGCATGGCCGGCAGCCTGCTGATCGTGGACGACGCGTCCCAGGCGTTCGACCTGCTGCCGGATATCCTGCGGGAGTTGCGGGCCCAGCGCTTCCTGTTCATGGCGGCGGGCGTGTTGCTGACGCCGGCGGGGTGGGCGCAGGTGCCGCAGGCGCTGGCCGAGGGTGCCACCGAGCTGGTGTTCTTCGGCGCCGATGGCGACGAGGTGGAGCGGCGCTCGCCGGCCGATCGCGCGACCGCGCGCTGCTTCGCCTGGTCGGCCAGGCCGTTCTCGCGCTGGGCGCAGACGGCCCCCGCCTATATGGGCGGGTTCCATCGGGATAACGGCCTGACGCGCGCGGGTATCGCCTACGCGGTTCATCGCGAGGCCGCGGTGCTGACACGCGCGCCTGCGCCGAACCGGATCACCGAGGCGGTCAACGAGGCCGTCTATCGCCGCGCCATGCACACGGAGCCGGCCTATCTGCGGGCGGGGGCGGCCTGATGCCGGACAGTCTCGCCGGCAAGCGCACCGGGCCGATCGCGATCGTCTCGCACACGCATCCGTCGATCAGCAAAGGCGGGGCCGAGATCGCGGCGTTCAGCCTGTACGAAGGGCTGCGGCGGATCGGCACGGACGCGATCTTCATCGCCATGTGTCCCGCGACCGAGCGCCAGAGATTGCTGCTGGGGTCGGATCGGGAGTTCGCGGTTCTGACGGACCAGCGCCGCTACGATCATTACTACCAGCTCTCCAGCGCAGATGTGTGGCGCCAGTTGAAGCCGATCCTGCTTGGGCAGGATGTGCGGCTGGTCAACTTCCACCACTTCCTGCAGGTCGGGGTGAACTCGCTGCGCGCTCTCTCAGCGGAGACGGATATCCCGTTCACCCTGACGTTGCACGAGTTCCTGGCGATCTGCGCGCATCACGGCCAGATGGTCACCCGGCCAGCGCGCCGGCTGTGCCAGATGGCGACGCCGGTCGCCTGCGCCACGTGTTTTCCCGAGCACAGCCGGGCGCAGTTCACCGCAAGGCGTGCGCTGATCCAGTCCGCCCTGCTGCCAGCGGCGGGCTTCATCTCGCCCAGTCATTTCCTGGCCGACCGGATGATCGCCTGGGGGCTGCCGCGGGAGAAGTTCGTGGTGATCGAGAACGGGTTGCGCGATGTCGAGGCGCGCGAGGTGGGGGCGCGCGGCACGGTGGAGGGCCGGCCCTGGACGTTCGGCTATTTCGGCCAGATCACGCCGTTCAAGGGCATCGACACGCTGCTCGACACGATCGACCTGATGGCGCGGCGTCCGGATATCGGCCAGCGCGTGCGCATCCGCGTGCATGGCAACCTGATCGGCCAGGACAGCGCGTTCGAGACGCGTTTCGCCGAAACCTTCGCCACCCACGGTTTCGCCAGCTATGCCGGCCCGTACGACAATGCCGACGTGCGTACGCTGATGCAGGCGTGCGACTACGTGATGGTGCCCAGCACGTGGTGGGAGAACTCGCCGGTGGTCATCCAGGAGGCGTTTGCGGCCGGCCGGCCGGTGATCTGCACCGGCATCGGCGGCATGGCGGAGAAAGTGCCCAACCGTCTGGCCGGGTTGCATTTCCGGCTGGGCGATCCGGCCGATCTCGCAAGAGCGATGGCCGAGGCGGCCGACGAGGTGCTCTACAAGGCGCTCTGTTCCGGCCTGCCCGAGGTTTCGGACCAGGCTGCGATGGCACGCGACTACCTTGCGTGCTTTGACCGCCTGGTCTCCCCGCCCAGCACGCCCGAGCGCGTACGCGCCCCACGCCGGCGCAAGATGCCTGTGTGAGAGCTTGTATCCTACTTTCAAAGTAGGGTATGAACGCCCCACAAGCGGAGGCGCGGGTCATGGCAAGCGATCGTCTGTGTAAAAGTCTTTTGCTTCTTTTCTTCAGAAAAGAAGCGCTTGCTTGCTTTCTGGCTCTAGGTTTCGGCAAGGCTCAAGCCCAGCAAGAGAGAACACTCAGAATAGGCTACCAAAAATACGGCACCCTGGTCGTAGAGAAGGCGAGGGGCACGCTGGAAAAGAAGCTGGCACCAATGCACGTCCACGTGACCTGGACCGAGTTCCTGGGCGGCCCCGCCCTGCTGGAGGCGATGGGGGCAGACAGCATAGATTTCGGCACTGCGGGCGATGCCCCGCCGATCTTCGGACAGGCGGCCGGCGTGCCGCTCGCCTATGTGGGCGTGGAGCCGGCCAGCCCGCATGGCGAGGCGGTGATCGTGCCCGAGGGTTCGCCGATCCACAGCATCGCCGATCTGCGCGGCAAGAAAATCGCGCTGAACAAGGGGTCCAACGTGCACAACCTGCTGGTCCGCGTGCTGGCCGCCGGCGGCCTGACCCCGGCCGATGTGAAGTCGGTGTTCCTCAAGCCGTCCGATGCGCGCCCCGCCTTCGAGAACGGCAGCGTGGATGCCTGGGCGATCTGGGATCCGTATTATTCAGCCGAGCAGGTCGCGACGAAGATACGCGTGATCTGCGACGGGGTGGCCCCGGACGGCCGCGTCATCGATGAGAACCGGCAATTCGTCTTCGGCAACCGCGATTTCATCACCGCCAACCCGGACATCATCCGCGTGGTGATGGCCGATCTGAAGGAGACCGACGCCTACGGCGCCGCGCATAGGGAGGAGGTGGTACGCCTGCTGGCGCCGGCCATGGGCATGGACCCGGTGGCCGTCCGCCAATCGGTCAGCCGCCTCGGCTTTGGCGTGCAGCCGGTCACCCGCGCCAACATCGCCAGCCAGCAGGACATCGCCGACACCTTCGTGTCGCTGCACCTGATCCCCAGAAAGGTTGATGTGAAGGAAGCCGAACTCACCAAAGGCTTCTGATTTCCTCCCTCCGACGACCGACGACCGACGACCGACGACTGAAGGCCGAGAACCGACAATGCAGCTCCTGTGGTTTCTGCCGACCCATGGCGACGGACGGTACCTGGCTTCGGCCACCGGCGGCCGCGCGCTGACGTTCGACTATTTGCGCCAGGTGGCCCAGGCCGCCGACCAGCTCGGCTACTGGGGCATGCTGCTGCCGACGGGGCGGTCCTGCGAGGATAGCTGGGTGGTGGGCTCGGCATTGGCGCCGGCGACACGGCAGTTGCGCTTCCTGATCGCGCTGCGGCCCGGCATCATGTCGCCGGTGCTGGGCGCGCGCATGGCCGCGGCGCTGGACCGGGCCACGGGCGGGCGACTGCTGATCAACGTGGTGACCGGCGGCGACCCGGTGGAGCTGCGCGGCGACGGGCAGTGGCTGTCGCATGACGAGCGCTACGCCCTGACCGACGAGTTCCTGCAGGTGTGGCGCCGGGTGATGTCCGGCGAGGCCGTCGATTTCGAGGGCCGCCACATCCGTGTGGAGGACGCGCGCATCGCCTTCCCACCGGTGCAGCAGCCTTATCCGCCGCTCTGGTTCGGTGGGTCCTCGCCGGCCGGCATCGATGTCGCGGCCGAGCAATGCGACGTCTATCTGACCTGGGGCGAGCCGCCCGCGGATGTGGCCGAGAAAATCCGCGTGGCGCGGGAGGCGGCGGCGCGTCGCGGGCGCACGTTCAAGTTCGGCCTGCGGCTGCACATCGTGGTGCGCGAGACACGGGAAGCGGCCTGGGAGGCGGCGAACGATCTGATCCGCTACGTGGACGACAAGGTCATCGCCGACGCGCAGAAGGTCTTTTCGCGTTACGACAGCGTGGGCCAGCAGCGCATGGCCTCGCTGCATGGCGGCAACCGCGCCAAGCTGGAGATCAGCCCCGATCTGTGGGCCGGCGTCGGGCTGGTCCGCGGCGGCGCCGGGACGGCGCTGGTCGGCGACCCGGATACGGTCGCCGCCCGCCTGCTGGAATATCGCGATCTCGGCATCGATAACTTCATCCTCTCCGGCTACCCGCATCTGGAGGAGGCCTACCGGGTGGCCGAGCTGCTGTTCCCGCGCCTGCCGCTGTCGCATGGCTTGGGCGGCGCACGGCCGGGCGTGGCGCTGAACGGTCCGTTCGGCGAGATCATCGCCAACGAGCGCGCCCCGGAGAGCGCACCGGTGCTGGCGGCCGCCTCGTGAGCGACATCGCCTCGCCGCCGCTTCGCCTGCCCAACATCTCGTTCCACGTGCCGCGCGCGCTGGTGCCGTGGCTGGTGCCCATGGCGCTGCTGCTGCTGTGGGAGGTGCTGACCTCGTCCGGCCTGGTGCCGGCGCGCAAGCTGCCCCCGCCGCATGCGGTGCTGCTCGCAGGCTGGACGATGCTGCGCTCGGGCGAGCTGCCGCAGGATGTGCTGGTGTCCGCGACACGCGCGGCCGCCGGGTTCGTGATCGGCGGGTCGCTCGGCTTCTGCTTCGGCCTCGCCGCGGGGATCAGCCGGCTTGCCGAGGACATGGTCGATGGCGCGCTGCAGATGCTGCGCATGGTGCCGCATCTGGCGCTGATCCCGCTGGTGATCGTGTGGTTCGGGATCGGCGAGTGGGCGAAGGTGTTCCTGGTCTCGGTGGGCGTGTTCTTCCCCATCTACTACAACACCTATCACGGCATACGCACGATCGATGCCGGCCTGCTGGAGATGGCGGGCATACAGGGTTTGCGCGGATGGTCGCTGTTCCGCGAGGTCATCCTGCCCGGCGCGCTGCCATCCATCCTCGTGGGCGTGCGTTACGCGCTGGGCATCATGTGGCTGACGCTGATCGTGGCCGAGACGATCGCCGGCAATTCGGGCATCGGCTTCATGACCATGAACGCGCGCGAGTTCATGCAGACCGACATCGTGGTGCTGGGGATACTGCTCTACGCGGTGCTCGGGAAGCTGATCGACAGTTTCGCGCGCTGGATCGAGAGGGAGGCGCTGTCATGGCATCCATCGTTCAGCCGGGCCTAGTCTCCTGGGTCCGACGCAGCTCCTCGTCGCGCGCCGACGGGGTCGAGCGGGCGCAGGCGCCGGTCTCGGGTCTGCCGATCAGGGTGGCGGGGCTGAGCAAGGTGTTCGGCCCGCGCAGGGTGCTGAACGGCGTCGACCTCACCGTGCATCCCGGCGAGTTCATCGCCATCGTCGGCCGCAGCGGGTCGGGCAAGAGCACGCTGTTGCGCGTGCTCGCGGGGCTGGACCGGCCGGATGACGGCGACGTGCTGCTGGGCGGCGTGGCGCCGCGGGCCGCGGCCTCCGGCGTGCGAATCATGTTCCAGGACGGGCGGCTGCTGCCCTGGCGCCGCGTGTTCGAGAACGTGACGCTGGGCCTGCCGCGCGCGGCGCATCCGCGGGCGCGCTCGGCGCTGGCCAGCGTGGGGCTGGCCGACCGTGCCGGCGAGTGGCCGCGCGTGCTCTCCGGCGGTCAGCGGCAACGTGTGGCGCTGGCCCGGGCGCTGGCCGCCGAGCCGCAACTGGTGCTGCTGGACGAACCGCTGGGTGCGCTGGACGCGCTGACCCGGCTGGAGATGCAGTCGCTGATCGAGACGTTGTGGCAACGATCCGGCTTCACCGCGGTGCTGGTGACGCATGACGTCTCGGAAGCGGCCGCGCTGGCCGACCGCATCCTGCTGATCGAGGATGGCGGCATCGCGATGGATCTGCCGGTCGACCTGCCGCGTCCGCGCCGCGCCGGCGCTGCGTTGGCCGAGATCGAGGCGCGGGTTTTGGGGCGGCTTCTGGGGCGTTAGGAGGAAGAAAGCGGTCCTTTTTTGAAAAAAAGGACCGAAAAACTTCTGTCTTTGCGCCTGCATCACGGCCCGCGATAGTTCTGCCAGAACCGCTTTGGCAGAACTGTTGCGAGTCGTGGTGCAGGCGAACACAGCAAAAGCTTTTTGCTTCTTTTTCTCGAAAAAGAAGACCTTCCTTCCTATTCGGCCTCGCAACGTCATGCGCTAGACAGGCCGGGTGATCAGGCATGCCCACACCGTCGCCGCGTCCCACCTCGCGCTGGCGGCGATCGTGCTGGCGCCCGTCTTCAGCGTCGCCGTCCCCGGTCTGGGCGACACGCTGAACCATCTGGCGCGCATGCACATCCTGGCCGCGATCGACTCCTCGCCGGAGCTGCGGCGGTTCTACGAGGTGCATTGGTCGCCGATCCCGTACCTGGCGATGGATGCGGTGGTGCCGCTGCTGCTGCATATGATGCCGATCTATGCGGCGGGGCGGCTTTTCACCGCCGCCTGCATGGTGCTTCCGGTCGCGGGCTGTGTGGCGGTGCACTACGCGGCGCACCGGCGCGCGAGCCTGGTGCCGTGCGCCGCTTGGCTGGTGTCGGCCAACGCGCTGCTCTCGCTCGGCTTCCTGAATTTCCTGTTCACCGCAGGACTGGCGCTGCTGCTGTTCGCCGCCTGGGTGGCCTGCGCCGGCTGGCCGCGCTGGCGGCGCGCGGCGCTGTTCGCGCCCTGCGTGTTGGTGCTGTATTTCGGTCACGCGTTCGCCTGCGCATCCTATTGCCTGGCGGTGGCCGGCGAACAGGGCGCACGCGTGCTGCGCAGCCGCGTCCGGCCGCCCGCGCAGACGCTGGCCGATCTGGCGGCGGCGTTCGCTCAGGCCGTGCCCGCTCTGTGGTGTGCCGCGAGGCTCGATGTCTCATCGGGCTATGTCGGCCCGTTGCGGACGCGGTATGGCGAAGCGGGCGAAAAGATCGCGGCCGCCTTGTCGCCTGCGCTCTATCTGCACGATGCGGCGAATGGCGCGGTGCTGCTGGGAGCGGCGGCGCTTTGCCTGATTCTGTTGGCGCGTCTGCGTTGGGAGCGCCGGATCTGGCCGTCGGCCCTGGTCGTGGCGCTGGCTGCGTGCACCGTCCCGCACGTCTTGGCCAGCACCTGGGGCACCGATCTGCGCCTGCCTTTGGTGGCCGTGCTGCTTGGCGTCGCGGCAGTTTCCGTTCGTTTAGCCGGGCGATGGCGCGCTCTGGCGATGGCGGGGCTGTTCGCCCTGGCGGGGGTGAAATCGGCCGATGCGTGGGTGGCGCTGCGTGACGTCGATGCGGGGTTCGCCGACATGCGTGCGGTGCTGGCCGGCCTGCCGCGCGGGGCGCGCCTGCTGGTGGTCAGCCTGACCGGCCACGGCACGGGGCGGGAGGCGGTGCCGCTCAGCACGCAGTGGCACATGCCGATGGTGGCCGTGATCGAGCATGACGCGTTCGTGCCCACTTTGTTCACCGGCCTGACCACGGTGCGCGTGCGTCCTGATTTTCGCGCGTCCAGCACGCCCAACGGCCTGCCGATTTCGCCGCCGCAGCTATGGGAGGGTTTACGCGCCGACGATGGGCGGGAGCGTGGCGACGGGCAGGGCGCCCGGCTGTATCATTTCGGGTGGCCGGGGAAATTCGATTACGTGCTCGTGCCGTATCCCGGTCCGGCCGACTTGCCGGCCGTCCTTGCTCCGTTCGCGCACTCCGACACGTGGACGCTGTATCGCATCGCGAAACGTTGACGCTGGCGTAAGCAGTTCGGAACGGCTACGTCATGATATGCCGAGCGAGACCGCACCGAAGCGATTGCCCGCCCTGGACGGGCTGCGCGGCTGTCTGGCGCTGTTCGTCTGCCTGCATCACGTCACGTCTTATTTATGGCTGGGCGGCCTGTCCTATCTCGGTTCGCAGTTGGCGGTCCTGGCCTTCTTCGCGTTGTCGGGTTGCGTGCTCGCGCGCAGTTGGCAGGGCGGGTTTGCCGCCTTCCTCGTCCGCCGCTTCATCCGGCTCTGGCCGGTGTATGCGCTGGGCATGGTTGGCGGCGCGGCGCTGTACGGCCGGCTGCCGTCGCCTGGCCTGCTGATCTGGCTGCCCCCGCTGGGGCCGACCGGCGAGCTGGACGACCCGCCCGCCTGGTCGTTGTTCATCGAGGCCTGGGCGATGCTCGCCTTCCCTCTCATCGTCTGGGCCGGCGCGGGCCCGGTCTGGCGCGCTGTTGCGGGCTGCGCTGTCTTCGTCGCCGGCGCCCATTTCGTTCACTGGCGCATGATCTACGGCCCGGTATTCGTGGCCGGCGCCCTGGCCAGCCGGCAGGCATGGCGGTCGGCGGTGCTGGAACAGGCTTGGGCGCAATGGCTCGGCCAGGTGTCGTACAGTTTGTACCTGACCCATTTCCTGGTGCTGCTGCTGTTCGTGCGCTGGTTTGGAAATGGCGGCGTGATCCTCGGCTTTCCCGCCATGCTGGGTGTCGCTTGGCTGACCTGGTGGGCGGTCGAGCGCCCCAGCGTGCTGCTGTCGCGGCGCGTGGGGCTTCGGTATCGTGACCCGCGGCTCAGGGCGGCAGACGCAATCGGTAGTCGCCGAAAACCTCCACGCGCGGATAAGATCGCAGCATGGCCGCCTGCGTCGCCGGCAGATAGCGGCCATTGAAAGTCGGGTCGCCTGGACCGTAGGCGGTCACCACAGCCGCGAAGAATCTGTGCGCCAGAAGATCGACGAGCAGGTTTTCGTGCCAGACCCCGACCTGGGAGAGCTCGAGCAGCACGCATTGGTCCAGCGGCACCTCGCGGCCGGATTGCAGCAGCATGACCATGTCGTCCGACAGGATGGGTCCGTGCAGCCCGCGCGCCCGGGCCAGCAGGGCCGCCGACGCACCGGCGTGTTCGGCGGAAAACTGGTCGCGCCGAAGCTGGGCCAACGCCCCCGGCAGGGGCCAGAGCTGCAGCAGGAGGCAGGCCGGGATCAGCAGCGCACAAGCGGCCCGCAGATGAGGCGGGACGAAGCGGCGCGCATGGGGTGCGGCCACCAGCACGCCGATCCAGGCGCACCAGCAGCACATCCATTCGATGAAGTAGTTGCGCGACGAACCGATCTTGCCGGCGGCGACCAGCATGGCGCTGGTTGCGAGCAGGTAAAGCGTGAGGAACGCGACCAGCGCGGCCCGGTCGTCGCGCCGGATCGCAGCGGCGAGACTGCGCACGCTCGCCACACCGTGCGCGCCCAGCAGCCAGCGCCACGAGACGGCGACGCCCACGAGCGCCAGCATCGCCAGCACGGGATAGGCGAGCAGCCAGCTTGAGGTCAGCGACCAGGCGCGCGCGAGATCGACCCGGTCGGCGGTGTAGAGAAAGATGTGCCGGATGAAGCCGCCACGGGTCAGCCAGGCAAGCACGCCCATCGCGGCCAGCCCCACGGCCGCCCCCAGCGCGTAGGCACGCACCGCCAAGGCAGGTGCCCGCACCAGCCAGACCACGCCCATGCAGACCGGGGCGGCCACGAAGATTTGCTTGGTGAACACGGCCGCCACGAACAGCAGCAGCGCGGGAAACAGCAGGTTCGGGCGACTGCGCGCCATCACCGCGAGCAGCACGCCGGTCCAGCTCAGCGCCAGCGCCAGCATGTCCACCCGCACCAGCACCGACCAGGACAGCACGGGCAATAGGGACAGCGGCAGCAGGCCGGCGACGACGGCCCCCAGCAGGGCAGGGCGCCGCGTGATGGATGTGCGGCAGCCGCGCCAGACGGTCAGTCCCAGCGCGGCACAGGCCGCCAATGTGGAGAGGATAGAGATGGCGCGCCCGGACGCGAGCATGCCCACCCCCAGCCCGGCCACCGCGTTCATCGCCAGCAGAAAGATCGGCGGGTATTCGAATACCACGAAGGGGTAGTGAAAGATGTCGCCGTACATGTGCGGCCCGGGCGTCCACAGCGCCTGCTGCCAGAGCAGCCCCTCGCTGTAGTCCAGCCCGTATGGGTAGAGCAGCGCGGTAGAGGCGTAGCGCGCGTAGCAGGCGAGCACGGCCGCCAGCACGGCCAGCACCGCGGCCCAGAGCAGGATGGCCGCCACGGGCGCGCGGCCCGGCGGTGCGTCAACTGTGATCTCACTGTCCAAATGCCTGCCCCGCGATGCCCGCCACTTACAGTCCGGGCCGCGCGCGCTTAAGTCAGCGGCCCAAAGACGCCGCCGGGAGATACCATGTCCGAAACGAAATTGGAAAAGACTGACGCCGAATGGCGCGCCGAGCTGACGCCCGAGCAGTATCGGGTGTTGCGCCAGCACGGCACCGAACGCCCGGGCGCCAGCCCGCTCAACGCGGAGAAGCGCGAGGGGACCTTCCTCTGCGCCGCCTGCAGGACGGAGCTGTTCGACAGCGCCACGAAATACGAGAGCGGCTCAGGCTGGCCGAGTTTCTATGCCGCCAAGGACGGGGCGGTCGGGCAGACCGAGGACCGCTCCCTGGGCATGCGCCGGGTAGAGGTGCATTGCGCGCGGTGCGGCGGGCATCTGGGCCATGTGTTCCCGGACGGGCCCGAGCCCACGGGCCTGCGCTACTGCATGAACGGGGCGGCGCTGACGTTCGAGCCGGCGGGCTGACGCCTCAGCGCCACGCGATCTGGTCGGCCAGGCCGTGCGGCAGGGTGACGGTCAGCAGCAGGTCCACGCGGCGCCCAACCAGGCCGGGCAGGCCGGTCACGCCGAAATCCTGCCGCTGGAGGCTGCCGGTGGCGCTGACATGGTCGCCCGACCGTTCGGATCGAAGCGACAGCGCCCCCGTGACGCCGTGCAGGGTCAGCCGTCCGGAGGCCGGGTTGGCGCTGCATGACCCGGTATAGGCCAGGTTTGGGTAGCGCGCGGCGTCCAGCAGCGAGGATCCCAGCGCAAGCCTCGTGCGCCCTGGTCCGGCCATGTGCAGGCTGGCGACCTCGACCTCGACGCTTACCCGGCACCCTGCCGGCACGGCCGGGTCCACCGTCAGCCGGCCCCGGAACCGCTCGAACCGCCCGGGGACCGGCCACATGCCTGCGGCGAACACGGTGAGCCCGATCTGCGTGGTCGCGGGGCTGAGCGGCACGCTGACGGGTGCGGCCAGGCATGGCGCGGCCAGGCAGGGCTGGCCCGCCAGCATCACCGCCGCCGCGCAACGCCGGATTGTTCGCGCCTGCATCCTCATCGCCCGCACCATGGCATGCCGCACCGAGTAGCGGTATGTGGGCCAGCGTGACCAAGCGTTTCGCTGGGCGCCCGGGGGTCGTCGATGGGTTTGCAGGGCAAGGTGGCCATCGTGACAGGGTCCACCAGCGGCATAGGCGCGGGCATTGCGGAGGCCCGGGCCGGCCAGGGCGCCGACATCCTGCTGAACGGCTTCGGTGACCAGGCGCAGATCGAGGCGGTGCGCCACGAGATTGCCGGGCGCCACGGCGTGCGCGTGGCCTACAGCCCGGCCGATATGAGCCGCCCGGCGGAGATCGCCGCCATGGTGCGCCAGGCGCATGACGAGCTGGGCGGCGCAGACATACTGGTCAACAACGCCGGCATCCAGCACGTGGCCGCGATCGAGGATTTCCCGCCCGAGCGCTGGGAGGCGGTGATCGCGATCAACCTTTCGGCCGCCTTCTACGCCATGCAGGCGGCGATCCCGCTGATGAGGGCGGCCGGCTGGGGGCGGATCATCAACATCGCGTCCGCGCACGGCCTGGTGGCCAGCGCGCAGAAATCCGCCTACGTCGCCGCCAAGCACGGTCTGGTGGGTCTGACCCGTGCGGCTTGCGTGGAGCTCGCCGGCCACGGCATCACCTGCAACGCGATCTGTCCCGGATGGGTGCTGACCCCGCTCGTGCAGAAGCAGATCGCGTCGCGTGCCGAGCGCGAGCAGCGGAGTGTCGCGGAGGTGGAACGGGTGCTGCTGTCGGAAAAGCAGCCGCTGCGGGAGTTCACCACGCCGGAGCAGATCGGCGCGCTGTGCGTCTATCTGTGCTCGGAGGCGGCGCGCACCGTCACCGGCGCACCGCTGTCGATCGATGGCGGTTGGACCGCCGGCTAGACCGATGAGCGTTCTGGTGACCGGCGCCGCGGGCTTCATCGGCTACCACGCCGCGCGCGCGCTGCTGGACCGTGGCGAGACGGTGATCGGCGTCGACAGCATCAACGATTACTACGACGTGCGATTGAAACAGGCGCGTCTGGCGCGGCTTGAACATGCGCGTTTTTCGTTCGTGCGCGCCGACGTTGCCGATCGCGCCGCGATGATGGCGATCGCGCATGACGACATCACCCATGTGCTGCATCTGGCGGCGCAGGCGGGCGTGCGATTCTCGATGGTGGACCCGTATGCCTATGTGACCGCCAACGTCATGGCTCAGGTGGTGATGCTGGAGTTCTGCCGGACACTCAAGCGGCTGGCGCATTTCACCTATGCAAGTTCGTCGTCGGTCTATGGACTCAATCGCACGCTGCCGTTTGCCGAGGATGCGCGCGTGGACACGCCGTCATCGCTGTACGCCGCGACCAAACGGTCCGGCGAGCTGATCAGCCACGCGTATTCGCATCTCTACGATCTGCCGCAAACAGGCTTGCGGTTCTTCACCGTCTATGGACCGTGGGGACGCCCTGACATGGCGTATTACGGCTTCGCCGAGGCGATCATGGCGGGGCGGCCGATCACCTTGTACGAGGGCGGCCGGCTGAAACGCGATTTCACCTATATCGATGACATCACGGCCGGCGTGCTGGGCGCGTTGGACCGGCCGCCGGCCTCCGGCGAGGCGCCGCGCGTGCTCAACATCGGCAATCATCGCAGCGAGACGGTGACGCGCCTGGTCGAACTGCTGGAGCAATCGCTGGGACGCCGCGCTGTGGTGACCTACGTGCCCAAACCCGCGGCCGATGTGGAGGAGACCTGGGCGTCGGTGGACGCGATCGGCGCATTGACAGGATATGCGCCGAGCACGCCGCTGGAGGTTGGCATCCCACGTTTCGCGCGCTGGTTC
Source organism: uncultured Acetobacteraceae bacterium (assembly GCA_964252425.1). Classification (GTDB taxonomy): domain Bacteria; phylum Pseudomonadota; class Alphaproteobacteria; order Acetobacterales; family Acetobacteraceae; genus BOG-908. Next base: position 16,333 of record CAXUNK010000047.1, read on the forward strand.
AGGGATTTCCGTATCGAGGCGACATAAGGCGCTGTCATCGTGTTGACACGGGGCGGTCAGAGTCCTAGATAGCGGCCTCCCGACGCGCCGCTCGCAAATTCTTCTTGCTTTCGGCTGCGTGGTTTTCTAGCTTTGTCGGCCTT
>CAXUNK010000048.1:0-16338 GCA_964252425.1 uncultured Acetobacteraceae bacterium
GGGCGCGGGCACGGCCCGGCTGCGGCGCGCCAGCGCCGGCTATCTCGCGCCGGTTGGCGGCGATATCGGGTTTCCCGCGCGCGCGCGGATGGCCCAGGTGCGGCAGACCGCGCCGTCCGGCCCGCAGTCGTTGCTGGACACCGTGCTGGAGGGCGATCCCGAGCGCCTGGCGCTGCTGCGCGAGGCTGAAAACCCAGACCCGTCGCGCGCGGCCGACATCCACGAGCGTCTGCGCACCATCGGCGCCGATGCCGCCCCGGCGCGGGCCGCCAGCATACTGGCGGGGCTGGGCTTCGACGCGGACGCGCAAGCCCGCCCGGTGGACAGTTTTTCGGGCGGCTGGCGCATGCGCGTGGCGCTCGCGACCGCCCTGTTCGCAGCACCCGACCTGCTGCTGCTCGACGAGCCCACCAACCATCTCGACCTGGAGGCCACGTTGTGGCTGGAAGGCTGGCTGGCGAAATTCCCTGGTGCCGCCTTGGTCGTCAGCCATGATCGCGGCCTGCTCGACCGTGCGGTGGACAGCATCGCCCATCTGGACCGCGAGAAACTCTCGCTGACACCGGGCGGCTACACCGAATTCTTGCGCATACGGACCGAGCAGGCCATGCAGCTCTCGCGCGCTGCCGAGCGGGTCGCGGCCCAGCGCGCCCACATGCAAAGCTTCGTCGATCGGTTCCGCGCCAAGGCCACCAAGGCGCGACAGGCCCAGGCAAGGCTGAAGGCGCTGGAGAAGCTGCCGGTGATCGACACGGTCATCGAAGCGGCGCCCACACGTTTCGCCTTCCCCGAACCCTCCAAGCTGGCCCCGCCGATCCTGACGCTGGAGCGGGTCAGCGTCGGCTATGACGGCGCGCCGATCCTGAAAAACCTGTCGCTCAGCGTGGACATGGACGACCGCATCGCGCTGCTGGGCGCCAACGGCCGCGGCAAATCCACCTTCGCAAAGCTGGTCGCCGGCCGGCTGGAGCCGATGGCCGGCACTGTGAGGCGCTCGGGCAAGATGCGCGTCGGCTATTTCGCGCAGCATCAGGAGGCCGAACTGATCGCTTCGGAAACCCCGGTCGATCACATGGCCCGCGCCCTGCCGCGCGCGCTGCCTCCGCAGGTTCGTGCCCAGCTCGCCCGGTTCGGCCTGGATGCCGACCGGGCCGAGACGCCGACGCAGAAGCTTTCGGGCGGTGAACGCGCGCGGCTGCTGCTGGCCTTGGCCACGCGGGAGGCGCCGCATCTGCTGATCCTGGACGAGCCCACCAACCACCTCGACATCGACGCGCGGGACGCGCTGGTGCGCGCGCTGAGCGATTATGAGGGGGCGGTGCTGCTGATCACCCACGACCCCGATCTGGTGGAGCTGGTCGCCGACCGGCTGTGGCTGGTGGGCGACGGCACGGTTCGACCCTACGAAGGCGATATGGACGATTACCGCGCGCTGCTGATCGAACGTGCCCGGCCGGCCCGCGCGGAGGCCACGCCCACGCGCCGCGATGATCGCAGGGACCGCGCCGAAGCCCGCCAGCAGACCGCGCCGTTGCGCCGCCAGGTCCGCGCGGCGGAGATGCGCCTGGAGAAGCTTGCGCCCGACCGGGCCGCCTTCTCGGCTCGGCGGGCCGACCCCGCTTTGTATGCGCCGGGGCGCGCGGCCGAGGTGACCGCGGCCAATACCCGCCTGGCGGCGATTGCACGCGAGACGGAGGAGGCGGAGATGTCGTGGCTGGAAGCCGAGGAAAGCCTGGCTTTGTCGGCCTGAGCCGGAGAGGCTTCGGCTGAAGAGGACCCGGACGCCTAGCCGGTCTCCTTGGCGATCGTCAGCTTCAATCCGTCCAGCGCCGGCGTGAACAGAACTTGGCAGGAGAGGCGAGACCCCTTCTCCCGCCTGGGCGCCATGTCCAGCATGTCCTCCTCGTCCTCGCCGATCGGCGGCAGCCGCTCCAGATCGCCTGGATCGATGAAGACGTGGCACGTGCCGCAGGAGGCGCAGCCGCCGCACAGGGCAAGCAGATCCTCGAAATCGGCGGCGCGCATGTTCTCCATCAGGCTCACGCCGGGGCGGGCCTCGATCGTGCGCGTGGCACCCTTGGTGTCTGTCACGATCAGGCTTGGCACACGGACGTCCTTGGGATGGGTGCGCCGCTTCTAGAGCACATCCCGGCGCAGGTGAACCATGGCCGTGTCGCCTCGTTAGGGGGCGTGTCCGGACTGCGGTCAGTCCGGGTGATGGAGCTGCCGGGTCGGGCTGACGCTTTCGGCTTGACGCCGCTCTGAGCAGGCAACCGCGCGTCGGAGAGAACATGCCTTTTTTCCAGGCCAAGGACGGGACTCACCTGCACTACAACGATTGGGGATCGGGCCCCCCTGTCGTTCTGATCCATGGCTGGCCGCTGGATGCGGAGATGTGGGAATACCAGGCCGTGCACCTGGCCAGCCACGGGCATCGCGTGATCGCGTACGACCGGCGAGGCTTCGGCCGGTCCGCCCAGCCCTGGACCGGGTATGATTACGACACGCTGGCCGACGACCTGGCGGCTTTGCTGGACACGCTCGACCTGTCCGGGGTCACATTGGTCGGCTTCTCGATGGGCGGCGGCGAAGTCGCACGCTACGCCGGCCGCCACGGCACGTCGCGCCTGGCCCGCGCGGTGCTTCTGGCCGCCGTCACTCCTTATCTGTTGAAGGACACGTCCAATCCGGGCGGCGTGGACCGCGGCGTGTTCGATGGGATCGTCGAAGGCTTGCGCAAGGACCGCCCGGGTTTTCTGGCAGCGTTCGGCAAGCAGTTCTACGGGGTGGGGCTGCTGACCTTCTCGATCAGCAGCGACTTCCTGCAATGGTCGCAGAACCTTGCGATGCTGGCCTCGCCCAAGGCCACGATCGACTGCGTGCGCGCGTTTTCCGAGACGGATTTCCGCGGCGATCTTCGCGCGCTGAAGATTCCGACGCTGATCATCCACGGCGAGGCTGATGCGACGGTGCCGGCCAAGGTCTCGGCGGAGCAGGCGGTCAAGCTCGTTCCGCACGCCGAGATGAAGCTTTATCCTGGCGCGCCGCACGGGCTGTTCTACACCGATCGCGACCGGCTGAACGCGGATCTGCTGGCGTTCATGGCGAGCTGACCTTACGCCGGCGCGGCGCTGGAAGGCGTCGCGCGGCGGCCTGGTTTGCGTGTCGAAGCGACTGCCCCGCCCGGCGCGTGGTTGGCTATTTTGGGCTGAGCACCATGACCATCTGCCGCATTTCCATACGCGGCATCTGCTCTACCTTGGTCGCCGTCTCCAGATCGCCGCGAATGCGCTCCAGCACTTTGACGCCGATATCCTGGTGCGCCATCTCGCGGCCGCGGAAGCGCAACGTCACCTTCACCTTGTCGCCTTCCTCGATGAAGTTCTTCATCGAGCGCAGCTTCACCTGGTAGTCGTTCTCGTCGATGTTGGGACGAACCTTGACTTCCTTGATTTCGATGACGCGCTGCTTCTTCTTGGCCTCGTTCTTCTTCTTCTGCTGTTCGTATTTGAACTTGCCGAAGTCGAGGATCTTGCACACCGGTGGGTCGGCGTTCGGGCTGATCTCCAGAAGGTCCAGTCCCACCGCGTAGGCGCGCAGCAACGCGTCCCGGGCCGACATCACGCCCTGCATTTCCCCCTCCTGATCGATCAGGCGGACCTGGGGGACGCGTATGTCCTCGTTCACGCGGGGTCCGTCACGCGACGGCGCGGCTGGCATGGGTCCTCGGGCTATCGTACTCTCCTATGGTGGTGAATGGGCTAGGCGTGGCCAGTCTTGTGCCCGGCGCGCAGCCTGCAAGCAAGCCGAGTCGCATGGGCGCCGGGGGTGGCGACGCAGTTTAATATGGGAAGTCTTAGCGCCGGGTGAAAGCGCGTTCTTCGACCCGGCGTCCGACATGATTCGAACAACCCCCCCGTGCGCCAGGTTCCGGTCCAACGCGGCCAAGGCAAGTCGGCGTGGGTAGGTCAGCCCGCCCCCACCCTACCCCGACGGCGGTGCAGTCCTGACGCCAGAACCGACTGTGCGTAGCTGCGGCGGCCAACCTCGGAGGACTGCGACAGCGCCTCTTCCGCCTGAACCTGCTCGCGGGGTGGCAGGCGACCCAGTTGGTCGCGCAGGACGGCAACAACTCCTGGAAGGTCGTCCGACTCCACCAACGCATGCAATTTGCTGGTCTGCTCAGGCCCGCTCCTGGCGACCGCCAAGGACAAATCGTTTCGCGCCCGCCATTTATCGATCAGCGTCCTGACAGATACAGCCAGTGCCGGCACGAGCAGAGCGACCGGAAGCATCCCAAACGCCACGTTCAAGCCTCCAAAGGCGGCTTGCCGTCGATGAGGCGACGCCCGAGCCATTCGACAAGATACACGAGCGTAGCCCCTGCTGTCATCCAAATGGCGGCCTGGTGGTCGAGCGCCGGTTGCGCCACGCTCATCGGAGCGTCGTCCGGCAGACTCGCCTCATCTCATCCGGGCGTTCGTCGGCGTCCGAGATGCGGCGACTTACCGCCCGCGCGCCAGATCGGGCGGCGTAGCCTCGCGCGAAAGCTGAGCGACCGCCGCCTGCAGCCCGACCACCTCCTGCCCGTCGCTGCCCAGTCGGCGGAGCGCCACGCTGCGCTGCTCGGCCTCGCGGCGGCCGACCACGGCCAGCACAGGCACGTGCGCCAGGCTGTGCTCGCGCACCTTGGCGTTGATCTTTTCGTTGCGCGTATCGGCCTGCGCCTCCAGCCCGGCCGCGCGCAGGGCCGCCGCCACCTCCTCGGCATAGTCCGCTGCATCCGACACGATGGAGGCGACCACCATCTGCACCGGCGCCAGCCATAAGGGAAAGCGGCCCGCATATTGTTCGATCAGAATACCCAGGAAACGTTCGAAACTGCCCAGGATGGCGCGATGCAGCATCACCGGGCGGTGCCGTGCGCTGTCCTCGCCGACATACTCGGCGTCGAGCCGCTCCGGCAGGATGTAATCCACCTGAAGCGTGCCGCATTGCCAGTCTCGGCCGATCGCGTCGCGCAGAACAAATTCCAGTTTGGGACCGTAGAACGCGCCCTCGCCGGAGTTCAGCTCATAATCCACACCGGCCAGGCGGCAGGCCTCGCGCAACGCGTTTTCGGCGCGGTCCCACACATCGTCGGTGCCGGCGCGCGATGTCGGGCGGTCGGCGAATTTGATGCGGAACTCGGGAAAGCCGAAATCCTCGTATACCGAGCGCAGCAGCGCGACGAACGACGCCGTCTCCGCCGGAACCTGCGCCTCGGTGCAGAAGATGTGCGCGTCGTCCTGGGTGAAGCCGCGCACGCGCATGATGCCGTGCAGCGCGCCGGACGGCTCGTACCGATGGCAGGCGCCGAACTCCGCCATGCGCAGCGGCAGTTCGCGGTAGCTCCGAAGGCCATGGTTGAAGATCTGCACGTGGCACGGGCAGTTCATCGGCTTGAGCGCCAGCGACTTCTCCTCGTCTTCCACGCGCGCCACGAACATGTGCTCGCGGTAGCTGTCCCAGTGGCCCGAGCGCTCCCACAGCACGCGATCGACCAGTTGCGGCGTGCGCACTTCCTGGTAGCCGTGGGCGTCCAGGCGGCGGCGCATGTAGGACTCGCAGGTCCTGTACAGCTTCCAGCCTTTCGGGTGCCAGAAGATGCTGCCGACGGCTTCTTCCTGGATGTGGAACAAATCCATCTCGCGGCCGATCCGACGGTGGTCGCGCCGCTCGGCTTCCTCGAGCTGGTGCAGATGCGCGTCGAGCTCCTTCTGGTCGCGCCAGGCGGTGCCGTAGATGCGCGTGAGCATCGGGTTGCGATGGTCGCCCCGCCAATAGGCGCCCGCCACCTTCATCAGCTTGAACGCGCCGCCCACGTCGCCGGTGCCGCGCATGTGCGGACCGCGGCACAGATCCAGCCACTCGCCCTGCCGGTAGATGCTGATCGTCTCGCTCGCCGGCAGGTCGCGGATCAGCTCGGCCTTGAAACGTTCGCCGCGCGCCTCGAAGAACGCGATCGCCTCGTCGCGATCCCATTCCTCGCGAACGAACGGGTCGTTGCGCGCGATGATCTCGCGCATGCGCTGCTCGATCGGCGGGAAGTCTTCGGGCCGGAACGGTTCGTTGCGGAAGAAATCGTAATAGAACCCGTTCTCGATCGGCGGCCCGATGGTCACCTGCGTGCCGGGATAGAGCGACTGCACCGCCTCGGCCAGCACGTGGGCTGCGTCGTGACGTATCATGGTCAGCGCCTCCGGGTCGCGGCGCGTGATGAAGACGACGGAGGCATCCTGGCCGATCGCGTGCGACAAATCGGTCTCGCGCCCATCGACCCTCATCGCCAGCGCCGCGCGCGCCAGGCCCGGCCCGATGGCCGACGCGATCTCGGCGCCGGTCACCGCATGCTCGAAACGGCGCACCGAGCCGTCGGGCAGGGTGATGGCTGGCATGGCGCGGCTCCTGGCAAAGTCTTGGGCGTGCAGCTTCTATGGCGTGCGGCCTGCGGGGTGTCGAGACGACGGGCCACCTTGCACAACCCGGCCACGGCGCAGCCGTTAACGCCGGACACCGATGGAGCACGCCATGATCGATCTGCTGCCCCGCATCGGCCAGGCGCTGCTGATGTCGCTCGGCATGGCCTGGCAGGTGGGCTGGAGCCTGGTGCTGGGCTTTGCGATCTCGGCCGTGTTGCAGGCCGTCATCTCGAGGCGGGGCATGGAGGCGGCACTGGGCCGCGCCAGCCTGCGCAGCGTGGCGTTGGCGACCCTGGCGGGGGCTGCCAGCTCGAGCTGCTCCTACGCATCGGCCGCGGTCAGCCGCACGCTGTTCAAGGGCGGCGCGGCGCTGGTGCCGAGCCTGGCTTTCGTGTTCGCCTCCACCAATTTGGTGGCCGAGCTGGGCATCGTGCTCTACCTGCTCATGGGCTGGCAGTTCATGGCCGGCGAATGGGTCGGCGGCCTCGTCCTGGTCGCGATCCTGTGGGCACTCATCTCGCTCACCTATCCGAAGACGCTGGTGGAGGCCGCCCGCCGCCACCCCGAGCCCGGGCGCGCGCACCAGCATGGCGCGGCATCCGAAACGCCCGGCACGATCTGGCAGAAACTGGCGCGCAGACAGATCTGGGTGTCGGTCGCGCAGAGTTTCGCGATGGATTGGTCGATGCTGTGGAAAGACATCGTGCTCGGCTTCCTGATCGCGGGTTTCTTGTCGGTGTTCGTGCCGAGGGGCGTATGGCAGGCGATGTTCGTGCAGGGTGCCAGCCCGTGGCTGCAGGCGCCCGCCAACGCGCTGCTGGGGCCGCTGGTCGCCGTGCTGTCCTTCGTCTGCTCCATCGGCAACGTGCCGATGGCGGCCGTGCTGTGGGGCTCCGGCGTCAGCTTCGGCGGGGTGCTGGCCTTTCTGTACGCCGACCTGATCGTGCTGCCTCTGCTGGATGTGTATCGCCGCTACTACGGCTGGCGGATGGCGGCCTACATCGCCGGCGTGTTCTACGCGACGATGGTGACGGCCGCACTGGCAATGGATCTCGCGTTCCACGCCCTGGGCTGGGTACCGCGCACGCGGCCCGACATGCGCGCCGAGATGGTGCACGTCTCGATGAACTATACGTTCTGGCTCAACATCGCGTTCGGATTGCTGGCCGCCTGGCTGTTCACCCTGTCCCGCCGTCAGCCCGCGATGAAAAATCACTGCGAGCACCACGCCCACCAGATGTGAGGCCTACAGTCGGTCCAGCGGATCCCGCCGGTCGGGAAACACCACGTCGCGGTGCACGTGCACGCTCATCAGCAGGCCCATGGCGAACATCACCGTCAGCATCGCCGAGCCGCCATGGCTGACCAGAGGCAGCGGCACGCCGCCCACCGGGATGGCGCCCACCACCATGGCCACGTTGACGAAGGTGTACATGAACATGTTGACCGAGATGCCCAGCGCCAGCAGCCGCCCGTATTGGTGACGGCAGCGCAATGCCACCAGCATGCCGCCCAGGATGATGGCCAGCAGCAGGGTGAGCAGGGCGAGCGCGCCCACCAGACCCCATTCCTCGGCCACGATGGAAAAGATGAAGTCGGTCTGTTTTTCGGGCAGGAAATTCAGGTGCGCCTGGGTGCCCTGCATGAAGCCGCTGCCCCACATGCCGCCCGAGCCGAGCGCGATCTTGGACTGGATGATGTTGTAGCCGGCCCCGAGCGGATCGGATTCCGGATTGAGGAAGGTGGTGATGCGCGCGCGCTGGTAGTCGTGCAGGTGGTGGTACGCGAAGGTCGCCAGGAACGGGACCGGCACGCACAGCAACCCCATCTGCCAGAGCCGCATGCCGGCGCCCAGGAAGATGGAAACGCCCACGATTCCGGTGATGAAGGCGGTTCCCAGATTTGGCTCCTTCAGGATCAGCGCCACCGGCGCCAGCACGGCCAGCGCCGGCGGGATCAGGAAGAATGGGTTGCCGACGAGCGACCAGCTGGCGCGGTTGAACCAGTGCGCGAGCGCCATGGCCAACCCCACTTTCATGATTTCGGAGGGCTGCAACTGCACCGGCCCCAGCTCCAGCCAGCGCTCCGCCCCCTTGCCGACATGGCCCACCTTGAGCACCAGCACCAGCAGCACGAGTGAGACGGCGTAGATCGGCCAGGAGAAGCGGGCGATCAGCCTGATATCGACCATGGCCAGGCTCAGCATCATCACCAGGCTGAACCCGAAGCGCAGCCCGTGCCGCCACGCGTACGGCTCCGGCCCGCCGCCGGCCGAGTAGAGCGCCACGTAGCCGCAGCCCGCCAGCGCGCAGAGCAGGGCCACGTACAGCCAGTTCACCCGGTAGAGCTTCGTGAGCAGCCCGAAATCGGGCTCGGCGCGCAGCAGGCGGCGTTCGGAGATCATGCACTCATGGACCGCATACGCGGCCGCAACCCAAAAGAATGGAACACCAAGATCATCAAGATTGAAGAAGAACACCAAGATGGTGATGGACAATCTTGGTGGTCTTGCCGTGCTTGCTGGCCTTTGTGTTCCACTCTTTCTTGCCCAATTATACCCGGCCCACGACGATCTTCAGTCGATCCTTATGACCACCTTGCCCATATGCGTCGCCCCTTTCAGGTGGCGATACGCCTCGACCGCTTCCTCGAAGCCAAACACCCGGTCGATCACCGGCTCCATCCGGTGCAGCACGATGGCCCGGTTCATCGCCTCGAACATCTGGCGCGAGCCGACATAGATCGGCCGCACGATCGCGCCGCTGGCGAAAATGGTCAGCGGGTTGATCTCTCCCCTGGTGAGCACCCCGATCAGCGTCACCACGCCGCCATTGCGCGCCGCGCCCAGCGAGCGTGCGAGCGTGCCCGGCCCGCCCACCTCGACCACGTGGTCCACGCCGCGCCCGTCGGTGAGCGTGCGCACCGCGCCCTGCCACTCCGGATCAGCCTTGTAATTGACGCCGTCCGAGGCGCCGAAGGCTTTGGCGCGCGCCAGCTTCTCGTCGCTCGATGAGGTGGCGATCACCCGGGCGCCGGCGGCGCGGGCGAATTGCAGCGCGAAGATGGAGACGCCGCCGGTGCCCAGCACCAGCACGGTTTGCCCCGGCTGAACCGGCTGCAGGCCGAACAGCGCGTTCCACGCGGTTACCGCCGCGCAGGGCAGGGTCGCCGCCTGCTCGTAGGACAGATGGTCGGGTATATGGACCAGCCCCTCGGCATCGCACACCACATACTCGGCCAGCACCCCGTCAATGGCGCCGCCCAGCGCGGTTTGGCTGTTCGCAGGCTCCATCTCGCCGCCCATCCAGCCCTGCATGAAGATCGGGCATACGCGATCGCCCGGCTTCACCCGGGCGACGCCTTCGCCCACCTCCACCACCTCCCCAGCGCCGTCGGAGAGCGGCACCAGGTTGGGCGGCAGCGCGCTCATCATGTATTTGCCGGTCGCCACCGCCAGGTCGCGGAAATTGAGCGAGGCGGCCCGCATGCGGATCAGCGCCTGGCCGCGTCCGCAGGCGGGAAGGTCGGCGTTGGCAAGGGTGAGGTCGCCGAAACCCGTCTGTTTCGGCAGTCGATACAGGCGCATCAGGCACTCCCGGCGTGGCGTCTATGGCGCCAATGCGTCTGTTTGACGCGAAGCGCACCAGAATGCCAGCGCGAGGCTTGCGCCGACGAACCACAGCAGCCAGGCGCCCGCTGCGCGATGCCCGGCCTCGCCCGCGCAGTAGAGATCCGGCACCCAGGTCAGCACGACCCCGTCCAGCAGCAAAGCCGGCGCGCTTGCCAAACCCACGGCCTCGATCAGCGAGCAGCCTGTTCCGCCCACGCGCCCCGTCAGGCGCACGCTCAGCCACACCAAGGGCAATGATCCGAGGAGCAGTATCCAGGCATGGCGCGCATCGAACATGCCGAACGGCGTGCCGAGGCGCGCCGCGCCGACACCGGCTGCCCAAAGTACGATGCCAAGCACGACGACGGGTTGGTTCTGCTCGACTGTGTCGGCCGCACCACTGCCGCAAACGAGGCGTTGCGTTCCGCCGGCGATACGCCGTGACATTTTTCAGCCCGACGGTTAATTTCTATAGAGTTCGACTCTCGAGGCAGGTTTTCTGGTGTCTGTTGCATACGATGAGATGCCGGTTGATGCCCGAAGCGTTGCCTCAGCGCGCGCGGGCAGGCCCGGCCACCCCCGTTCGGATCGGCCGCTATCCGGGCAGGTCCTGGTCGTCATACTGAATTTCAACGGGCTGGACGACACGCTCGCCTGTCTGGACAGCCTTCGCGACCAATCAGAGGACATGGCCGTCCTGGTCGTCGACAATGCGTCCAGCACCGGCGATCTGGGCAGGATCGCCGCGTCGCATCCTTGGGCGGAGTTGATCGCCCTGCCGGAGAATCGCGGCTGGGCGGGCGGCAACAATGTCGGCATACGGTTGGCGATGCAGCGTGGTTTCGGCCATGTCTGCCTGCTGAACAACGATACTGTGGTGGACCCCGGCGCGATCGCCGCGCTGCTCGACGCCGCCCGAGCGATCGCCGCGCCCTGCCTGCTGCATCCGGCCATCGCCTATTTCGACGATCCGGCCACGTGGCAGCTCAACCCGGTCAACCCTGGTGCAGCCGCCGAGCCGGCTCCCGGCGTGGTCGAGATGGCGCACGCCTACGGCGCGTGCCTGCTGCTGCCGGCCGGTGCGGTCGGGCGCGTCGGCTTGCTGGACGAACGCTTCTTCCTGCAACTGGAGGAAGCCGATTACTTCCAACGCGCGAAAGCGCTGGGCATACGGAGCTACTGTGCCAAGCGCGCCCGGGTGCTGCACAAGGAATGCGCCAGTTTCGGCGGCCGTGTCACCGAAACCAAAACATACTACCAGGTACGCAACAGCCTTCTGCTGGCCGAAAAACATGCCGGCAGCGTGTCTGCCTACATGCGGTCCGTGCGTGCGCTGCTCTGGATGCTGCACCACCAATCGGGATGCCATGGATGGCGCGACCTGGCGGGCTGGGCGGTGTCAAGCCACCCGCTCGCCAGGGCTGCCCGCCAGGGTGCCGGCGACTACGTTGCCCGCAGGTTCGGTCCCAGGCCCGGCCGCCGCCCAGCCGGTCAGGCGCGCGACGCGATAGCCTGACCTGGTGCCACCTGGCGCCGCGCGGGGTCGCGCGTGATGGTGTCGCGCATGATGTCGCGCGCCAGGGGGGCCGCCACATCGGCACCCGCATTGCCGTGCTCGACCACCACAGCCACGGCGTAGCGCGGCGCGTCGTAGGGCGCGAAGCACACGAAGAGCGCGTGCGGCCGGAACTCCCAGGGCAGGCTGGCGGAGTTGAAATGCCCGTGCTCGCGCGCCCATCGGCTGACCCGGCGCACCTGGCTGGAGCCGGTCTTGCCGGCCAGCTGCATGCCAGGCAGGCCCAGCCGGGCATGGGGGGCGGTGCCGCCCGCCTCGTTGACGACCGCGAACATGCCGGCACGCACCACGGCCAGCGCCTCTTCCGGCACGTCCATCGGGGGGAAATCCTCCGGCTGGCCGCCGGGTTCGGCCGCACCCGCGATGGTGCGGGTGACGTGTGGGACGACGGCGCGGCCGGTGGCGATGCGGCTGACATAGGTCGCCAATTGCAGCGGGGTGGCCAATACGAAGCCCTGGCCGATGCCGCAGCCGATCGTGTCGCCGACGCTCCATTTGTGCCCGTGCCGGCGGCGCCAGGCCTGGGTCGGCATCAGCCCCTGGCGCGCGCCGGGCAGGTCCACGCCAGGATCGACCCCGAAGCTGAACAGGTTGGCGGTTTGCGCCACCGCGTCGATGCCGGCCCGTCGCGCGACCTCGTAGAAGAACACGTCGCAGGAATGCTTCAGCGCGCCGTGCAGGTCCTGCGACCCATGGCCATGCTTCTTCCAGCAGTGGAAACGGGTGTCGCCCATGTCGAGGTAGCCGGGGCAGTTGATCCGGTCGGTCTCGGTGATGACGCCCGTGCGCAGCCCGGCCAAGCCCACGGCCATCTTGAAGGTGGAGCCGGGCGGGTACACGCCCGCGGTGGCCTTGTTGATCAGCGGCGTCTTGCGGTCGGACGTCCAGTCGTTCCACTGCGCCTGGCTGATCCCGCTATCGAACAGCGACGGGTCGAAGCTGGGGGTGGTCGTCATCGCCAGCACTTCGCCGTTGGTGCAGTCCATCACCACGGCGCTGGCCGCCATGTCGCCAAGCTGGGCCAGGATGCTGCGCTGCAGATCGACGTCGATTGAGAGCGCGATCTCGTCGCCCTGCGTGCCATCGGTGCGGTCCAGCTCCCGGATGACTCGGCCGACGGAGTTGACCTCCATCTGCACCTCGCCCGCCTCGCCGCGCAGCTCGTCCTCGTGGAACTGCTCCACGCCGGCACGGCCGACGCGTACGCCGGGCAGGGCCAGCACCGGGTCCAGCCCCAGATCGTCTTCGCTGGGCGGGGCGACGTAGCCCACGATGTGGGCCAGATCCGGGCCGAACGGGTAGTGACGTGTGGTGCCCACATCGACCAGCACGCCCGGCAGGTCGGGCGCGTTGACCTCGATCCGCGCCATCTGGTCCCAATCCAGGAACTCCTTCAGCGTCACCGGGATGAAGCGCCGGTTGTGCTTCATGTCGCGTGCGATGCGTTCGCGGTCGTGATCCTCGAGCGGCACCAGCCGGTCGAAGGCGGCGAGCGTGGCTCGGAGGTCCGACGTCTCCTCCGGCAGGATCAGCGCCCGCCAGTTGAGGTTGTTGCCGGCCAGCATACGGCCGAACCGGTCCAGGATTCGGCCGCGCGGTGCGGCAATCAGCCGGGCGCTGATGCGGTTGCTCTCAGCCAGCGTCTTGTAGCGCGCGCCCTGCTCCACCTGCACGCGGTAGAGCTTGACGCCGAGCGCGCCCAGCGCCGCCGTCTGCCCCGCCATCAGGAGCAGCGCGCGCCGTGTGAAGACGCCGTTGCGGGTCCCTTCGTGTTTCACGGGCTGCCCCGATGGCTCGCGGCCGGAAGCTCTCGGCCGGTCATCCCGCCTGCTCCGGCGCGGCACGGCCGCGATGCAGGGTGATCAGGTAGACGGCAACCACCGGGTAGAGGCCGACCGCCACCCCCAACTCGAACACGCCCGGCCAGGGCGGCACGGCGCGCCACGTCAATGCGCAAACCAGCACCCATTCGGCGAGCGCGGCCAGCGCCGCCAGTCCGGTGAAGGCCAGCCAGACGACCACGAAGCCGCTGCGTGTCAAGGCGCGCCGGGCGCCGAGCGCCGCCGCATGGATCAGCAGCAGCACCAGGACCTGTATGCCCACCGGGCCTTGCGCCAGCAGATCGAGCAGCAGGCCGATGGCGAACACCAGGGGTGCGGGCATGGACGCAGGGCGGTACAGCGACCAGAAATATACGCAGGCCATAGTCCAGGCCGGCTGCAACTGGGCCTGTCCGGGAAGTCCGAGCGGTGCGGAGAGCAGCAGCAGCACCGCCACCGTCTGCGCCCCGGGCAGCGCGTAGCGCGAAGCCACATCCATGCCGTGCCAGAGCCCCAGACGGGGACGTATGCCTGGTTTCGTATCCATCCGCCTGCGCTGCCAGTGTCAGTCGGCGGTCTTCGGTGCGGCCTGGGCCGGCGGCCGGCGCCCGATGACCGCTTCGGGCGGCACCACCCCGCCCAGGCCGTAATCGAAGATACGCACCACTTCGAGCCGGCCGAGATCGGCGGCGGGCGAGACCTCCATCTGTCCGGAGGCGCCGTAATGCACGGTGCCGATCAGCAGCCCGGCCGGGAACGCGCCCGCCTCGGCAGACGTGACCACGCGTTCGCCCTCCTCCGGGTGGATGCCGTCCTGCACGAAGATCAGTCGCGGGCTGGGCGCGTTCTCGCCGGTGAGGATGGCGCGCGCGCGGCTGTGCTCCAGCAGCACGGGGATACGGCTGTTCATGTCGGTGATCAGCAGCACGCGGGCGCTGCGCGCGCCGACTTCGGTCACCCGTCCGGCCAGGCCGGCGGCATCGAGGGCCACCTCGCCGCGCCGTATCGTGCTGTGCGGGCCGACCGACAGCAGCACCGAGCGCGCGTACACCCCGCCGGCATCGGCCACCACGCGGGCGGTCACGAAGCTCAGCTTGGGGTCCGGCACCCAGTGCAGATTGTCCTTCAGCGTGGTGTTCTCGGCGTCCAGCGCCATGGCGACATCATACCAGTGGCGCAGCCGTTCGTTCTCGGCACGCAGCCGCTCGACCTCGCCGCGCAGCCCCACCGTCTCGCGCATGGCGCGCGCGGCGCCGCGGACTGCCCGCAAAGGCGCATCGACGACCGAGTAGATGGGGGCCAGCGCGTCCGACAGAGTGATGCGCGCGGTCTCCGGCACGAGCGGAGTGGCCCTGCCCAGCAGCATCAACGCCAGGGAGGCCACGATCAGCACGGGAAGGGTGAGGCGGGCCAGCGCCTGGCGCGCCTGTATGGAAAGCCGTAACACGAGCCTGCCTTTCGCCGCCGAACTCGGGCGGCCACGGGTTTATGGCACGTCTAATACATCGTTGTGAGCACGTTCCGCAGGCGTTTCAATTCCTCCAGCGCGCGTCCGGTGCCCAGCACCACGCAGGAGAGCGGCTCCTCGGCCACCACCACCGGCAAGCCCGTGGCCTCGCGCAGCACCTGGTCCAGCCGGTTCAGCAAGGCGCCGCCACCGGTCAGGACAATGCCTTTATCGACGATGTCGGCGGCGAGTTCCGGCGGCGTCATCTCCAGCGCCGTGCGCACCGCTTCCACGATCTGGAACACCGGCTCGGCCAGGCTTTCGGCGATCTGGCGCTGGCTGACGGAGACCTCGCGCGGCACGCCGTTGATCATGTCGCGGCCGCGCACCTCCTGCCACGGCCCGTCCGCGCCATCTTCCTGAGGCCGTGCCGAGCCCAGCCCGATTTTCAGCCGCTCGGCCGAGCTCTCGCCGATCAGCAAATTGTGGTTGCGGCGTATGTAGCTGGTGATCGCCTCGTCCATCTTGTCGCCGCCCACGCGGACGGAGCGTG
This sequence comes from uncultured Acetobacteraceae bacterium, assembly GCA_964252425.1. Taxonomy (GTDB): domain Bacteria; phylum Pseudomonadota; class Alphaproteobacteria; order Acetobacterales; family Acetobacteraceae; genus BOG-908. The sequence goes on from CAXUNK010000048.1 coordinate 15,468, forward strand.
AATAGACGATACCGCCCAGCGAGATGACGGCGACCTCGGTCGTGCCCCCGCCGATATCGACGATCATCGAGCCGGATGGCTCGGTGACCGGCAGACCGGCGCCGATGGCGGCCGCCATCGGTTCTTCGATCAGCAGCACGCGCCGCGCGCCGGCGCTTTCGGCCGATTCCTGGATGGCGCGGCGTTCGACGGCGGTGGAGCCGGAGGGCACGCAGACGATGATGATGGGCGAGGCGAAGCTGCGCCGGTTGTGCACCTTGCGGATGAAATGCTTGATCATTTCTTCCGCCACCTCGAAATCCGCGATGACCCCGTCGCGCATGGGGCGTATGGCGGAGATGTTGCCGGGCGTGCGGCCCAGCATCTGCTTGGCCTCCTCGCCGACCGCCAAAACCTGCTTGCGCCCGCGTACGTCGGCGATGGCCACGACCGAGGGCTCGGCCAGCACGATGCCGCGGCCTTTCACATAGACCAGCGTGTTGGCGGTCCCGAGGTCGATGGCCATGTCGGCGGACATGGCGCCGAGGAGGCGGGAAAACATTTTTAACAACAACCTTTTAGCATTGGTCAGGCAAACCGCCTTAGATCCGTCGGGCGCGGGCCCGGGTCTGCCGGAGTGCGGCCCTTTACCCCCAAGCCGTGCGACCGGGAACCCCCTGGCGTTCTGTGTACTTATATAGACCGGTCACCCGTAACCGACCGGGTTCGTTTTTGAGTGAGGAGATACGCCCCCATGCGCCGCGTTGCCGTCATCTCTGGTCTGGTCGGCCTGCTTGCCTTGGCCGGTTGCACCAACCCGTACGACCCGGGACAGCGTGCGGTGGGCGGCGGCGTGATCGGCGGCCTTGGCGGCGCAGGCATCGGCGCGCTG
>CAXUNK010000049.1:0-16214 GCA_964252425.1 uncultured Acetobacteraceae bacterium
GGCGCGGCTCGGCGCCGTCCAGGCGGAAGGCGCGGCGGTCAGAGGCGGCGCCCGGTGGGGTGCCGGTGCCGATGTTGGTGGTCACACCGTCCTGTTCGACACGCGCGGCCACCGCCCAGCCGCCCGGGCCCTCGCGCCGGGCGAGGTCGGCCATGCGGCCCCGACCGAAGCCGCGCCCGGGGCCGAGCAGGGAGATGGCCTCCAGCAGGTTGGTCTTGCCGGTGCCGTTCGGGCCGGTGAGCACGGCGATTTGGGCGGCGGGGCGCCAGGTCAGCGCGGCATAGGACCGGAAATCGGTCAGCATCAGGCGGGACAGGGTCAGCACGTCGCGCGCTGCCTACACGCAACACGCCTGCGTGTCAGGCGGGGCACAATCCTGCCCAAAACACCGTCAGGACGCGCTGCCGGCTTGTGCAGCCTGAGCCGCGAAGGGAAGATCACAGGTATGTGAACGGGCGGGCGGCACGGATTTTGCCTTGGCATGGGCGCGGCCGCTCGGTGCAGGGCGGTCTTGGGGGATGATGATGCGCAGGAAGCTGATCGGGGCGAGCGTGCTGGCGCTGACGGCGGGCCAGGCGGGATGGTCGGCCTGGGCGCAGGTGCCGACGGTGCAGACGCAGCGGGGCGAGCTCGTCGCCAGCCACGGCGTCGAAGAGGTTGTCGTGACCTCACGCAAACGCTCGGAAAAGTTGCAGCGCGTGCCGATGAGCCTGCAAGTGCTCGATACCAGGACGCTGGAGCGGCACCAGGTGAACAATCTGCAGGACTACCTGAAGTTCCTGCCGAGCCTGACCACGCAGACGACCTCGCCGGACAACACCACGCTGTATCTGCGCGGGATCGCCAGCGGCGCGGAGGGCAACCATTCGGGGCCGCTGCCGACGGTCGGCTCCTATCTGGACGAGCTGCCGATCACCACGATCGGCGGCACGCTGGACGTGCACGTGTACGACATGGCGCGGGTCGAGGTCCTGCCGGGGCCGCAGGGCACGCTCTACGGCGCGAGCTCGGAGGCGGGCACGGTGCGGCTGATCACCAACCGGCCCAACCCGTCGAAATTCGAGGCGGGCTACGATGTGGAAGGCAACGTCGTCAAAGGCGGCGGGCTGGGCGGCGTGGCCGAAGGGTTCGTCAACATACCGATCACCGATCAGGTGGCCGTGCGCCTGGTCGGTTTCGACGAGCACGATGCCGGATACATCGACAACATCCCGGCCACGCGCACCTTCCCGACCACGGCGGCGCTGTACGGACCGGCGGCTGCCACGGTCAACAACAGCGCTTTCGTCAAGAACAATTTCAACCCCGTCGATACGTTCGGCGGACGCGCGCAGATGCGCATCGAGTTCAACGAGGATTGGTCGGTGACACCGAACGTCATCGCGCAGGACCTGCGCTCCAGCGGCACGTTCGGCTACGTGCCGCAGGATGGCGATTTGAAGGTGGAGCGGTTCCAGCCCGACACCGATCACGACCGCTGGATACAGGCCGGCGCCACGTTGCAGGGCAAGATCGGCAATCTGGACCTGACCTACGCCGGCGGGTTCTTCGTGCGCGACCAGGTGCAGCAGAGCGATTATGCCGACTACTCGATCTTCTACGACCAGGTCTACGGATCGGCAGCTTATTGGCAGGGCGCGAATGGGCAGCCGCTACCGCGCCCGTTGCAGGAGATTCAGGGCAAGGACCATTTCACCAAAGAGAGCAACGAGCTTCGGCTGGCCTCGCCCGCGACTGACCGGCTGCGCTTCATCTTCGGCATCTTCCAGCAGATCCAGCAGCATCGGATCATCCAGGATTACCAGATACAGGATTTCGGGCCGCAGATATCCGTGCCCGGCTGGCGGAACACGATCTGGCTGACCGACCAGTTGCGCACCGACCGGGACGAGGCGTTTTTCACCGAGGTTTCGTACGATGTGCTGCCCAACCTGACGGTCACGGCGGGGGTGCGGCCGTACTGGTTCGACAACTCGCTCAAGGGGTTTTTCGGCTTCAGCCAGGGATATGACCAGCTTACCGGATTCAGCACTGGTGAAGGCGCCAACAAGCAGAACTGCATCGCGGGGGACACGTTCGACGAGGCGCCGTGCGTCAACCTGGACAAGGACACGGTCGGCAACGGCGAGACGCACAAGGTCAACATCACCTACAAGATAGACCCAGACCGGCTGGTGTATTTCACCTATTCGACCGGGTTCCGGCCAGGCGGCATCAACCGCAACGGCAATTTCGGGCCGTACCAGACCGACACGCTCACCAATTACGAGCTCGGCTTCAAGAGCGCCTGGCTCGGGCAGCGGCTGCACGCCAACATCGCGCTGTACGACGAGGATTGGAACGACTTCCAATACGCGTTCCTGGGGCCGAACAGCCTGACCATCATCGGCAACGCACCGGGCGCCAACGTGAAGGGTGCCGAAATCGAGAGCGACTACCGCCCGATCGATCCGTTGACCCTGACCGGCGGCGCCACCTTCACCGATGCCGAACTGTCGCAGAACCTATGCCAGCAGGCGGGGGAGACCTGTACGGCCGCGCAATCGCAGGCGCCCGCGGGCACACAGCTTCCCTACACGCCGGCGTTCAAGGCCAACTTCACCGCGCGCTACACGATGCCCATCTACGACTGGTCGGCATTCGTGCAGGGGTCGCTTCTGTATCAGACCCGTGCGCAGGCTGCCCTTCTGTCGAATGACAGGAACGGCTACAACGAGCGTGCCGTGCTGGGCAGCATGGGATCGTTCTCCAGCTTCGATTTTTCCGCAGGCATGGAGCGCAACAAGCTGTCGCTGACGTTGTTCGTGAAGAACGCCTTCGACGAGCGTGGCGAGTTGAACCGCAGCGTCACCTGCACCATCGGCGTGTGCAGCACCGTCTATGCCTATCCGATCCAGCCCTTCACCGTCGGGTTCCGGGTCGCCCAGCAATTCTGACCACGATGCGCGCATGACGCAGACGGGGTCGGTTGCCGCCGCGTTGTCGCGCGCGGGCGAACTGCTCGACGCACGTCCGGAGCGTGCGGCAGCACAGGCGGCCGCCATCCTTGAGGCGGTGCCCGGCCACCCGCAGGCGCTGCTGTTGCTGGGCGCCGCGTACCGGCGATTGCACCGGCTGGAGGAGTCGCGAGCCATATTGGCGCCGCTGGCCGAAGCGCAGCCGCGCGCCGCGTGGGCGCAGTACGAGTGCGGGCTGACCGAGGCGGCACGGGGGGAGACGGCGTCGGCCATCGCCCTGCTGCGACGCGCGGTCGCGCTGAAGCCCGATCTGGCGGATGCGTGGCGCGCGCTGGGCGATTGCCTGGTCCTGCAAGGCGAGCGGGCGCAGGCCGATGCGGCCTATGCGCAGCATCTGCGCGTCGGCGTGCACGATCCGGCGCTGATGTCGGCGGCCTCCGCGCTGTGCGACAACGACCTGCCCACGGTCGAGCGTCTGCTGCGCGCGCATCTGCGCCAGAGGCCGACCGATGTCGCCGCGTTGCGCATGCTGGCCGAGGCTGGGATACGGCTGGGCCGCTACGCGGATGCGGAAAGCCTGCTCGCGCGCGCTCTGTCGCTGATGCCGAGTTTTTCCGCCGCCCGGCACAACTACGCCGTGGCGCTGTTCCGGCAGGAGCGCGCGGCCGAAGCCGTGCCGCATCTGCAAACGCTGCTGGCCGAAGAGCCGCGCAACCCCAACTACCGCAACCTGATGGCGGCGTGCCTGGCCACGAGCGGCGATTATGCGCGCGCGGCCGACACCTACGCGTCGGTGCTGCGGGATTTCCCGAACCAGCCGAAGATCTGGCTCGGCTACGGGCACGTGCTCAAGACCACCGGCCAAACCGAAGAGGCGCTGTCGGCCTATCGCACCGCGCTCGCGCAGGCGCCCTCGCTGGGCGAGGCGTACTGGAGCATCGCGAACCTCAAGACGGCGCGGTTCGAGCCGGACGAGTCCCGCGCCATGCGCGCACAGCTGGCGCGCGCGGAGCTGCCGGTCGAGGACCGGTTTCATCTGCACTACGCGCTGGGCCGGGCGCTGGAGCAGGATGGCGACTACGAACGTTCGTTCACGCAGTACGCGCAGGGCGCGCGGCTGCGGCGTGGGGAGATCGCCTACAGCGCCGATCGCACCAGGGCCCAGTTGCAGCGGACTCGCGCGCTGATGACGCCCGCCTTCTTCGGCCCGCGCGAGGGTGGCGGCTGCGACGATCCCGCGCCGATCTTCATCGTGGGCCTGCCCCGGTCGGGCTCGACGCTGATCGAGCAGATCCTGTCCAGCCACAGCCTGGTGGAAGGCACGATGGAGCTGCCGGACGTCGCCCTCATCTCACGCGAGCTGGGGCGCGGCGCGGGGGACGGCTATCCGGAGCGGCTTGCGGAGTTGTCGCCGGAGGCCCGCCAATCGTGGGGGCGGGCGTATCTGGACCGCACGCGCATCCACCGCAAGCTCGGCCGGCCATACTTCATCGACAAAATGCCAAACAATTTCGTCCATGTCGGCCTGATCCACCTGATCCTGCCGCGGGCGAAGATCATCGATGCGCGGCGCGGCGCCATGGCAGCGTGCTTCTCGGCGTTCAAGCAGCATTTCGCACGCGGGCAGCATTTCTCCTACGACCTGACAGAACTCGGCCGCTACTACGCCGACTATGTGGCGCTGATGGACCATTTCGACTCCGTGCTGCCCGGGCGCGTGCACCGTGTGCGCTACGAGGCGATGGTGACCGATACGGAGGCGGAGGTGCGTCGGCTGCTGGATTACCGGGGGCTGGCGTTCGCGCCGGGCTGGCTGCGCTTCCACCAAACCCGGCGGGCGGTCCGCACCGCCAGCTCGGAGCAGGTGCGGCGCCCCGTCTATCGCGAGGGGCTGGATCACTGGCGGCATTTTGACCCGTATCTGGGCGAGCTGCGGGCGGCGCTGGGCAGCTTGGCGGATCGCTAGGGCGGGCGGTTCCGTGCTATGACAGGCGGGATGGGCCTGCGCCGCAGGCGGCGGCGCGCCGTACGGACGCCGCCCACGACTACGAGGTTTGCATGAACGATGGACCGATGCCGGCCGATGCCGGGCTGCTTCCCCCCATTCCCGGCCGCGCCGGGCGGGACAGCACGCGGCTGCACGAGGTGGTGGTGGTGGGCGGCGGTGCGGCCGGGCTGGAGCTGGCGACCAAGCTGGGCGACACGCTGGGCCGGCGGCGGCAGGCGCGCATCACGCTGGTCGAGCGCAGCCGGACGCATATCTGGAAGCCGCTGCTGCACGCGATCGCCGCCGGCGGCATGCGCCGTTCCCAGCATGAGCTGAACTATCTGGCGCAGGCGCGCTGGCACCATTTCACCTGCCGGCTGGGCGCGCTGAGCGGGCTCGACCTGGCGCGGCGCGAGATCTGCATCGACCCCACGATCGATGACGAGGGCCGGGAGGTGACGCCGATGCGGCGCTTCCCCTACGACACGCTGGTGATCGCTGTGGGCTCCGTCACCAACGATTTCGGCACGCCAGGTGCGGCCGAGCACGCGGTGCCGCTGGAGACGCCGGAGCAGGCGACGCGGTTCAACAAGCGCATGGTCAACGCATGCCTGCGCGCCAACGCGCAGGAGGAGCCGGTGCGGCCGGGCCAGTTGCATGTGGCCATCATCGGCGCCGGCGCCACGGGCACGGAGCTGGCGGCCGAACTGCACCGCACGGTGCGCGAGGTGGTGGCGTACGGCATGACCCGGCTCGACCCGGAGCGCGACGTGAAGATCATCCTGATCGAGGCGGCGCCCAGGATATTGCCGGCGCTGCCCGAGCGTATCTCTGCCTCGACCGAGGAGCTGTTGCGCGGCCTGAACGTGGAGGTGCGCGTGAACGCCAAGGTGGCCGAGGTGCGCGCCGACGGCGTGGTGCTGTCTGATGGCGAGTTCGTCCCCAGCGAGCTGGTCGTGTGGTCGGCCGGCGTGAAGGGGCCGGAGTTCCTGCGCGATCTGGGGCTGGAGACGAACCGGCTGAACCAGCTGGTGGTCGATGCCAATCTGCAGACGACGCGCGACCCCAACGTGTTCGCCATCGGCGACTGCGCGGCCGCCCCGCGCGAGGGGTTTCCGCAGGGCGTGCCGCCCAGGGCGCAGGCGGCACACCAGATGGCGGCGCATATGGTGGAGCAGATCAACCGGCGGCTGGATGGGGCGCCGCTGAAACCCTTCGTCTACAAGGATTTCGGATCGCTGGTCTCACTCGGCCGCTACAGCACGGTGGGCAATCTGATGGGGTTCTCCATCGGGCGCGGGTTCTTCGTCGAAGGCTACGTCGCGCGCATGATGTACCGCTCGCTCTACGCCATGCACCAGGCGGCGCTGCACGGCAGCCGGTCGGCGCTGTGGCAGCTCATCGCCGGCAATATCGGCCGGCGGCCCGAGCCGGGCGTCAAGCTGCATTGAGCGACGCCGGCCTCACCGCCGAGCGCGAGGCGTTGTTGCGCCGGTATGCGCGCGGCGACGTGTCGTGGCGTGAGCTGCAGGCGCTGGGTTTCGCGGATTACGTGGCCGTGCTGGGTGGACTGGGCGAACTCGGGTTGCGGCCGCCGATCGCACCCGAGGACGGCCCCAATGCCCAGTCGCGCGCGCGGGGGCGCGAGATATTGCGGGAGGCGTTGCGAGTGCGGGGATGAACGGTGCGTTCCGGGTGATCGTGTCCGATACGTCACCGCTGCTGACGCTTGCACTTGCCGGGTCGTTGGATCTGCTCGTTCGGCCGGGCATCCCCGTCCACATTCCGGACGCGGTGTATGTCGAAGCCACGCGCGTGCGTGGCGCGCCGGGGGCGGGCGACATCGTCGCGTGGATCGGAGAGCATCTTGACGAGGTGCGGATCGTGCCGACGGAGACGGGCGTCGATCAGCAGCGACGGCTGGAGGAGGGTCGCAGCACGCGCGGGCTGGGCGAGCAGGCGGCGCTGGAAGCGCTGGACCGGTTCTTGGATCGCGCGGGCGACGCCGAAGCCTTGCTGCTGTTTGAGGACAGCGACATCGGCCGGCGGCGGGCCGTGCTGGACGTGCGCGCTTGCCTGATCAGCACCGGGGATTTCCTGCGCGTGCTGGAGAAGGCGGGGTTGCTGCAATCGGCCGATCATGTGCTCGATCTGGCGGCCGAGGCGGGCCGCAATGTCGAACGGCAGTGGCGCCTTGTGAGCGACGCAGCGGCGGTTGCGCGGTTCGGCCAACAGATTAGGGAGCGGCCGGGCTAGGCTGGTAGGCGTTGCCCGGCGGCGGTACGGTTTGTCCGTTGTTGCGCGGTGGGTCAGTGCATCTGCACCTCGGCGGCGGCCGAGAGTGGGCTTGGTTTGCCGGTCGCGTCGGTGCTGTAGGTTCGGTAGAGGTGAGCGCCCGAGCCAGGCGTGTCGGTGCAGGTGAGTGCCGCGCCGGTGCATTGCGGCAGGTCGGCGCCGTCGCGCTGGACATGGTAGGTGTAGGGGGCCGGCTCATGGGCGCCGGAGATGGCGTTCCAGGCGAGCGTGACGGTCGTCAACTGACAGTAGGCACGGTTCGCGTCCGGGCCGCAGGTGGCGAGCAGGCCGGTCGGTATGTCGGTGGGCAGGACGAGCGGCCGCAGCGGCTTTTGGGTGAAGTCGAACTCGCTCATCAGGTCGCCGACCGGCGCCGTGCCGCCGCCGAACAGTTTGACGCGGGTTAGCGCGTCGCGCAGGTCGGGGCGGTTGTCGGGGTTGCCGAGCGCCGCGGGGTCCAGGCGTGTGCCGTTGAGAAAAAGATTTTCGATCAGGGTGGCGTAGGCGTCGAAGCTGTAGATGGCGGAGTCGATCATGTGCGGCTTTGCCCAGGGGCTGATCATCAGACCCGGCACGCGCAGGCCGTAGCCTTCGATAGGTGTCTTGCCGTCGGCCATATCGACGTTGGGCGGCATGACGTGATCGTAGAACCCGCCCCAGTCGTCCCATGTGATATAGATGGCCGTGCTGTTCCAATAGGGGGAGGTCATGACAGCATTGACCAGCGCAGTGACGTATTCCATGCCTGCGGTAACGCCGTTGGGCGGATGCTCGCTGTTCGGATTGTTGGGCACGATCCACGAGACAGCGGGTAGCTGGCCGTTGTTGATGTCGGCGACGAAGTTCGACACGTCTTGCACGTGCGTGGGAAGATAGGCCGCCGGTTGCGACTTCACATAGCCGTAAAGTGGGGCGGGATTCCAAATTGAGGGCACGTTTTTAGACTGAGCGTTGGGAGCGCAGTTCATTTCCCCATCTTCACAATCGGGCTCGACCCCCTGTCCCAGGTAGTATTTCCAACTCACCTGTTTGCTGTCCAGGAGCTGGAACAAGCTAACCCAGGGATAGGTCGTGTGCTCGCCTGGTTTCTTCGGATCAGGATCGGTGACACACGAGAGCGCATTCATCTGGTCTTTGCAGACCGCCGTCCAAAGGCTGGTCAGCGCCATGTGCGCCGGCAGCGACCAGCTGCGGACACTTTCAAACAAATGCTCCTGCAAAACAAAGTTGCTGGCATAAGCCCAGTAGTTCGGAATCTCCGCATCGGTATGATAGCCGACGACGTCGTGCTGCACTTCGCCGAACTTGTTGCCCGAGCACTCGGGGTTGTCCGGGTGAAGAACGCACCTGTTCTTCTTGCTGTGTGCGGCGCGGCTTTGGCTCTGAACGAAGCCGTCAATTTGTGCGTGGGTGACGCCATTGTTCAAATCGAAGTCTGCGTCCGTCGCAGAGTGTGGACCGCCAGCATTCACGTCAAGCGGTGAATGAAACGGCGTGATGCATTTGCCCTTCGGCTTTTCTGAATCGACGGGCACGCATGTGTCAGGGGGTATACCGTCAGCGCCCGGAAACGTGCCGAAGTAATGGTCGAACGAGCGGTTCTCTTGCATGATGATGATCACATGCTGGATGGGAATAGGAGGCGGGGCAGCCGCGTGGGCGAGGAACGACCAGCCAGAGCAGATTGGTAGCAAGATTGCGGTCGTCAGGCCTGATGCAGTGCGCGCGAGCATGGTCATATAGCCAGTCTCAAATTCATACAGTGACAGTGCGTGGATTATCTACCGTACAAGTCCACGGCGTGCAAGACGTTTCCTATGGACCTGATATGATAACAGACTGGGTGGCATATCAGGGCGACTGGTATGACACTCACGCACCGGACAGCGAGCGACTACGCGCCTGAACGAACGCGTGAGAGACGGGCCAGGACAGCGACACTCTTCTACATAGCTGCCAGATAGCCTGCGCTGCGCAACCAGGTAGGATCCGGAGCGAGTTGAGGATAGGCCTGTAAAATAGAAGGCAAGGCCCCGCGACGTGGCGATTTGCTGCCGACGGAGTCTACTGCGTGCAGGGAGCGTTCGCCCTGGGGCAGTGAGCTATGAAGCCACGTGAGTGTCCGTGGCCATTGATTGTTCTTGTCTCGCTGCCAACCAGCGTGCCCTCGGCGTTTACACCGGTTATCATGGTGCTCGTTGCTCCGGGTGCATCGAAGCTTTGGGTTATGCCGTTTGATACGGTGAAACCGTGCCAGTTGAGACTGGTGTCCTGCCACGTCCCCACGACTTCGCCGGATTTGGTAATGCCCACCACATTCACTATGCGAGCTCCGGCAATCGGGTATTGTGTCGTTTGACCATGGTCCAGCGTAAAGCCGTACGAGGGCTCGTTCTGGGACGTTACTCCACCGCCGATTACGCCAGCGTCGTTTATGAACGTTGGAAGCACGCCAACTTCAACTGCAGCTTGATCCGCCGGGTTGAATGAAGTGTATGACCCTGCCTGGAATACATAGCCCAGGACCTGCCCGCCTCCGGTCGTGAGCGGATAATTTCCGACCACGTCGCCTTGATCGTTGATCCCGAGTGCTGGTTCCCCAGAGAATGCTTGAGGGGCAGTCCCGGGCACCTGCAACAATTTCGATGCTTTCAAATCGCCCACCCAGCCCACACCCGGAGTACTACCGCCTCCCCCCGACGCTGTCGCGCCGACAACTCGGCCAGATGCGTTGATAGCTGTTGGGTAGTAATCCAAGCCGGCACCGTGAGGAGCTTCTGGGATGGCCTGCAGATGGCCTGTCGCAGTGTCAAAGGTGAATGCAACGTACGTCAGACCAGCGCCGCTCATTGACTCCCCCGCCGCTAATCCATGTCGATTGATCGACACCAAGGAAGTATTACCACCCGGTCCATCTACGAGGGTGTATTTGCCTTTGCTCCAGACAAAACCATGGTCTTGCAAAAAATGACGCTCGGTGTAACTGCCAACGACGATATTGCTGTCGTTTATTGCGTAGGGATATACATTCTCTGCCCCGCTCATTGTGAGCGTCTTGTATTCATAGTTGCCCGCTAGGGCGGAATTGACTACGAGTAGTGGCGCGAGTGCAAGTGAAAGCCGAAGCGTTATCTTACAGGGCATTTCTTCGACCTTTGCAGACGAGCAGACACTCTGTAAGTCTTTATACCAAGCACTTTTAGGGATGGCCTGCAAGCGATTTAGGCTACATGCCCGCCTGTCAGTCAGTAAACTTTCGGGGAAAAACCTGTTGGCCCGACGATGGAGGTCGAGTAAGTATCCGTTGTCGATTTTCAAACGGACGTATCCGATGCGAGGGTTCCTGACAGCGGGTTGCGCTTGGGCAGTGCTCTGCGGAGCTGGGGGGCAGGCGCACGCGGGTCAGCCAAACCCAATCACCCACGTGATTATGATCATGCAGGAGAACCGGTCGTTCGACAGCTATTTCGGCACTTTTCCTGGCGCTAACGGGATTCCGGCAGGCACCTGCGTGCCGCTCGATCCGTCGCAGCCGGGGAAGGGGTGCGTGGTGCCGTTTCACGATCTCCACGACTCCAACGCGGGCGGCCCGCATTTATACACCTCTGCCTCCGCCGACCTCGATGACGGCGTCACCGGCGCCAAGAACGACGGTTTCATCTATGAGCAGACGCTCGGCGGGAATGCCTGCTCCGGCAACGCGATGTCCGGCGAGGCACAGGCGCGGTGCGCGGGCAATCGGCCCGGGGTCGCGCGGCACGATGCAGTTGGTTATCATACCGATGCCGAAATCCCGAATTACTGGGCGTACGCGAAAAATTTCGTGTTGCAAGACAATATGTTCGAAGGCGTGCGGAGCTGGTCGTTAGACGCGCATCTCGACATGACCAGTGAATGGTCGGCGAACTGCGGCAAAATCCCCGTACTGGCGAACTGCCAAACGTCACTTGGCGCTCGCAAGCCTTCCGGCACAAAGCCGGTGTATCCTTGGGTCAACCTGTTCCAACTTATGGACACGAAGGAGGTTAGCTGGAAATACTATCTCAATACCGGCGCTGAGCCTGATTGCGAAGACGGCGAGATGACCTGCGAGCCGCAACTGCAACGTGGCAGCGTCGTGAGCGCCTGGAACCCTGCCCCAGGTTTCGCCTGGGTGCAGCAGCAGGGTAAGGCTTACTTGACCGCGCATAATCCGGGAATCGACCAGTTCCTTCTCGACGTGAAGAACGGGACTTTGCCGCAGGTGTCGTGGATCATTCCAACGGCCGATTTGAGCGACCATCCACCGTCCGGCGTGACGGCCGGGATGGAGTATGTCACCTCACTGGTGAACTCGGTCATGCAGTCGCCTTACTGGCAGAACACCGCTATTTTCGTCTCCTGGGACGATTGGGGCGGGTTCTACGATCACGTCGTACCGCCCAACGTTGATTTTAATAATCCGCCAACGCAGGTTCAAGGTTTTGGCATTCGCGTGCCCGGTCTGCTGATCAGTGCCTATGCCAAACCAGGCTACATTGACCACGCAGTTCTGAGTCCGGACAGCTACGCTACGTTTATCGAGCAGCTCTTCATGGGCGGGACGCACCTGGACCCAGTGGCGATGGGCCAGCCGGATAATCGGCCCGATATACGCGATGCGTTGACCAGCGTGACCTATCCTAACGGCTCGACGGCGCCGATCGGGCAATTGATGAACGAGTTCGACTTCACGCAGCCCCCGCTTGCGCCACTGGTGCTGTCCACGCACATCCCAACAGGAATTTCCGTTTCTTGTGGAAGTGCAAACAAAGCGGAGCCGCAGGCTTGTACTCGCAGCATGGTTACAGTGAAGTGGCAGCCGGTAGCGGCGGATCAGGTTCCGGGGCCGTTCACATATCATGTGTTCCGCGACGGGGGTGCTAGTCCCGTCTGTGTCACGTCCAGGTCGAGCTGCGATGATCGGACACCTGGCTCCGGCGTACATTACTATACGGCTTTCAGCGTGGACGCATCAAAGGTGGCGAGTCCGATCAGTGCGGCAACGGAGGCTGATGTGCCCTGAGCGGATAGCCGCATGGGTTGCCAATCTTCGGATTATGGTTGCCACCCCTTGGTCAACACGACATCCGCTTTCGGATCAAGTGAACTGCCGGGAGTAAGGACAGCACTGAAATGTTGGCCCGCGTCCATGCAGAACGTGGCGCCTGTTGGCACATCCCGCTTTTGCCCGCCAAAAATCACGTTGTAGGATACTATGTCGCCGCTGACGGTGTTGGTCGCGTTATCGAAACGCATTTTCGCACTGACGTAGTAGGTGCCAAAATTCCATTGATACAGGACCGTGTCTCCGGTGATCGGCACCAGCCCAGGCGCAATGGTAGTGACTGCGCTGTAGCCGATTCGATCGCGGCAATGTGCGACAACCAGCGATGTCATACCTGCGATGGCGAATTGATGGAGGTAAGTGTCTTCCTCGACTGAGATGCTGATTTGGGTGCCGTTCGCCTCCTTTCCTAGATAGATTCCGACCTGCTGTGCCTGGGTGAGGCTGGGGATCATAGCTGTCGCTATTACAAGAAGCACTCTGAACTGCCGCTTTGAGTCGTGGTTCGCCATAGAGATGTCCTCTTGGTTGTCGCGGCGCCTGACGCACGTGTGCCTGGGCCGCGACGGCTTTAGCTTGCCATGAGACAAACAGATATAAGGCAACTAATTTGCTGTGGCACCAAAATACCGCCGTGGGTTGTCCAGCAGTATCGCGTCCAGATCGGCCTGCGCCACCCCCATGCGGCGCAATTCCGGAAAGATGCGTTCGAACAGGTGGGTCATGGTCCAGTTGGGCACGATCTGCTCGATGTGGTCTGGGGTGCCGACGCCGGGGATGTTGCCGAGCCAGCAATTGACCTTGTCCTGGCTGACCATGAGGTGGTCGCGCAAGCCGGCGTCGATCATCTGTTTGAGGTTCTTCATGCGGGTGGCGTCGCTGTTGAAGACTTCCAGGCCGAAGCGGTCGAAGCCGACATAGGCGCCGCGGCGGGCGAGTGCGGCCTGGTAGGGGTGGTCGTCGCGTCCGTCGCAATGGCCGACCAGAAGCCGCTCGGCGGGCACGCCGCCCTCGGTCACGATGTCGATCTGGGTGTGGCCGCAGCTGCAATTCTCGGTGTGGGAGATCAGCCGGGCGCCGGTGCGGCGCGCCACACTGGCGGCGGCGGTCAGCATGCGCCGTTCGTAGTCGCTGACCACGCCGTCGCCGGTGGCGATCTTGATCAGCCCCGCCTTGATGCCGGTCTGGCCGATCCCGTCCTCGAGCTCGCGCTGGAAGATCTCCTCGATCGCCGAGGTCTCGAGCAGCCGGAAGGTGTAGGGGATGCCGAACGTCTCGGTATAGACGCCGGTGGTGCAGATGAGGCGGATGCCGCTGCGCTGGCTGATCTCGGCCACGAACTCCACGTCGCGGCCCAGATCGGCGGGGCACGGGTCCACCACGGTGCGTATGCCGTAGGCGTGCAGGCGCTGGAACGCGTCGGTGGTGCGGGCCAGCGCCTCGGCGCGCTGGAAGGGCGGCAGCCGCGTGTCCATGAACCAGCCGGGGTAGCCCGCCAGCACATGCTCGTGGATCAGCGTGGGGCCGAGTTCCTCCGGCGTGGTCGTGCCGGCTACCGTGTTGATTTTCATTGGCTTGCCTCCGCCTTGGGCGGGCAGTCTCCCCGCCGCGGGCGGCGGGGGCAAGGGTGGGTGTGGCGAAAACCTTGGGCCGGGTGCTCCGTTGCAGTTGCGTGGCACACGGGGAGTGCTTCATCCTTGTCGCCGATCGAGTCGCGTGTGTTGGGGAGAGAGATGATGACAAAGGCGCCGGCGAAGACTGCGAGTGCCAAGGCGGAGACGAAGAAGCCGGCCAGCAAGGACATGCCGGCCAAAAAGATTAAGCAGGCCGCCCCGGAGAAGGTGACGGCCGCCAAGTCCGGCGAGGGCAAGACGGTCTCCAAGGGCGCCAAGGTGGACAAGCCCAAGGCCGGGTCCAAGCCGAACGCGCTGCAACAGCCCCTGCAGCCCAGCCCCGAGCTTGCCGCGGTGGTGGGAGAGGGTCAGATGGCGCGCGGCGAGGTGGTCAGCAAAGTGTGGGTCTACATCAAGGAGAACAAGCTGCAGAACCCCGACGACGGCCGCGAGATCCTGGCCGACGACAAGCTGAAAAAGGTGTTCGGCAAGCCGCGGGTTACGATGTTCGAAATGAACAAATTCCTAGCCGCCCACCTAAAATAGCAAAAGTTCTTTGCTTCTTTCTTTCAAGAAAGAAGCGCTTCCTTGCTTCTTAATCGTGTCCTTCATGGACCAGATCCAGATCGGCAAACCGAGTAAACTCGCCCTCGAAAAACAGATCGATCTTCCCCGTAGGCCCGTGCCGCTGCTTCTCCAGAAGCAGCTCGGCCTTGTTGTGCACCTGTTCCATGTCGCGCTGCCATTTCTCCAGCGCGTTCTGGAACTTCTCCTCGGTATCGAACGCCATCTGCTTGGGCGCGCGCTGCTGCAGATAGTATTCGTCGCGGTAGATGAACATCACCGCGTCCGCATCCTGCTCGATCGAGCCGGATTCGCGCAGGTCTGAGAGCTGGGGCCGTTTGTCCTCGCGCGATTCCACGGCGCGGGAGAGCTGGCTGAGCGCGAGGACGGGTATCCTCAGCTCCTTGGCCAGGGCTTTGAGCCCCTGCGTGATCATGCTGATCTCCAGCACGCGGCTTTCTGCACGCACGCCCGCGGACGGGCGCATCAGCTGAAGATAGTCGATCACCACCAGGCCCAGCCCCTTCGTGCGCTGCAGCCGGCGGCACCGTGTGCGCAGCGCGGAGAGGGTGATGGCGGGCGTGTCGTCGATGTAGAGCGGCAGGTGCTGGAGCTTCTTGGCCACGCTGACGAATTTGGAGAAATCCCGCTCGCCGATCTCGCCGCGCCGTATCTTGTCCGACGACACACGCGATTCCTCGCTGAGCAGCCGGTTGGCGAGCTGCTCGGCGCTCATTTCCAGCGAGAAGATGGCGACCGAGTTCTTCGGCAGCGCGTCCGGATCGTCCACCCGGGCGTTGGCCAGGATACTCTCGGCCGCGCCGAAGGCGATCTTGGTGGCCAGCGCCGTCTTGCCCATGCCGGGGCGGCCGGCCAGGATTAGCAGGTCGGACGGGTGCAGCCCGCCGGTCTTGCGGTCGAGGTCGCGCAGCCCGGTGGCCAGGCCGGAGACGTGGCCCTGCTGGCGGAACGCGGCTTCCGCGCTGGTGATGGCGTGGGCGAGCGCGGTGCTGAACACCATCATCTTGGTGTCGGCCGTGCCGTGCGTGGCCAGGTCGAACAGCGACTGCTCGGCCACCTCGATCTGCTTGGTGCCGTCCAGGTCAGGCTCCGGCGCGAAGGCCTGGTTGACCACGGTCTCGCCGATGTCGATCAGTTGGCGGCGCACCCAGGCATCGTAGATGGTCCGCCCGTAATCGCCGGCGTTGATGATGCCGACCATGGCGGTGAGCAATTGGGCGAGATAGGCGGTGCCGCCCACCTCCTCCAGCACGCCGGTGTGCTCGAATTCGGCGCGCAGGGTGACGGGGTCGGCGACCTGGCCGGCTTCGACCCGGCGGGAGATCGACTGGTAGATGCGGGCGTGCACGCTGTCGGCGAAATGGTCGGGCAGCAGGAACTCGCTCACGCGGTCATAGGCGCGGTTGTTGGACAGCAGCGCACCCAGCAGCGCCTGCTCGGCCGCCAGGTTGGAGGGCGGCATGCGTTGCGACAGACCGAGCAGGGGCGAATCGATGTTGGTCATCGCGCGGGTCTAGCGCAGCCAACCGGCGGACGCAGCGTTGGTGCCTGTGGACGGATGTGGAACCTGGGGGCGGTTTGCAATGATCGACGGGAACAGTCTGGTGGCCGCGCCGGCCTTGATGGATGCGGCGTCACTCGACGAACTGGCCGGCGCGCTGGCCAGGATCGAGCGGTCACGCGGGCTGGTG
>CAXUNK010000050.1:0-16113 GCA_964252425.1 uncultured Acetobacteraceae bacterium
ACCTCCGCGCATGTGACGGCACGCGCCGAACGCGCCGATCCGCGCGGGGCGGCACAGGCGGCCGCCTCGCCCCGGCTGGCCATCGAGCTGCCCACGCCCTGTGTCGATGGGGGCGCGTTTCCGGTCAAGGCGACCGTTGGCGAGCAGGTGAGCGTGGAGGCCGACATCGTGTTCGACGGCCACGACAAGATCGCCGCAGCGCTGCGCTGGCGCGGGCCGGGCGAGGCAGGCTGGCGTGAGACGGCGATGCGCCCGCTTGGCAACGATCGGTGGCAGGCTGTGCTGCCGCTCGAGGCCATCGGGCGGCATAGCTACGTCGTCGCGGCCTGGCGCGACCGGTTCGAGACGTTTCGCGACGAGTTGGCCAAGAAGGCCGCGGCCGGCGTGAACGTGCGGCTGGAGCTGATCGAGGGCGCGGCGCTGATCAAGGCTGCGGCAGCGCGAGCCACTGGCGCAGCCGCGACGGGGCTCAAACAGGCCCTTGCGACTTTGACCGGCCAGGATGAGCCGGCACAGGTCGCATCGTTTCTGGCGCCCGATTTGGCGCGGCAGATGGCCGATGCCGATGATCGGCCGTTCCTCGTGCAAACTGCCGAAATCCCCATCGATGCCGAGCGCATCGAGGCACGATTCGCGAGCTGGTACGAGGTGTTTCCGCGCTCGCTGAGCGACGATCCGCAGCGCCACGGCACGTTCGCCGATGTGGAGCGGCATCTGCCGCGCATCGCCGGCATGGGTTTCGACGTGCTGTATTTCCCGCCCATCCACCCGATCGGCCGCAAGAATCGCAAGGGGCGCAACAATTCCTTGACGCCCGCGCCGGAGGACCCTGGCAGCCCGTATGCGATCGGGTCCGAGGTGGGCGGGCATGACGCGCTGCATCCCGAATTGGGCAGTTTCGAGGATTTTGCGCGGCTGCGCATCGCGGCCGCCGAACACGGGCTGGAATTGGCCATCGACTTCGCCGTGCAATGTTCGCCGGATCACCCGTGGCTGAAGCAGCATCCGGGCTGGTTCGACTGGCGCCCGGACGGCACCATCCGCTACGCGGAAAACCCGCCCAAGAAATACGAGGACATCGTCAACGTCGATTTCTATGCCGAGGACGCCGTGCCGGAACTGTGGACGGCGCTGTGCGACGTGGTGTTGTTCTGGGCCGAGCAGGGCGTGCGGCTGTTCCGCGTTGATAACCCGCACACCAAGCCGTTTCCGTTCTGGCAGTGGCTGATCGGCACCGTGCGGCGCCAGTACCCCGACGCGGTGTTCCTGGCCGAGGCGTTCACCCGGCCCAAAGTGATGTACCGGCTGGCGAAGATCGGGTTTTCGCAATCCTACACTTATTTCACTTGGCGCAATTCGAAGCGCGAATTGGAGGAATACCTGACCGAACTCGATACCGAGGCGCCACGTGATTTCTTCCGGCCGCATTTCTTCGTCAACACCCCGGATATCAACCCGATCTTCCTGCAGACCTCCGGCCGGCCCGGCTTTCTGATACGCGCGGCGCTGGCTGCGACGTTGTCGGGATTATGGGGCGTCTATAACGGTTTCGAGCTCTGCGAGGGCACCCCGGTGCCCGGCAAGGAGGAGTATCTCGACTCGGAAAAGTACCAGTTGCGGGCATGGGATTGGGATCGCCCCGGCAACATCGTGACCGAGATCACCACGCTCAATCGCATTCGTCGGCAGAACCCGGCGTTGCAGACGCATCGGGGCGTCAGTTTCCTGGTGGCGCGCAACGATGCCGTCCTGTTCTATGAGAAGAGCACGCCGGACCGGTCCAACGTCGTGATGGTGGCGGTCAGTCTAGACCCCTTCGCCGCGCAGGAAGCCGACATCGAAGTGCCGCTGTGGCGTGCGAAGCTGCCGGACGATGCGAGTCTGCCGATGCAGGATCTCGTTGGCGGCGGACAGTTCGCCTGGCACGGCAAGTACCAGCGATTGCGTCTGACGCCCGAAAACCCCTATGCCATCTGGCGCGTGCGCACTCTGTGATCGCCATCGACCTGTCATCGGATATTCTATGAACGCCCAAATTCCTGTCATCGCCGCGACCGACGACCCGCTCTGGTACAAGGATGCGGTGATCTATCAGCTGCACCTAAAGTCGTTTTTTGATTTCGATAATGACGGCATCGGCGATTTCAACGGCCTGCTGGAGAAGCTCGACTATATTGCCGAGCTTGGCGTGACTGCGATCTGGATGCTGCCATTCTACCCGTCGCCGCGACGCGATGACGGCTACGACATCGCGGATTACCGGGGCGTGCACCCCGATTACGGAACGCTGGCCGACGTGCGGCGCTTTATCGAGGCGGCGCATGCTCGCGGCATACGGGTGATCGCGGAACTCGTCATCAATCACACGAGCGACCAGCATCCCTGGTTCCAGCGCGCCCGCCGGGCACCCGCCGGCTCGCCCGAGCGCAACTTCTACGTGTGGTCCGACGATGACGATACCTATGCCGGAACCCGCGTGATCTTCCTGGACACGGAAAAATCAAACTGGACCTGGGACGACGAGGCTCAGGCGTATTTCTGGCACCGATTCTACTCGCATCAGCCTGACCTCAATTTCGATAATCCGGCGGTGCTTGAGGAAGTGTTGTCCGTGATGCGCTTCTGGCTTGACATGGGCATAGACGGGCTGCGCCTGGATGCAGTGCCCTATCTGGTCGAACGTGAGGGCACCAACAACGAGAACCTGCCAGAGACGCATGAGATACTGAAGCGCATCCGTGCCGAATTAGACGTGCATGCGCCCGGGCGCATGCTGCTGGCCGAGGCCAACCAATGGCCGGAAGATGCGCAGCAGTATTTTGGCGATGGCGACGAATGCCACATGTCGTTCCATTTCCCGCTGATGCCGCGTATGTACATGGCGATCGCGCGCGAGGATCGGTTCCCTATCACCGACATCATGCGGCAGACCCCCGCCATACCGGCAAACTGCCAATGGGCGATCTTCCTGCGCAACCATGACGAGTTGACGCTGGAGATGGTGACCAGCGCCGAGCGCGATTACCTGTGGGAAACCTATGCCAGCGATCGGCGGGCACGTATCAACCTGGGGATACGCCGCCGCCTGGCGCCGCTGCTTGAGCGCGACCGCCGGCGGATCGAGCTGATGAACGGGCTGTTGCTGTCCATGCCCGGCACGCCGGTGATCTATTACGGCGACGAGATCGGCATGGGCGACAACATCCATCTCGGCGATCGCGACGGCGTTCGCACGCCGATGCAGTGGTCGGTCGATCGTAATGGCGGGTTTTCCCGCGCCGATCCCGCAGCACTCGTGCTGCCGCCGATCATGGATCCGATCTACGGCTTTCCAGCGGTCAACGTCGAAAGCCAGTCGCGCGACCGGCACTCTCTGCTGAACTGGATGCGCACGATGCTGGCGGTTCGCCGTCAACACCGAGCCTTCGGCCGCGGCACGCAACGTTTCCTCTACCCCGACAACCGAAAGATCCTGGCCTATGTGCGCGAACTTTCCGATGAGGGCGGGGAAGAGTCGATACTCTGCGTCAGCAATCTTTCGCGCACGGCGCAGGCGGTCGAGCTCGATCTTTCAGCCTATGCGGGACGCTCGCCGGTCGATCTGGTTGGCGGCGAAGCATTCCCCACGATTGGGCAGCTCACCTACCTACTGACGCTGCCGCCTTACGCGTTTTACTGGTTTGCTCTCACGACCGAGCGGGTAAGTATGACACCAGCACCCGAGCCGCTGCCGGAATATGCGACAATCGTGGTCCGCCGTGACCTGGCCGAAGTGTTGCAGCCAACAGGACGCGCCATCCTGGAGCGTGAGGCGCTGCCAACCTATGTGCAGAAACGGCGTTGGTTCGGCTCGAAGGGGGAACGGATCGGCGGTGTGCGATTTGCCTACGCGGTGCAGCTTGGTGAAGGTTTCCGGGCATCGCTGTTGAGCGAGATCGAAGTCGCTGTCGGCGGCCGTGCGGAGCATTACGTGCTGCCCTTGGGGATTTGCCGTGACGATCACACAAGCGGACCGATCGCCCAGGCGCTTGCGCTGACGCGCATCCGTCGCGGCGCAGAGGTCGGTTATCTGACCGACGCTTTTGCTTTGGACGCGTTCACGCGCAACACACTGGAAGCGATGCACGCCGAACGGATGTTGCCGATCGCTGGCGGGCGTGTGCAATTCCGCAAATCGTCCTTGCTGGACGGGATAGAGTTGGCAGATGAGGCACCGATCCATCGGTTGTCGGCGGAACAGTCCAACAGCTCGCTCATCGTGGGCGAGCGTGTGGTCCTGAAAGTCATTCGCAAAGTGCTTGCAGGCCGCCACCCGGAAGCCGAGATGACCGGCTATCTCACGGAACGCGGATTTGCCAATATCGCGCCCCTGCTCGGCGAAGTGGTCCGCTACGACGACGCCGGAACGCCGCATACGATCATGCTGGCACAAGGCTTCGTGCACAACCAGGGTGACGCGTGGAGCTGGACGCTCGATTACGTCAAGCGTGTGGCCGCCGAAATTGCCGCAGAAGATGACGCGGCGGCGTTTGAAGACGCGCTTGGCGGCTATCTCACCTTGGCCGCCGCGATCGGCCGTCGCCTGGCAGAGATGCACGCGGTGCTTGCCAGCCCGTCCGACCATCCGGAGTTCGCGCCCGAACCGGTCGGCGACGCAGAGGCGCAGGCCTGGGGCCGTAGCGTTGTCGAGCAGATCGACCTGGCTGTCGAGGCCGTGGATCGCGTTGCTGACTGGGCCGACGAACCAACTCAAGAAGCTGCCCAGAACTTCCTGACAATTGCAGACGAACTGCGCAGTTCAGCCAGGCAACTGGCACGGGCGAGTGCCGGTTTCGCAACCCAGACGCGGGTGCATGGCGATTTCCATCTCGGCCAGGTGCTCGTCACCCCTGGTGACGCGACGCTGATTGATTTCGAAGGTGAGCCGGCCAAGACGATGGAGCAGCGGCGGGCCAAATCATCCCCGTTGCGCGATGTGGCGGGCCTGTTGCGCTCGTTCGATTACGCCGCGGCAAGCGCACTGGCCGGCCGCGCGCCGGGATCGGAGCAGTGGGGCGAGCGTCAGGCGACACTCGTTGAGCAGTTTCGCCAATCCGCTGGCCGCGCTTTTGTCCAGGCCTATCGGACCGTGTTGCATTCAACGCCCAATCCTTGGGTTAGGCCGGAAATGGAGGAAAAGCTGCTTTATCTGTTCCTCTTGGAAAAAGCAGCATACGAGGTGCGTTACGAGGCGGCGAACCGGCCGGCATGGATCGGCATACCGTTGGCGGGCATTGCCCGGATTGCCGCCATCTTGAAGACGCAAGGATTGGATAATGCCTGACCACCTGCCGGATCAAGGTGCGATCGACGCCGTGGTGAATGCGCGCCACGGCGATCCGTTTGCATTGCTGGGACCGCACCAGGTCGGATCGGGCACAGCGATCCGCGCCTTCATTCCAGACGCCGACAGCGTAGAAGTCGTGGCGCGTGATACGGGCATTGTCCTGGGCCGACTTGAGCGCGTGCATGAGTCGGGTTTCTGGAGCGGCTTGCTGCCGCATTCGGGTCCGTATCGCTTTCGTATCGCCAGCGGCGGCGGCGTGCGCATGACGGAGGATGCCTATAGTTTTCCCCCTCTCTTGGGCGACATCGACATCTACCTGCTGGGCGAGGGGCGTCATCGTGACCTCAGCCAAGCGCTGGGCGCCCATGTCGTCGAGATCGATGGCATCATCGGCACACGTTTCGCGGTTTGGGCGCCCAATGCGCGACGCGTCTCCGTGGTCGGCACGTTCAACCAGTGGGATGGGCGGCGGCACCCGATGCGCCTGCGCCAGGGCGCCGGCGTGTGGGAGATTTTCATTCCGCGTGTCGCAGCCGGTGATATCTATAAATACGAAATACTCGGCCCCGACGGCATTGTTCTGCCGCTGAAGGCCGATCCGGTGGCACAGGCGACCGAACGCCCGCCGGCCACAGGATCGATCGTGCCTGATCCAGCAGCGCCGATCTGGACGGATACCGACTGGATCGCCAGGCGCGCGGCGCGCCAGGGGTCGAGCGCGCCGATGTCGGTGTATGAGGTGCACGCCATGTCCTGGCTGCCGCAATCCGCCCAGCAGGATTTCTCTTGGGACGACCTGGCCGACAAGCTCGTGCCTTATGTCCAGCTGCTGGGTTTCACGCATGTCGAGTTGATGCCGATCATGGAACATCCGTTTGGGGGTTCCTGGGGTTATCAGCCGCTTGCGCAGTTCGCGCCGACCGCGCGGCTGGGCGCGCCGGCAGGCTTCGCACGCTTTGTCGACCGCTGCCATGCTGCCGGTGTTGGCGTGATCCTTGATTGGGTGCCGGCACATTTTCCGACCGACGCACACGGGCTGGCGCGCTTCGACGGGACGCCGCTGTATGAACATGCCGACCCGCGTGAGGGATTTCACCTCGACTGGAACACCTATATCTACAACCATGGCCGAAACGAGGTCCGCGCCTTCCTGATCGGCAGCGCGCTCTACTGGCTCGAGCATTTCCATGTTGACGCGATACGTGTCGATGCCGTCGCATCCATGCTGTATCGCGATTACAGCCGGCCGGCCGGCGAATGGGTGCCAAATAAATATGGCGGGCGCGAGAATCTGGAAGTCATCGAGTTTTTTCACGAATTGTCGCGTGCGCTGGCCGACCGTGTGCCCGGGGCCGTGATGATCGCCGAGGAATCTACCGCCTTTCCGAAGGTGTCTCGACCAGTCTCAGAAGGCGGTTTAGGCTTCGACTACAAATGGAACATGGGGTGGATGCACGATACGCTCCATTACATGGAGGAAGAGCCGATCTACCGCCGTTGGCACCACGGAGAAATTACGTTCGGCCTTGTGTACGCGTTCTCCGAGCACTTCGTCTTGCCATTGTCTCATGACGAGGTGGTTTACGGAAAAGGATCGCTCATCAGAAAAATGCCGGGCGACGATTGGCAGAAAGCCGCCAATCTGCGGGCGTATTTCGGTTTCATGTGGACGCATCCGGGGCGCAAGCTGCTTTTCATGGGTGGTGAGTTTGCGCAATGGCGGGAATGGAACCACGATTCGGGCTTGGACTGGTTTCTGCTGGATGACCCCGCCCATCGCGGCATTCAAACTCTGATCGGCGACCTGAATGCGGCCTACCGCGCAAACCCGGCCTTGCATGCGCGCGACAGCGAGCCGGCAGGGTTCCGCTGGGTGGTGATGGATGACGCCGACCAAAGCGTCTTTGCGTATCTGCGGCTGGGCAGCGATCACGACGCGCCGATCCTTGTAGTTTGCAACTTCACTCCCTTGCCCCGCCACAATTACCGGCTTGGCGTCCCGACGTCAGGTTCCTGGCATGAGATCGTCAACACCGATGCCGATATGTATGGCGGGTCGAATGTCGGCAATAGCGGGCGAGTGATTACCGAGACTGTCGCATCGCACGATTTGCCATCCTCGGTGGTTCTGACGCTGCCGCCATTGGCCACACTCATTTTGCGGGCCGGGTGAGCATCGTGACTACGATGATGGCGCAGAGCGCGACGGACCGAGCGCATGATCTCAGACACGGCCCGGTTCTTCTTGGCGATGGTCGGGTGCGGTTCCGCCTCTGGGCGCCGTCGGTGGACAGTGTGGCGCTCCGCGTTGGCGGTGCGGACCTGCCGATGCAGCCGGCCGATACCGGCTGGTTCCAGCTCGAAACCTCTGCCTCGGCCGGCAGCGAATACAACTTCGTGTTGCCGGATGGCTTGGCGGTTCCGGACCCGGCGTCGCGCGCGCAGGCTGGGGATGTGCACGGCGCCAGCGTGGTTGTGGACCCGTCAGCCTATGCGTGGACGACGACCGATTGGCCGGGACGGCCTTGGCACGAGGCCGTCATCTATGAACTGCATCCAGGCGCCATGGGCGGGTTTGCAGGTATCGCCACCAAGCTCCAAGAACTCGCAGAGCTTGGTATCACTGCGGTCGAGCTGATGCCGATCGCCGATTTCCCCGGCGCCCACAATTGGGGTTACGACGGCGTTCTTCCGTTCGCGCCGGATCGCGCGTACGGCACACCGGACGAGCTGCGCGCCTTGATAGACGCCGCGCACAAGCTTGGATTGATGGTGTTCCTCGACGTTGTCTATAACCATTTCGGACCCGATGGCGCCTATCTGCACGCTTATGCAAAGGAATTTTTCGACGAAGGTGTGCACACGCCTTGGGGTGCCGCGATCGATTTTAAACGTCCCGAAGTGCGTGCGTTCTTCATCCAGAATGCACTGATGTGGGTCAACGAATACCGGATTGACGGTCTGCGCTTTGACGCCGTGCATGCCATCTCGCCAGCCTCCTTTCTGCCGGAGCTGGCTGCGGCCATTCGCGCGGGTGCCGACCATGAGGTGCATCTGGTGTTGGAGCATGAGGGTAACCGATCCTCGTTGCTGCACGGCCCAGCGAGAAACCTGTTCGATGCGCAATGGGCGGACGATTGGCATCACTGCCTGCACGTTCTTCTGACCGGCGAGACGGAGGGTTACTACGAAAGTTTTCAGCAACCCGCCGCGCAACTGGCCCGCGCGATGGCGGAAGGTTTCGTCTATCAAGGCGAGATTTCGCCACACCACAAAACGCCGCGCGGCGAGCCTTCGGGCGGTCTGCCCAGCACGGCCTTTGTCATCTGCCTGCAGAACCACGACCAGATCGGCAACCGTGCGATGGGTGAACGGCTCACTCAACTCGCCGATGTGCGCGCGCTTGCCGCTGCCACATCGCTTTTGCTGCTCTCGCCCAACATCCCGCTGCTATTCATGGGCGAGGAGTACGGCTCTGTCACCCCGTTCCTGTTCTTCACTGACCACAACGAGGAGCTTGCGAAATTGGTACGGGAAGGAAGACGGCGGGAGTTTGCCCATTTCGCCGCTTTCCAGGACCCAGCGCGACGCGCGGTAATCCCTGACCCGAACGCACGCGCCACATTTAAAGCTTCTGTCCCCGCCGAAAACAATCCTGATGGCGGGAGCGTGCTCGATCTGCATCGCCGCCTGCTGGCGCTACGTCACAGCCGGATCGTGCCGGGCATTCCGGGTTGCCGCAGTGTAGGCGCACAGGCGCTCGGCTCAGCTTCGGTGCGCGGCGCGTGGCGGCTTGGCAATCAGACGCTATTGACGCTTGCTGCAAACTTCGGGACGGACTCTCTTCCATTAGATACGCCCCCCGGTGAGCTGGTATTCAGCAGTTCCTCCTCGCCCGACCCGAACATCCTACCGCCGCGCACGACCCTGGCCTATCTGGCACAAGCGACATGATCGATGCCGCACTGCGGGAGTTGGCGATTGCGGCAGGCGTGGCGCCCAGCTGGAAAGATGTCTTCGGCGAAACACACGAGGTCGCACCACCGACATTGTCCGCCATACTCGGCGCCCTGGGTCATCCGGCAGATCGCGAGGGCGCGATCCGTGACAGTCTGAACCGAGTGACCACGCCGCAGAAATCGTTGCCGCCGCTTGTCACCGCCTCGCGCGGGTTTCCGGTGGAGCTTCCCACGGCCGCAAGCCGATATTGTCTGACGCTGGAAGACGGCCGAACCTTCGATGGCATAGCCGAACCAAGCAAGCTGGGTTCGGTCATTCCCGCGATCCTCGAGCCTGGTTATCATCGTTTGGAAGCGGCTGGAACGACATGCTTGATCGCCGTCGCGCCCCAGCGCTGCGTCACGCCGCACGAGTGCATGGGTGCCGCACGTGGCTGGGGTCTTGCGGTGCAGCTTTACGGTTTGCGCCGCGCAGGTGATGCGGGTATCGGCGATTTCGATGCTCTCGCGAGTCTGGCGCCCGAGCTCGCTCGGCAGGGCGCACATGCGATCGCCATCTCGCCGGTGCACGCGCAATTCAGCGCGGACCCAAACCGGTTCAGCCCCTATGCCCCGTCGTCCCGGACGGCGCTCAACGTTTTGCATGCAGCCTGTCCCGTGCCGCAACCGGAGCTGGAAGCAGAGCCGCTTGTGGACTGGCCGGCCGCGACGCACTGGCGCCTGAAACACTTTCGGACTGCGTTCGACGCTGCGCTTTCGAACACGTCCGAGCAGATCGCGTTCAACGCGTTCCGAAAGGCTCAGGGCGAGCGGTTGCAGGCGCATGCCTTGTTCGAAGCGCTACATGCCTATTTTTTCGGTGCCGATCCTGCGCAATGGCACTGGCATACGTGGCCGGCTGCCTATCGCAATCCGGCCAGCGCCGAGGTTGCGGCGTTCGCGCGCGAGCACGAGGTCGAAATCGACTTTCATGCGTGGCTGCAGTTCCGTGCCGATCAGGGCTTGGCCGCCGCACAGGATGCGTGCCGCCGCGCCGGAATGGGCATAGGCCTGATCAGCGATCTTGCGGTCGGCACGGATTCGGGCGGCAGCCAGTGCTGGAGCCGGCAGTCGGAAACGCTGCTCGGTCTGACGGTGGGTGCGCCGCCCGATCTGCTCCAGCGCAGCGGGCAGAACTGGGGACTCACCGCCTTTTCGCCGCCCGGCCTTGTGTCGAACGGTTTTGTCACGTATCGCGACATGTTGCACACCGCCCTTGCTCACGCAGGTGGGATGCGTATCGATCACGCGATGGGGCTGAACCGGCTTTGGGTCATCCCCGAAGGTGCGAGCGGGGCCGAGGGCGCGTATCTCTCGTTCCCCGAGCGCGATCTGTTTCGGCTCATCGCGTTGGAATCGCACCGCCATGGGGCCGTGGTTCTTGCTGAGGATCTCGGGACCGTGCCGGACGGCTTTCAGGACCGTCTGCGCGAAACCGGTATCTGCGGCATGCGCGTGCTTTGGTTCGAGCGCGACAGGTCCGATGCGTTCGTCCCGCCGGCGCAATGGACGCATCTTGCCGCCGCAATGACCAGTACGCATGACCTGCCAACGGTCGCAGGCTGGTGGTCAGGCCGCGACCTCGACTGGGCGGAGCGGCTTGGTCGAGCGACGGATGCCGAGGGAACAAAAGAATCTCGCGTGGCCGAGCGTTCCCACCTGTGGCAGGCACTCACCCAATCCGGCGCAGCACAAGGTGCGCCGCCGGACGCCGCCGATACCGCTCCAGTTGTGGACGCTGCCTGCCGCCACGTCGGGGTGAGTGCGTGCGAGTTGATCATACTGCCCGTGGAAGACGCGCTCGGATTGATCGAGCAGCCCAACCTGCCCGGCACCACGGACGAACACCCGAACTGGCGCCGCCGGTTGCCAACACCTCTGTTTGACGATGCCGCCTTGAACCGGCTGGCGGAGCTTGATCGTGCCCGAAGGAACTCCTGATTGAAACCGCTGACGGCTACCGCGCGCCTCCAGTTCCACAGAGATTTCCCGCTCGACCGCGGCACCGAGCTGGTGCCGTATTTCGCCGGACTCGGCATAAGTCACCTCTACGCCTCGCCCATCTTCCGGGCCCGTCCTGGGTCCACGCATGGGTACGACATTGTCGATCACACGCAGGTCAATCCGGAACTCGGCGGCGAGGAAGCGCTGCGCCGACTGGTCGCGCGTTTGCGCGAGCACAATATGGGCCTGATCCTGGATATCGTGCCCAACCATATGGGTGTGGGCGGCGCGGACAATGCCTGGTGGCTGGATGTGCTGGAATGGGGACGTGCCAGCCCATATGCCGAGTTCTTCGACATCGACTGGGATCCGCCGGACAGCACTCTGCGCGGCCGCATGCTGGCGCCGTTCCTGGGCGACGCGTACGGCCTGGTGCTGCAACGCGGCGAGTTGGTGCTGAAGTTCGATGCGTCGGACGGGCGACTGTTCATCGACTACTATGGCAATCGCTTCCCGATCTCACCACGCGACTACTCGGCGGTTTTGCTAGGCGAAGGCGGCCCGCTGGAAAGCCCGGCCCGCGCGTTTGCCGACCTGCCGCACGACCGCGATGCCATGCGTGCGGAAATGACCAGGGCGCGCGGTGAATTGCGCCGTCCGGAATATGCGCGCGCGATCGCCGAAGTCCTGCAAGGCTATGACGCAAAGAGCGAGTTGGGTCGCGACAGGCTGCACCGGCTGCTCGATCGCCAGAATTTTCGCTTGGCCTGGTGGCGCGCCGCCTCCGACGAGATCAATTGGCGCCGTTTTTTCGACGTGAACGCGCTGGCCGGCATTCGTGTGGAAAATCCGGCTGTCTTCGAGGCCACGCACGCCACTATTTTCCGATTGTATGAGGAAGGCCTGATCGACGGCTTGCGCATCGATCATGTGGACGGGCTGGCCGAACCACGCGCCTATTGCCGCAAACTCCGACGTCGGCTTCAGGCGGTGTCATCCGCCCGCTCCGCCGGTTTGAACGGTGAGCCGCCCGTGATCTGGATTGAAAAGATCCTCGCATCGCACGAAAGGCTTGCATCCGACTGGCTGACTGACGGCACGACCGGCTACGATTTCATGAACGACGCTTCGGGTGTGCTGCATGATCCCGGCGGCGAGGCGGAGATAACGCGTATCTGGACGGAGATGACCGGCCGGACAGGAGTTTTCGAAGAAGAAAGTGTCGCTGCCCGCCGGCAGATTCTTCGCGAAAGCCTGTCCAGCGAACTCTATGCCACTTCGGTCGCGCTGCACCGCATCGCGCGACGCGACCTGGCAACACGCGACTACACGCTCACCGCGATACAACGCACGCTGACCGAGTTGCTGGCTCATTTCCACGTCTATCGCATCTATGCAGGTCCGGCGGGGATGAGCGAAGCCGATCGCCAGGCAATGGACTGGGCGCTGGCCGGTGCGCGCCGCACGGTTCGTGCCACCGACCGTCAATTATTGGAGCTGCTGGCGCGCTGGCTGTCCGGCGACGAACTACGGACTCTGCCGGCCGGCACCCGCAGGCAGGAGCGTTTGCGCGCAATGGTGCGCTTCCAGCAGCTCTCTTCGCCGACCGCCGCGAAATCTGTCGAGGACACAAGCTTCTATCGCTACGGGCGCCTGCTCAGCCGGAACGAGGTGGGTACCGAGCCGGCCCAGTTTGCTGTCACACCTTCGGCCTGGCATGCCGCCAGCCGTGTGCGGCATCAACGTTATCCGCGTGCGCTGCTGGCGACGGCCACGCATGATCACAAGCGCGGCGAGGATGCACGTGCGCGTCTGGCGGTGCTGAGCGAAATACCCGGCGAGTGGGGTGCCGTATTGCAACGCTGGACCAGGTTGAACGCGCCGCTCAAGCGCGACCTGGACGGCCCGGCGCCGGACGCGGCCGACGAGGTGATGCTGTATGAAACCCTGATTGGCGCCTGGCCGCTGGAGCTTTCGCCGGAAGATCGCGACGGATTGGCCGCGTTTCGCGAGCGCGTCTCGGCTTGGCAGCAGAAGGCATTGCGAGAGGCCAAACGCCACTCCGGCTGGGCGGTGCCGAACGAGGCCTACGAGCAGGCAGCGCAGGATTTCCTCAGCGCCGTCCTGGACCCGGATCGTCCAGCCCGCGT
Source organism: uncultured Acetobacteraceae bacterium (assembly GCA_964252425.1). Lineage (GTDB taxonomy): Bacteria > Pseudomonadota > Alphaproteobacteria > Acetobacterales > Acetobacteraceae > BOG-908. Next base: position 13,419 of record CAXUNK010000050.1, read on the forward strand.
CGTGCAGGAGATTGCCGAGTTCGTGGCGCGGATCGCGGCGGCCGGCGCGGTCAACAGCCTGTCCCAGCTTGTGCTGCGGGCGACCAGCCCAGGGGTGCCCGATCTATATCAGGGCACCGAGTTCTGGGATTTTTCCATGGTCGACCCGGATAACAGGCGTCCGGTGGATTTCACGGCGCGCGCCGAGGCAATGGAGTCGCCGGCCAGTCCTGAGGCTCTGATGTCCAACTGGCGAGACGGCCGCGTCAAACTCGCCATCCTGCGTCGGGCGCTGGCGCTTCGCGCCCGACTGCCGGACTTGTTCGCCAAGGGCAGCTATACGGCGATGAAGTTAGAAGGACCGGCGGAATCCCACTGCGTCGCCTATTACCGCGAGCATGATAACCATCGCGTGATCACTCTCGCCACACGATTGCCTGCTACACTCGGAAGTGATCTGTTACCTTCTGTTGCGGCGGCCGGCTGGGGCGGAACGCACGTGCTTCTGCCACGTTCTTGGCATGGCAAAACACTGAAATCGGCGCTGACCGAATCCACGGTCGGCGAGGTTCCGACAAACGGGCGACTACGTCTTGACGCTGTTCTGACGTATTTGCCAGTGGCACTTCTGGAGGTTTGATGAACCGGATCGTCGTCGTGTCCAACCGGGTGCAGATACCCCAGGGCACGGCGAAAGCCGGTGGCCTGGCGGTCGCCCTCGAAGGCCTGATGGCTCAACGTGGCGGAATGTGGTTCGGCTGGTCAGGCGATGTGAGCGAAGATGTCCGTCGCGTAAAGCACACCAGCGTCGGCAACATCCAATACGCGACGATCGACCTCACGCGCGAGGAGCATGACCGCTACTACAACGAATTTTCAAACGCCACGCTTTGGCCTCTGCTCCACTCCATGCCCGAGCAGATGATGTTCGACAGACGCTCGGCTCAGGTCTACCGTCAGACGAATGAGCGCATGACGGACGTGCTGGCACCCCTGCTGCGATCCAACGACCTCGTTTGGGTACATGATTATCACCTGATGGCGATGCCGATGATGCTGCGCTCGCGCGGTGTCACAGCGCCGATCGGCTTTTTCCTTCACGTGCCGTTTCCAACGTCCGACATGCTCGCCAGCATGCCGGAAGCCGCCAACCTGATCGGCGATCTTCTGGCCTGCGACCTGCTCGGTTTCCAGACAGACAACGACATGGAGAATTTCGCGCAGGCAGCATGCCGCATGGCGGGCGCCACACGCGCACCGACCGGCGGCCTGCTGTGCGGCGGACGCACTGTACGACTTGGCGTGTTCCCCGCCGAAATCGATGCTCACGAGTTCGCTGCCATGGCCGAGACGGCATGGCGGTCGGCCTCTACCGAACGTTTGCGGCGCAGCATCCAGGGCCAACAACTGATCCTGGGGATAGATCGGCTCGATCCCACAAAAGGTCTTGTTCAGCGCTTGCATGGTTTTCGTCGGCTGCTTGAGACCCGGCCGGATTGGCGCCGCGGCGTTACTTTCCTGCAGATCGCAGCCGCCTCCCGCACCGACGTGTCGGCCTATCAGGATCTGCGCGCGGCCATTGATTCCGAGGCGGGTGCCATCAACAGCGAATGGGGCGAACCCGACTGGACCCCGGCACGGCTGATCGCCCGCGGCGGTGCACGCGCGACGGTGGCGGGATATATGCGGGAAGCGCGCGTCGGCCTGGTCACGCCGCTGCGCGACGGCATGAATCTCGTTGCCAAGGAGTATGTGGCCGCCCAGGACCCGCAAGATCCGGGCGTGCTGGTGCTGAGCCGGTTCGCCGGCGCTGCACGGCAGCTGAAATCGGCGCTGTTCGTCAATCCGCATGACCCGGACGAAGTGGCCGAGGCTCTGGATTGCGCACTGACCATGCGGCTGGCCGAACGCCAGCATCGCTGGCGGGAAGCCTGGCAGGTCATCGAGGGCGCCACTCCGGTCGCCTGGGGCCGCAATTTCCTCTCGGCACTGCTACGCGCGAATGGCTTCCGCCGACCGGCCGCCGATCAGCTTCCAACCCGCGCGGCGGTTCCGATCATGCCGCCCGGGCCGTCCAGCCTGCCGGCCGGGGCGCGCCTCAACTAGCGGGACTTAGCCGGCAGCAGAGGCGGCCGCGTGCTGAATGGCGTTGGCCATGCTGGCGACGCCATTGCCTCGATTGCTCGACAAGGCGGCGATCAGGCCCAGTTCCGTCAGGAAATGGGGGTCGGTGTGCACGATCTCCTCCGGCGGCCGACCCGAATAGACGCGCAGCAAAAGCGCGACCAGGCCAGACACGATAGCCGCATCGGACGCGCCCGCCAGGAAAAGCCGGCCATCGCAAAGGCTCGTCTGCATCCAGACCTGGCTTTGGCAGCCCGGCACGCGATGGGCGTCGTCTGACCACTCTGGGGGAAACGCCGGCAACGTCCGCCCGAGCTCGATGATGAACTGGTAGCGGTCCATCCAATCGTCGAACACGTCCAACTCGTCGCGGATGGCCGCTATGGCAAGCGCGGCCGTCGGTTCTTGCGGGTCAACGTAGGGTGCGGGCATGCCAGCCCATGTGCGGGGCACCCCGGCACTCGTCAACGGAGCGGAAGGTTTGCCGGGTCGAGTTGACATGGTGTCATGATCGACTTATGTCGTGGTCTCTCGCCGCGCTCGCAAATTCTTCTTGCTTTCGGCTGCGTGGTTTTCTAGCTTTGTCGGCCTT
>CAXUNK010000051.1:0-15968 GCA_964252425.1 uncultured Acetobacteraceae bacterium
CACCACCGAAAACGCCGCCACCGCCGAAAAAAGCGGAGGAGACGCCGAAGCAGCGCGAACCCACGCCGCAGAAGGCGGTCAGCAAACCTGCGCCGAAAGCGCCCGCGCCACCCGCCGCGGTCCAGACATCCATCGCGGGCAACGGACCTGGGACGCTGGGCTTGGGCAATGGCGGCGGTGGCGATTGCGTGGGCACCGGATGCGGCACCGGCGACGGTACAGGCGGCGACAATGACGGGTATTACGCCAACCTCGAGCAGACGCTGATCCGGCAGGCGCTTGAGCGCGACGAAAAGCTCAGGTTTGCGAGATACACGGCAACCTTCTCCTACTCGCTCGACGCTTCGGGTCATGCGGTCGGCGTGCGCGTGGTCAGCTTCTCCGGCGACGAGGACGTGCGCAGCGAAGTCCAGCGGCTGATCGCATCATTGTCCACCGGTGACACACCTGCCGAGTCAATCGTCGGCCGGCAGTTCAGCGCCCGCATCGTTGAACGACCGCGCGGCTGACGAGGCAGCAGGAGGAATGAGATGGCGCGACGAATAGGCCCGATCCTGCCGGTCATGGCGGCGGCATGCTCTCTGCTGGCAAACGTTCACGCGCACGCTGACAGTGAAAGCACGGAGGACCGCATGCGCGATGCGTTGCGCCAGGCGGTCACCGAGATGCGCGCCGCGCAAGACCAGGCGGCGCAGGCCCAGGCCGATCTTGCCAAGGCGCAGGCCGACAAGACCGCCTTGCAATCGCAGCTTGACGCAGCCAACGCGAAACTCGCCGAGACCGCCGGAAAGCCTGCCGCCAAACCCGCCGATTTGGCCGCGCTGCAGGCGCAATTGCAGCAGGCGCAAAGCCAATCCGCCGGCCTGCAGCAGGCCTACGCGAAGTTGCAGGCCGGCTATCAGGGTGCGGCCGATCAGGTTCGGGCCGCCGGCGAACAAAGTCGGCAGTTGGAGGGTGGACTGCGCGCAAACACCGCCGCGTTGCAGACCTGCAAGGCGACGAACGGCAAGCTCATCGACGTGGCCGAACAGATCCTGCACCTCTATCAATCGCAAGGTTTTCGTTCGATCCTGTTGAAGAGCTACGAGCCGGTCATCGGCTTCGAACGCGTAAAACTGGAGAACCTCGTCCAGGACTATGACGACAAGATCCATGACCAGGAATATGTGGCACCCAAGACGCGGTAGCCTGCGGCTGGCCGCGTTACTCGTGTTGGGCGCCGCCGCACCCGACCCGGTGATCGCCGAGCGCGGCCATGACCAGATTACGCTGAGCCAGGCGCGCGCAATGGTCGCGGGCATGGATGCGGACACGCGCAAGAAACTGACGGCCACACCTGCCGCGGTGACGGATTTTCTACGCAATATCCTGGTGCAGCGCGCCGTTTTGGAGGAGGCGTCCGCTGCGCGGTGGGACCAGCGGCCGGACGTCGCCGCGCTGGTCGCGCGGGCGCGCGATCAGGTCATCTCACAAAGCTTCCTCGCGTCGCACGCGGTTCCGCCGCCCAATTACCCGTCTGACGCAGAGTTGCAGGCGGCGTATGCCGCAAACAAGGCGCAGTTCATGCAGCCGCGCGGCTACCACGTCGCCCAACTGTTCGTGACCAGGCCGGCCAGCGGCACCGGCGATGACGGGCGCAGCAAGCTCGCCGCGTTGCGCCCACAGATCGAGCGCGGTCACCTGGCGATGGCGGACGCGGCCAAGCGCGACAGCGCTGTGCACTACAGCGACATGGGGTGGGTCAGCGACACCCAGTTGGTGCCCGCGGTGCGCGACGCGGTGTCCGGTCTGTTGGAAGGCGGGCTGACCCAGCCCATATGCGTCGATAACGGTTGCCATCTGATCCGGCTGATCGCCACTCGGCCGGCGGGTCCCACGCCGCTGGCGGAGTTGCATGACGCGCTGGTGCGCGCGCTGCGGTCGCAGCGTCAGGCCGAGCTCGAGCGCGCCTATGCGAGCAGCCTGCTGGCCAAGCAGCCTGTGCAGATCAACGAAATCGAAGTCTCGCGTCTGGCGCCATAGTGATGGGAGTGATGTTCATGCGGTTCTGGGTGAGCGCCTTGTTGATCTGCGCGGCCAACGCTGCGGCGGCACAACCGGCGCAAACAGGCTCGCACGACACCTGCATCGATGTGCAGGTGGGCTCGGCCCAGAGCTACGACTGCCTCAATCAGCGCTTGCGGGCAGCGGTGCAGGCCGCGCCGCGAACGTCCTCCGCGACTGCCGCACCATACACTGCGACGTCGCCCAGCAACGTGACCGGCGCGTTCAACGAAAGCGCGACACGCAACCGGTTGGGGTCGAATTTCGGGCGTTCCGTCACGCCGGAGCGGCCCGCGGAGAGTTTCACGCCGGCTTTCGGACGGCCTCACTCGTAGGCGCGAGCTTCTTCTCGGAAGAACTTTGCTCTTATGGGAGCAAGGGATTGTTCTGCTGCAGGCTGTCACGGCTGGGCAGATTGGCTGTGCTCCAACCGCCGCCCAGCGCCTGGATGAGGGAAACGGCGGCGGACAGACGGCTCTGCTCGATCGATAGCTCCGTCTGCTGCGCCGCAAGCAGGGTATTCTGCGCCGTGACGACGGCAGTGTAGGCCTGCGTGCCCGCACGATATTCGTTGAGCGCGATCTGCGCCGCACGCTGCGAGTCTGCCACCGCCTGTGCCTGCACCACGCTTTGCTGGCGCAGGATACGTAGGGTGGACAGCGCATCCTCCACCTGCTGGAACGCGGTCAGCACGGTTTGCCGGTAATCCGCCACATCTTGGTTATAGGTGGCGCGTGCGGCGCGCACCGCCGCGGTGCGCGCGCCGCCCTGGAAGATCGCGTCCGTGGCTGAAGCGCCCAGCGACCACACGCGATTGGCGCTGGAGATCAGCGAGCCGAGCGGGTTGCCGGCATAGCCGAACAGCGCCGACAACGTGATGGTCGGGTAATATGCCGCCACAGCCACGCCGATCAGCGCGTTCTGCGCCTTCATTGTGCGCTCGGCTGCGGATATGTCCGGCCGCCGTTCCAGCAGGACTGATGGCAGCAGGCCCGGGATATCCGGCACGTCCGGAACGGTGGCGATTGCGGGCAGGGCCAAGGTCGCCGGCGGCTGGCCGATCAGAACGGCGAGCGCGTGTTCGTATTGCGCGCGCGCGACCCCGACATTGATGGCCGCCGATTGCGCCGCGTCCAACTGCGCCTGCGCCGTGAGCACGTCCGAACGTGCCGCGACACCGGCCGCATATTGGTTTTGCGTGATGTGCAGGCTGACCGTGTCGTTGCGCACCGTCTCGTCCAACACGCGCTGGAGCGCATCTGTCACCCGCAAATCCAGGTAGTCGGTGGCCAGAAGCGCCTGCTCGGACAGGAGGACGTTGGCAAGGGTTGCCGCACTGGCTTGCGCGTTGGCGACGTCGCTTTGCACCTGACGCCGGATCGCACCCCATACGTCGATTTCCCAATCGGCACTTCCCTCCAGACTATACTGGGTCCGCGCCGTGGAACCGCCGAAGCCTCCATTGGTCGCACCACCGCTGGATCGCGTGACGCCGGCGGTTCCGGTGACCGTGGGAAACAGCGCGGCACGTGCCTCGTCGATCAAGGCGCGTGCATTGTCGTAGGCAGCAAGTTGTGCCGCGACCGACTGGTTGCCGCGGGCAACCTGCGCCTCCAGACGGTTCAAGGTCGGATCCGCAAACGCGACCCACCACGCGCCTTTCGGTGCGGCATCCTGCGGCGTGGCCAGCTTCCAGCCTGGCAACTCCCTGAAGTGTTGCGACAGCGGTGCGGAAGGGCGGTGATAATCCGGCCCGACCATGCACCCGCTCAGCAGGATGGCCGGCCAAAGCCGGCGCCACCTGCTCATTCGGCTGCCTGACCGGAGACCGCCGTTTGCGGAAAGGCGCGGCGCCAGCCGTCGCGCGACCACAGCCGGAACCGGTCGAGATAGAGGTAGACGACGGGTGTGGTGTACAAAGTCAGCATCTGGCTGACGATCAGTCCGCCGACGATGGCGATGCCGAGCGGCCGCCTAAGTTCCGCGCCCTCGCCGGTATCCAGCGCCAGCGGTACGGCGCCCAGCAACGCCGCGAACGTCGTCATCATGATCGGGCGGAACCTCAGCAGGCACGCCTGGTAGATCGCATCGTGTGTGGACAGGCCCTGTTCGCGTTCGGCCGTGAGTGCGAAATCGATCATCAATATCGCGTTCTTCTTCACGATGCCGATCAGCAGGATGACGCCGATCAGCGCGATGATTGTGAATTCCGTGCCGGTCAGCAGCAATGCCAGCACAGCGCCCACGCCGGCCGAAGGCAGGGTGGAGAGGATAGTGATGGGGTGCACGGCACTCTCGTAGAGAATGCCAAGCACGATGTAGACCGCGACCAATGCGGCAAGGATCAGCAAGGGCTCGCTGCTTGTCGATTGTTGAAACGTTGCAGCCGTTCCGGCGAAGCTGCCGACAATGCTGGAGGGCATGCCGATGGCAGTGGTGGCGCGCGCGATGGCAGCGGTCGCCTGGCCCAGTGAGTGCCCCGCCGGCAGGTTGAACGAGAGAGTGGCCGCGACAAAGGCGCCCTGATGATTTACCCCGAGCGGCGTATGGCCGGGCTGGAAATGCGAAATCGCAGCGAGCGGCACCATTGTCTCCTTGGCCGTGCTGACGGACGCACCGCTGGACGCGCCGCTTTTGCCGGACGCGGCCAAAGCGTTGCTGCTGGCGTTGCGCGCGGAATCCTGCGCCACGCTTGCTGCGGTCAGCGCCGTCTTCGACGACTGCACCGTGCCTGCCGGGAAGCCGCTGGCGCTGGTGCCGGGCGCGTTGGCGCCGGAGGTGCTGACCCAGACCTCCCGAAGCGTTTGCGGGCTTTGCCAATACCGCGGCGCGAGTTCCATCACCACGTGATACTGGTTGAGCGGGTTGTAGATGGTGCTCACCTGCCGCTGTCCGAACGCGTCATAGAGCGTGTTGTCGATGGTGGCAGGAGTGAGGTTCAGCCGTGCAGCGGTGCTGCGATCGATGACCAACTCCGTCTCCAGCCCCTTCTGCTGCTGATCGCTGTTCACGTCGGCAAGGTTCGGGTCTTTCTGCAATGCGTCCGTCAGCTTGGGCGCCCATTCGTACAGCGTGGGTGCGTCATCGGCCTGCAGCGTGTATTGGTACTGCGCGTTGGATTGCCGGCCGCCGACGCGAATGTCCTGCACAGCCTGCAGGAAGAGCCGCGCGCCGGGAACGCGGCCGAGCTTGGGCCGCAGCCGGGCAATCACCTGGTCGGCGGAGACATCGCGTTGGGACTCCGGCTTCAGCGCCACATACATGTTGGCGGCGTTGGTCTGCCGTCCGCCGGTGAAACCCACCACGTTGGCGACTGCCGGGTCCCGTCGCACGATGTTCTCGATGGTCGTGAGCTTGTTGCGCATGGATTGGAAGCTGGTCGACTGATCGGCCTGAACCATGCCTACCAACGTGCCCGTGTCCTGCTGCGGAAAGAAGCCTTTCGGCACGATGATGAACAGCGCCACGTTGAGCGCCACGGTGGCGAACAGCAACACGGCCACCAGCAGCGCGTGATGCAGCGACCATCCAAGCGTGCGCTCGTAGAAACGCTGCATGCGCGCGAAGCCCGCCTCGGTGGAGCGGAAGAACCAGCCGCGGCGCGCCGATTTTTGGCCGACGCGCAAGAACAGCGCGCACATCATCGGCGTCGTCGTCAGCGAGATCGCCAGGCTGACCAGGATGGCCAGTGACAAAGTAAGCGCGAACTCGCGAAACAACCGGCCGATGATGCCGCCCATCAGCAGGATCGGCAGGAACACGGCGATAAGCGAGGTGCTGATCGAGAGCACGGTGAACCCCACCTCGCGCGCGCCAAGCAGCGCGGCCTGCACGCGCGGCATGCCATCCTCCATGTGGCGCGCGATGTTCTCCAAGACGACGATTGCGTCATCGACCACGAAGCCGGTCGAGATCGTCAGCGCCATCAGCGAGAGATTATCCAGGCTGAACCCGAGCAGATACATCGCGGCAAACGTGCCGATGATGGAGACGGGCACCGCTACCGCGGGTATCAACGTGGCGCGCGCGTTGGCCAGAAACACGAACACCACGCCGATCACCAGCACGATTGCGATCACAAGCGTGCGCTGCGTGTCGTTCAGCGAGGCGCGGACGGTTGGCGTGCGGTCGGTGGCGACGGAGACGTTCGTGCCGCCAGGCAGCGAGGCTTCCAGCCGCGGCAGGACGGCGCGTATGCCGTTGACGGTGGAAATGATGTTGGCGCCGGGCTGGCGGAACACGATCAGCACGACCGTGTTCTCGCCATTATACAGCCCCGAGTTGCGCAAATCCTCGACGCCGTCCTGTACGTCGGCCATGTCGCTCAGCCGTACCGCGGCGCCGTTCCGGTAGGCGATCACCAATGGGCGGTAATCGGCGGCGTGTGGCGCCTGATCGTTCGTGTAGAGCTGAAAGTGGCGATCACCTTCCTCGATCGAGCCTTTCGGTGCGTTCGCATTGGCGGAGGCCAGAGCAGCGCGCACATCTTCCAGGCCGATGCCATAGTGGAACAGTGCGCCGGGGTTCAATTCCACGCGCACCGCCGGCAGGGCGGACCCGTTCACGTCCACCTCGCCCACGCCTGGCATCTGCGAGAGTTTCTGCTCCAGCACGGTGGCGGCCGAATCGTAGAGCTGCCCCTGCGTGAGCGTCTTCGAGGTGAGCGCGATGATCATCACCGGCGCATCGGCCGGGTTCACCTTGCGATATGTGGGGTTCTGCCTCAGCGCGGTCGGCAGGTCGGCGCGCGCCGCGTTGATGGCCGCTTCCACGTCGCGCGCCGCGCCGTCGATGTTACGGTTCAGGCCGAATTGCAAGGTGATCCGCATCTGCCCTACGGAGCTTTGCGACGTCATCTCCGTCACGTCGGCAATCTGTCCCAAATGGCGCTCGAGCGGGCTGGCGACCGAGGTCGCCACCGTGTCCGGACTAGCGCCAGGCAAGGTCGCCTGGATCGAGATGGTCGGGAAATCGACCTGCGGCAATGGCGAGACCGGCAGCTGAGCGTAGGCAAACATGCCGGCGAGCGCTATGCCGATGGTCAGCAGCGTGGTCGCGATCGGCCGGCCAATGAAAGGCGCACTGATGTTCACGCGTGGGCGGGCCCTTCGGCGACGCTGTTCGGCCCGAACCGCAGCGCAATGCGGTCGAACAGCAAATAGATCACCGGCGTCGTGAACAGCGTCAGCACCTGGCTCACGATCAGCCCGCCAAAGATCGCCAGCCCGAGCGGCCGGCGCAGCTCGGATCCTGTGCCGGAGCCGAGCATCAGCGGCAATGCGGAGAACAGCGCGGCGAAGGTGGTCATCAGGATCGGGCGTAGGCGCAACATGCTGGCGCGATGGATCGCGTCACGCGGTGCCAGCCCGTCCTGGCGCTCGGCAACCAGCGCGAAATCGACGATCATGATCGCGTTCTTCTTCACGATGCCGATCAGCAGCACGATGCCGATGATGCCGATGATGTCGAGGTCCGATCCCACCGCCATCAGGGCGAGCAGGGCGCCGATGCCCGCGGACGGCAGCGTGGACAGGATAGTGACGGGGTGCGCGAAACTCTCATACAGCACGCCGAGCACGATGTACATCGCGGCCACCGCCGCCAGCACGAGGTAGAGCTCGTTGCCCAGCGCGTTCTGGAACGCGGCCGCCGCACCCTGGAACGCTGTCAGGAAACTGTCGGGTAGATGCAAATCCCGTTCGGCTGCGTCGATCGCATCCACCGCCGCACCCAGCGATGCGCCGGGTGCGAGATTGAAGCTGATCGTGGTGGACGGAAACTGGCCAAGATGACTGACCACCAGGGGCGCCGCGCGCGTGGTCACGTGAACAAAAGCGCCCAAGGGGACCTGCCCGTCCGTGGCCGTCGATGACGGCAAATATAGCGCGTTCAGGTTGGTGAGCGACCGCTGCACGGCAGGTGTCGATTCCAGTATGATGCGGTACTGGTTGGACTGCGTGTAGATGGTGGAGACGATGCGCTGGCCGAACGCGTCATACAGCGCGTTATCCACGGTTGCGGGCGTGATGCCGAACCTTGCCGCGGTGGCGCGGTCGATCGTCACGTCGGCAGCAAGCCCATTTGTCTGCATGTCGCTGGCGACATCGGTGATCGACGGTATGGCCCGCAGCCGGTCGAGCAGTCTGGGGACCCAGGTGGCAAACGCGGTCAGATCGGCGTTTTCCAGCACGAATTGATATTGTGTGGCACTCACCGTCGTGTCGATGGAGAGGTCCTGGACGGGCTGCATGTACAGCGTCATCCCGGCCACGCCGGAAACCTCGCGTTGCAAGCGGCGGATCACGGCACTGGAACTGGCGCGCCCCTGATCCTGCGGGCGCAGATTGATCAGAAACCGCCCAGCGTTGAGCGTCGTGTTGGTTCCGTCCACACCGATGAACGAGGACAGGCTCGCGACATCCGGGTCGCGCAGGATCGCGTCAGCCAGGGCCTGCTGACCGTGCGCCATCGCCGCGTAGGAGGCGGTCGGTGCCGCGTTGCTGATTGCCTGGATCAGCCCGGTATCCTGCACCGGGAAGAAGCCCTTCGGGATCACCACATAGAGGAAAGCCGTGAGTGCGACAGTGACGGTCGCAACCAGCAGCGTCATGACCTGGCGGTCCAGCACCCAGTCCAGCGCCTTGCCGTAGCGGTCGATCACGCGTTCTGTCACGCGCTCCGCCCCGCGGGCGAACCGTCCCTGCTGCTCCGGCGGCTGATAATTCAACAGCCGCGCACAGAGCATCGGCACCAGCGTCAGCGACACCACGGCCGAGATCACGATCGTGACGGCCAACGTGATCGCGAACTCATGGAACAGCCGGCCGACGACATCGCCCATGAACAGCAGCGGTATCAGCACCGCAAGCAGCGATACGGTCAACGAGATGATGGTGAAGCCGATCTCGCCGGACCCCTTCAGCGCCGCCTGCAACGGCGCCTCACCCGTCTCGATATAGCGGTCGATGTTCTCGATCATCACGATCGCATCGTCCACCACGAAGCCGGTCGCGATGGTCAGGGCCATCAGCGAAAGGTTGTCGAGCGAGAACCCCCACAGGTACATCGCGGCCAGGGTGCCGACGAGGGAAAGCGGCACCGACAGGCTCGGTATCAGCGTCGCCGGCAGACGTCGCAGGAAAACGAAGATCACCAGCACCACCAAGCCGATCGCCAGGGCAAGCTCGAACTCCACATCGGCGACCGAGGCGCGAATGGTGTTCGTACGGTCGGTCAGCTTGGCCATCTGCAACGCGGCCGGCAACGATGCTTGCAGTTTCGGCAGCAGGCCCGAGATGCGATCGACCACGGCGATCACGTTGGCACCCGGCTGGCGCTGCACGTTCAGGATGACCGCGGGCGTGCGGTCCATCCAGGCCTGCAACCGGTCGTTCTCCGATCCCTGCACGATACTGGCCACATCGGTCAGACGTATCGGCGCGCCGTTGCGATAGGCGACGATCGCGCCGGCCATCGCCTTCGCATCGGGAAGCTGGTCGTTCGCGTTGATGGTGGTGGCCTGCGCCGGACCGTCAAAATTCCCTTTGGGCGTGTTGACGTTCAGGTTCGCAATCGTCGTGCGCAGATCGTCGATGTTCAGCCCCACCGCGGCGAGCGCGCGCGGGTTGGCCTGCACGCGCACCGCCGGCCGATGACCGCCGGAGATCGAGACCAGCCCGACCCCATCGATCTGACTGATCTTCTGGGCCAGCCGCGTCTCCGCCAGATCCTCGATTTGCGTCAACGCCAGCGTGCGGCTGGTGAGCGCCAGCGTGATGATCGGCGCGTCGGCCGGGTTCACCTTGGCGTAGATCGGCGGCGCCGGCAGATCGGACGGCAGCAGGTTGCCGGCGGCATTGATCGCCGCCTGCACTTCCTGCTCGGCTACATCCAACGAGAGGTCGAGCGAGAATTGCAGCGTGATGACCGAGGCGCCGGCCGAGCTTTGCGAACTCATCTGGCTCAGTCCCGGCATCTCGCCGAATTGCCGTTCGAGCGGGGCGGTCACCGAGCTGGTCATCACCTCCGGACTGGCGCCAGGGTAGAATGTCTGGACCTGGATGGTGGGGTAATCCACCTCCGGCAGCGCGGAGAGCGGCAGGTATCGATAAGCCACCAGGCCCACCAGCAGCAGCGCCAGCATCAGCAGCGTGGTCGCGACCGGCCGCAGGATGAACAGTGCCGAGGGGCCCACGGCTACTGCGCCGCTGCCCGGTGATGACGATGCGGATGGCTTGATCCAGGCGTGGCGTTGTCACCGCGCGCGCCGGCCACGGTAACCTTCGCACCGTCGCGCAGGCGGTCCGCGCCGTCGATCACCACACGATCGCCGCTGGCAAGGCCGGAGACGATTTGCGTCTTTGTGCCGTCCACCAGCCCTGTCCTGACCGCACGCACGGCGACGGTGCTGTCCGGCATCAGCAGATAGACGAAGCTGCCGGGCGCGCCGGTCTGCAACGCGGCGTTGGGCACCGTCACCGCCCCGTGCACCGTGCTGACCACCAGACGCACGTTGACGAACTGGTTGGCGAACAGCGCGCCCGTCGGGTTGGAGAACAGCGCGCGCAGCTTGAACGTGCCTGTGGTGGTGTCGATCTGGTTGTCGATCGTCTCCAGCGTGCCGGTCGCGAGCTGCGTGGTGTTGCTGCGATCCAACGCGATCGCCTGCAGTGTGGCGCCCGCCGACAGCCGCGCCTGGATCGGCGGCAGATCGTCTTCCGGCAGGGTGAAGATCACGCTGATCGGGTCGATCTGCGTCACGACCACCAGCCCGTTTGCCAACGCGGGTGTCACGTAATTGCCCGCGTCCACCTGGCGCAGTCCCACGCGGCCGTCGATCGGCGAGACGATGTGACAGAAGGCGAGGTTGACAAGTTGCGCCTCGATCATGCCCTGGTCGGCCGCGACCGACCCTTCATATTGCTGCACGATGAACTGCTGGTCTTCGGCCTGCTGTCGGCCGATGCTGTCCTGACGCTGCAAGGTGGCGTAGCGCCGTGCATCCATCTGCGCCTGTCGCAGCAGCCCCTGGTCGTGCGCCAGAGTGCCGCGCGCCTGGTCCAGCAGCGCCTGATAGGGACGCGGGTCGATCTGCGCCAGGAAATCGCCGCGTCGGACGATCTGCCCTTCGTGGAACCCGACCGTCTGCAGCACCCCGCTGATCTGGCTCTGCACCACCACGGTCGCCAGCGAGGTGACGGTGCCCAGGCCGGAGTCGCTCGCCTCCATGTCCGACAGCGTGGCGGGCGCAACACCCACCGTTTGCGGCGGCGCCCCGCGTGCCGCCTGCGGTGCGGCTGCGTGGCCCAACAGCCGGACCAGCAGAACGATGCCGGCCAGCAGCAGCAGGAGGATCAGCCAGGGCACCAGCCTGCGCGCGCGGCTGGGCCGACGTGCAGTTTCGGGGCGTGACAGCGGCAGAGCGCGCTGGTCATCCACGAGCGCGGTTCCAGGATGATGCAGCCGGCGCGCGGGGGCGGATGAGGTTCATGGTGGCCATTTAGAGGCTGCGGCTATGGACACAAAGCCGCATGCGTCCGCCTACAGGCTTGGCTTGGCGGCTTCCAGCCCACATCGTGTGAGCCTGTGTAACTCGCATGGGAAAGCTTACGGATCATGAACGGCCACATAGTGTACGGAGCGATGCTTCTGGCGGGCCTCCGGTCGGGCTGCGGGGGTGCGCCGCCGCGGCCCCAGCCGGCGGCGGCAGCCGGGCCGCGCGGCTTCATTGCCAGCGCACCACCGGCCGACACCAGCTTCACCCCGCTTCGCTGCGTGCAGAACGGCCCTGGCTACGACTGCACGCGCAAGCCCTGACGCGGCCGTGACCGATCGGGTGGGCTGCGTCGTGGCCGGTGCCGGCGTGGTCGGCCTTGCTGTGGCGTGCGCCCTGGCCCGCACCGGGCGCGATGTCATGGTGCTGGAGGCGGCGGATGCGATCGGAACCGGCATCTCTGCCCGCAGCAGCGAGGTGCTGCATGCCGGGCTGTACTATGTGCCGGGCAGCAACCGGGCCCTTCTCTGTGCGGCCGGACGCCAGGCGCTGCTCGAATATTGCGCGGCCCGTGGCGTAGCCACACGGCTTTGCGGCAAGCTGATCGTGGCCACGACCGAGGCTGAGCTGGGCGAGTTGGACCGTATCGAGGCGCGGGGCGGGGCAAATGGCGTGGGCGGCTTGCGACAACTGACAGCTCGTGAGGCGACTGCTCTGGAGCCGGCACTGGCGTGCACCGGTGCGCTGCACTCCCCATTGACTGGGATCGTGGACAGCCATGCGCTGATACTGGCGCTCGCGGGTGAGGCCGCCGACCATGGTGCGTCCGTCATCTGCCGCGCGCCGGTCAAGCGCGTGGATATCGTGCCAGGCGGCTTCGTGCTGCACATCGGCGGCGTCCACGCGACCCGCCTGCGGTGCAGGGAATTCGTCAACGCTGCCGGACTTGGAGCAGTGCGGCTTGCGCGGGCGACCGCTGGTCTGGCAGCCGAGCACGTGCCCACGGCCTACCTGTCGAAAGGCAACTACTTCGTTCTGGACGGGCGCGCGCCGTTCACGCGCCTGATCTATCCCGTGCCCATCCCAGGTGGCGCCGGCATACACCTCACCCTCGATATGGGTGGACAGGCCCGGTTCGGCCCGGACGTCGAGGCGGTGGAAGACGAGGATTATAAGGTCGATCCTGCCAGGGCGACGGGTTTCGCCGCGGCGGTCAAGCGCTACTGGCCCGGCCTACCGGCCGAGCGGTTGCGGCCGGGCTATGCGGGAGTGAGGCCAAAGATCGTGCCGGCCGATCAGACGCAGGACTTCGTGATAGACGGACCGGAGGTGCACGGCCATGCCGGCCTGGTAAATTTGCTCGGCATCGAAAGTCCGGGCCTTACCTCCTGCCTGGCAATCGCCGGGCGAGTTGCCTCAAGCCTACACGCGTAATCAGCAAGGCACACCGACCCCCTGCACTCACGGTTGCAGTAACGTCAATTTTTAGTCAAAAAACCGCTTCGTGTGTCGCTCGTGTCACATACATCACGAGAAGTTTAGGCTAAGAACATTTCCACCAGCTTGATGGTGAGCGAGATGCGTAGCTTAAAGCTTTCAGTTACGTCGCAAGTTATTGATTTCGCAGAGTATCGAGCTGCGCGCCTGCAGCGGAAAGCGACCTGTCTCTCCGCCAGCGACAGGCTTGATGTCAGCAATTGGCGCGATGTGGCCTGTCGGGCCGGCTTTGACCGCCTCGTCATCTACGAGCGGGAAGGCACGGATGCGAACGAGGTGGGCAATTTTCTCAGCGTCTATCGCGGGAGCGAGGCTTGGGCGCGTTGGGTGTTTGCCCGTCGCGGCGCCGTCATACAGGCGTGGTGCGGCGTGACTTGGGCCGACCAAGGCGAGTTCGACACGCTGGCCCAGGCGTTGGAAGCCGTGCTCGGGATCGCCGGACCGGCGAGCGTCCCGCTTGAGCGCGCGGACCATGTTGATGCGGTTGTCACGGACCTGATGCCGCGTTTGCGTGCCTGCAACGCCAGCAGGTTCGGCAGCGCCGCCTGACCTCACGCTGGTAGGGCGGGGCTGGCCGAGGCGACGCGGCGGAATTTCTGCGCGCGCGCCCGCATCAGCCACCACGCGCCTCGCCCGGCCACCGCCGAAAGGCGCCCGCGCGGCGGAAGGCCGATCGCCTTGAGGATCATGCCCACCGCCCGGTCCAGGTGCCGGCGCCGATACATCGACATCGCCCGCGACATGTAGCCGGCAATCGCCTGATCATGCCGATACGTCGCGGTCATCGGCATGTTGCCGCAATAGAATGCATAGGCGAGCTCGTCATCCTCGCTCTCGCCGATGCGGCTCAGCGCGATGCGCAGACGCTGCAACACGCCGATCCGCTCGCGTCCCAGGTAGCGGCGCAGATGGTCGTAGAACAGCTTGAAGTGGCGGAACTCGTCGGCGGCGATCAGCCGGCAGATCTCCTGCAGTACCGGCTCCTGCGTGGCATCGCCCAGCGCCGAATAATAGCTGGACGTGCCGCTCTCCACCATGCAGCGCGCGATCAGCTCGCCAGTGTGCGAGCCGCGCACCGAGAAATCGGCATCCAGCAACGGGAGGTGATAGCCGGTCTTGTAGCGATGGAAGGCGGTCTCGAAATCCCAGGCCGGATCGGCCAGCATCGCCCAGCGTCCCAGCGTGTCGCCATGCTGCACCTCCTCAAGCGACCAGCGGTCGGCCGCCGCGCGGAAGTCCGGGTCTTCTGCGAAAACGCGGTTCAGGTAGGTGCCGTAATCGATGCCGTTCCGCTCGACCAAAGCGGCCGCCTTCACCAGGGGCACGATCTCAGGGTCGAGTTTCCCGGGATCGAACCGGTCCCAGGAGACCTCCTCGATCCGCCAGTGCTTCATGCCGACATGGCCCCTACCAAACCGATACCGCTGTGTTCACGCGCGCTCGGACGCGACACAGGGCGCGGTGACCGGACGAAAATGCCACTGCCGCGAAAACGCGGAAAGGGTGAGGCGGGAGGCTGTGTTGCTGGGGCCACAGCCGTCACCATTATGCCAGCCTAACGATCCTCAGCGCCCCGCGACCCGGACGGCCTCCCGCGTCGATTGCAACCGGTCCAGAACCGCATCCCGCGCGGCGATGTCGGTCTTGTCCACCTCCGCCCAGGCCTGCTCCGCCCGCGCCAGGTTCTCCTGCGCCGCCTGCACCGACATCTCGGCCACCGGCACGGCGTCGTCAGCCAGGATGGTGCAGCGATCGGCGGTGATCTCGGCAAACCCGCCCGCCACGAACAGCCGGTCGGTCACCGCGCCGCCTTCGTGAAGCGAGATCACCCCGCCACGCAGCAGCGTGATCATCGGCGCGTGCGCCTCCATGGCCGCCAGATCGCCGTCATAGCCTGGCATGACCACCATATCGACGGCGCGGCTCAGCACCAGGCGGGCCGGGCTTACGATCTCCAGGTCGATGGGCATGGTCAGGCCGAAACCTTCATGCGCTCGGCCTTCTCGCGCGCCTCCTCGATCGTGCCGACCATCAGGAACGCCGCCTCGGGCAGGTCGTCATGCTTGCCCTCCACGATCTCGCGGAAGGAGCGGACCGTGTCGGCGATCGGCACGAACTTGCCTTCGAGCCCCGTGAATACCGTGGCCACGTGAAAAGGCTGGCTCATGAACCGCTCGATCTTGCGGGCCCGCGCGACGGTGAGCTTGTCCTCCTCCGACAGCTCGTCCATGCCCAGGATCGCGATGATGTCCTGCAGGCTCTTGTAGGTCTGCAGGATGCGCTGCACGTCGCGCGCCACCTGGTAGTGCTCCTCGCCCACGATGCGCGGGTCGAGCGAGCGCGAGGTGCTGTCCAGCGGGTCCACCGCCGGATAGATGCCCTTCTCGCTGATCGCCCGGTTCAGCACCGTGGTCGCGTCCAGATGCGCGAACGAGGTCGCGGGCGCCGGGTCGGTCAAATCGTCGGCCGGCACATAGATTGCCTGCACCGAGGTGATCGACCCCTTCTTGGTGGAGGTGATCCGCTCCTGCAACGCGCCCATGTCGGTGGACAGCGTCGGCTGATACCCGACCGCCGACGGGATGCGCCCCAGCAACGCGGAGACCTCGGCGCCCGCCTGGGTGAAGCGGAAGATGTTGTCGACGAAGAACAGCACGTCCTGGCCTTCCTCGTCGCGGAAATATTCGGCAAGCGTCAGCCCGGTCAGGCCCACGCGGGCGCGGGCGCCGGGCGGCTCGTTCATCTGGCCATAGACCAGGGCCACCTTGCTGCCCTCGGTCGTGTTGTCGCCCAGCTTGATCACGCCGGCATCGATCATCTCGTGATAGAGGTCGTTGCCCTCGCGCGTGCGCTCGCCCACGCCGGCGAAGACCGAGACGCCGCCATGGCCCTTGGCGATGTTGTTGATCAGCTCCTGGATCAGCACCGTCTTGCC
>CAXUNK010000052.1:0-15689 GCA_964252425.1 uncultured Acetobacteraceae bacterium
CGGCGCGATCTATTTGGCCGCCGCTTTTGTCTGGCTTAATTGACGACAGGCCCTAATCTCTGGTTCGAACACGACCGTTGAAGCTCTCGAGCTTGGCTCTCATCGTCGTGAGATCCAGGAGGCACGGTGATCCGCCGGAGAACGGACAGCTTGACTAAATATGCTTTATGTGTAATATCCCAAAGAAGGGACGACAATCGTGACGAGCAGCAGGGCGGAAAGGCTGGAGGAGTTCCTGCGAAGGTTAGAGGAGGCCCAGGTATGCGCTTCGTTCGACGAGGCAAGACTGCTGCTTGCGACTACTTTGAACGCGGTCGAAGACGAGTTGTCGGGCATCCAGTTCAATCCGGCCTTACCCAGGGACGACGGGCGCATGTATCCACCTAAGGACGACAACGAGCGTTCTGTCCCAGGGCATGAAGGTCTCAGACGCTTCAGGAGTGCCCGTCACAATACTTACATCAGTTCGCAAGGCGCAATTCGGATTCAGGAGGTCGGCGGCTCATGTGTTCTCAACAAGCCAGGTCAAGACGGGAACACGATCGAGTTCGACGACCCGAGTTCAACCCCACCGACTTCGAAACCATGATGAGGAGTTGGTGGCCCGATGCCACCGTAGAGGTCGATCAGCCCGATCATCAGGACGGGGAATGGTGGTTTGATGTGAGGGCAGGCAAAACGGTGATCCCTGTGTCCTGGAGGTCGGATCGTGGGTTCGGCCTTTACGTTGAAAATTCCGGCTACGGAGAGAAGCCGTCCGAAATCTATCAGGACCCTAGACTGGTTTGCCGACGAGTAAGAGAGCTCTCCGACGCGGCGGCAATGGGATCGGCTCCCACTCCGATGAGGTTGGGGCAGGTCCGGAAGCTGGTTGGCATGACGCAAGCGGATCTCGCCAATGCCCTCCACATTGGCCAAGCAAACGTTTCGCGGCTCGAGGGGAGATCCAACCCCACACTCGGTTCGATGCGGGCGCTGGTGGAGGCGATGGGTGGCAGGTTGGAAGTCCGGGTCATGTTCTCCGACATCGACGTGCCGATTGCCTTGCCCTTGTCCGATGCAGAGGAGGCCTGAAGTCGACATGGAAATGCTCGTCGTCATCCGGGCGGCAAATCCCGAAAGGCTGAGCCGCTTTTACGAGGCACTCGGCCTCAGTTTCGACCTGGAGCGTCACGGCAAGGGGCCGGAGCACTACGCCTGCCGGGTCGGGAAGTCGGTTTTCGAGATCTATCCCCGCGTATCCGAAACCGATTCGACGTCAGCGACCCGCCTCGGGTTCGGCGTTGAGAATCTTGACGAGGTCTGCGAACGTGCCGTCGCGAACGGGGGCCGAATGACGCGTTCTGCTGCGGAAACTCAATGGGGGCGACGGGCCGTCGTTTGCGACCCGGAGGGTCATACCGTGGAAATCGTCCAACAGCTGCACACCGCCTGAAGTATCACTACAGCTGGACGCGGACGGTTCTATTCCGCCGCCTGCATCAGCAGTCTTGTGCCTGTCCTTTCCGCGAAGCGGTACGCAAGGACTCCCTTGTCGTTGGGCGCCGCCTCCAGGACGCCCTTCGACCTTCTGGTGGACAGGAACGACCGCACGTTCTGCTTGAGCTTCTCGGCGTCCAGGGCCGGGTAGTCGAGCGACAACACCTCAACCACATCGTCCACGCTCATCGGCACGTTCCGGACGCGCAGCAGCTTGAGGATGGCCTGGGTGACGGGTACGCGCCTGCCGTCCGCACGCTTGACGACGCAGGAACCCTTCGGGCGCCGCGGCTTGACCGTTTCCAGCTTGAGTTCGGGTGCCCTCGCACGCAGGATGCCGTCCACGTACGCGAGTTCGGCTGTAATCGATTCCCGCTCTTGCTCCAATGCGGCGATCTGCTTGTCGAGATCGTCGATCCGGCTCAGCGTCTCACCCCTCAGGCGTGTCAGCTGCGCGACGAGTTGCCGGTAGTCCTCTGCCATTTCAGCCATCCCGTAACCAACCAGCCATTTTACTACGGAGATGCAGGGCTACGGGAGCCGGATTTCTTGTTGAACTTGCGCCAAAAGGACATGAATTACTGATTCAGGGCACCACTACATGTAGTGGCTTGTTGAGTTTGCGCCAAAGTTCCGCGAGGTCCGAACTATAAATGGAGTAGACAGACTTATTTTTGACATTCAGGTAATTCGATGTTTCGATACACTAAATGAATTCCTCTATTGTAAAGAATATAGCCTGCGCGTTGAATCGTATTTGCACAAGCTTATTGGAGAAGCTGCGATATTACTTAATCAGCCAGAAATCGTAGCAGTAGCGATGGACGGTTTTAGGTCTCAAGCCAGTCGTAGCGCGGCATCACCCGCTGGAACACTGGCAGTTGAGTTGAATTGGGGAGGGCTACTCCTGTTTTTCTTGGCCCTGCACGAGTGCACTCACTATTTATCTTCATATAATAGACTGGATGCGATTCCAATGTTCGCAGACCTGTTGGTGAAAGACCACCGACCGGTAAACTGGCGTGAGGCGTTCCACGCGGCTTACCGGGAAAGATTTAATGACGAAGAAAGCTACGAGGCCCAACTCACCGCAATTAACACAAAAGAGGAGTTCGCGTCAGCTAATAGTCAGCGTCTCAGTGCAGAGTTGGCCTGTGATGCCGTAGCGTTTGCCTTAATTCAAATCTGGTGTGAGCATAACAGCGTTCCGCTTTTTGAGGGATATCGCGCAGCCTGGTGTTGCCTTATGAACACCAGACTACTGCAATCAGTTAGGGTGTTCGTTCAGGAAATGGCTCATTCGCAGCCGCTCACCGGTGTCGACGACTCAGTCCAGCTCATCGATGTGAGAGCGTCGAAACTTATGAACGTCTACGTTGCAGTCGCATCCAATAAATTGGCGGAACGAGAACGCCGTATGATACGGGAGGAAGTGATTAGTCTTTCGAAAAAATATGCAAATAACATTGAGAAACCATTACGGGAGACCGTGGCACCACTAGTTGATCGTCGTCGAGTGAATCTTATTTTAAAAAAGGCAATGTCAGGACAGGTTGCTACGCTTCGTCAGCGAGTAGAATTTTGCAACCAAGTTGCAACACAAATGGGCTGGCGACATGGCAGCGACGATGTTGCTCACGCCATACTATAGCTTCAGGGTGCAGCACACGTAGTAAGCGTAGGGCAGAAGAGCGAAGAGACTTCCGCCATCACTCGTCGGTGGAAGTTTGGCCCGTGACACAGCATTCCGGCACGCTTGGTAGGCTGGTGTGCAGGAGCAGTGGTGAGAGCATACGATCCATGACCGCGGCGCGGTACCACCCAATCAAACATCTGCGTCTCAGTCCAGTCAGGCCGCAGCACGCTCGCGCTGCCGATTGGCGGTTCTCGTGTTTCGGCGTTTTCTGCGGCACGATGCATCCAGCCATGAGGACCGATAAAGGTGAGGGAACTGCCGTTTGATATAGCAACGGCGGAAGGCGCTTCGCATTTCCGCCCTACACTTGCTTAAACCGACTGCAAATACGCGTCATATTCCACATCCGTCACCCGGCGCCGGAACTCCGCCTGCTCCTGCCGTTTGCACGCGGAAAACAGGTCCTGGTAGTCGAGGCCCAGATACTCGCCCAGCACCTCGCTTGCGTCGAATTCGTCGATCGCGTCGTCCCAGTTGACCGGCAGCGCGCCGAAATCGGCCTGGTCCTCGCCTTCTAGTGCGCGGCCGGGGTCGATTTCGCCGCGCAGGCCGTGCATGGCGCCGGCGAGCACGCCGGCGACAGCCAGGTAGGGGTTGCAGTCGGCACCGGCCACGCGGTGTTCCACGCGCGTCGCACGGCCAGCGGTGATGACGCGGACGGCGGCGCGGCGGTTGTCCAGGCCCCAGGTGAGGTTGGTGGGCGCGTGGCCGCCTGGGGTCAGGCGGCGGAAGGAGTTCGCGTGCGGCGCCAGCAGAAGCATGGTGTCGGCCATCGTCTCCAGCATGCCACCCACCACGTGGCGCAGCCGGTCGGTGGGCGCGCCGCCGTCGCCGGCCATGATGTTGCGGCCCTGCTCGTCCAGGATGGACATGTGCACGTGCATGCCGCTGCCGGCGAGGTTGCCGTAGGGCTTGGCCATGAAGGTCGCGTCCAGCCCGTGCTTGCGGGCCACGCCCTTGACGATGCGTTTCAGCAGGAACGCGTGGTCGGCGGCCACCAGCGGGTCGGCCACGTGGTTGAGGTTAACCTCGTACTGGCCCGGCCCGTTCTCGCGCACCACCGTGTCGGCCGGCAGGTTCTGCCGTTCGCAGGCGGTGAAGATGTCGGCCAGCAGCGGCTCGAAACTATGCAGCTCGGCGATCGACAGCACCTGCGTCTGCCACCCGTTCCATCGCCCCTCATGGCTGCTGGGCGGGGAGACGGGGTCGCGCGGGGTGCGCCGGCGGTCGATGATGTAGAATTCGAGCTCGGTCGCCATCACCGGCGTCAGCTTCGCCCGCTTGAACTGGTCGGCCACGCGGGCCAGCACCACGCGCGGGTCGGCGTAGAAGGGGCGGCCGTCCTGATCGACCATGCTCAGCAGCAATTGCGTGGTCGGCCGCGTCAGCCAGGTCACCGGCAGCAGCGTGCCCTCCACCGGCATGCAGTTGCCGTCCGGGTCGCCGGTGCCCACGCACAGCCCCGCCTCCGGCACGTCGCAGCCCCACACATCCAGCGCATAGACCGACCGCGGCAGCGCCACCCCCTTCTCCATCACCTCCGGTATGCGCTCGGCCGGCACCCATTTGCCGCGCGCGATGCCGTTCGCATCGACGACGAAGGCTTCCAGGACGGAGGGTGCGGTAGTGCTGCGAGCGGGGGCGGTGGTGTGCAGGTCGGTAAAATCCAAAATGGCGTGCTCCATGTCAGTTGTCGGGCGTCAGCTAGGCGGCCAGGCGGTCGCGCTTCGGGCGTTTGGCGTAGGCGCGGGCGGCCTGGCCGAAGCTGCGGAAGATCACGGTGGAGAGCGGGTCGTCGCGAAAGGCCCATTCCGGGTGCCACTGCACGCCGAGGGCGAATTTTTCGTGGTCGTCGAGGCGGAAGGCTTCGACCAGCCCGTCCGGCGACGTCGCTTCGACGGCCAGGCCCGGGGCGAGCCGGTCTACGCCCTGGCCGTGCAGCGAGTTGACCCGCGCCCCGGCCATGCCGGTGGCCATCGCCAGCAGACCGCCCTGGGTAAACGCCACCGCATGGGCGGGCGCGTACTGCTCGGCAAGGGAGACGCCCGGCTTTTCCCGATGGTCCTCCAGCCCGGGCACCTCGTACACCGCCTGGTGCAGCGTGCCGCCCAGCGCCACGTTGATCTCCTGGCAGCCGCGGCAGACGCCCAGCACAGGCAGGCCCAGGCGCACGGCATCGCGCACCAGCCGCAGGGTCACATGATCGCGGGCCGGGTCGGACGGCGAGTGCGGGTCGGCAAGGGCGGCGCCGTATTCGCCAGGTGCCACGTTGCTGATCGCGCCGGTCAGGAACAGCCCGTCCAGCATGGCCAGCACCCGGGCGAGGTCGGCGGGGTCGGACCACACGCTGCCCGGCGCCTCGACCCGGGCCGGCAGGATGAGCGGTATGGCGTCCGCCCCGCCGGCCGCGGCATCGAGGTATTTCTGCTGGACGGTGTGCGCGACATGCTTGCCGCCAGCATGGATGTCGGCCACCACGCCGATCACGGGTTTCATTGCGGGAACTCTCCTCGCATCCAACATAACTTGCTGGGCCGACTGCCGCCACCCCGCGCGGCTGTGCGGGCGCGGAGCAGGACGGCGAGGTGTTGGTGCGCCCGGCAGGACTTGAACCCGCAACCAAGCCGTTATGAGCGGCCCGCTCTAACCAGTTGAGCTACAGGCGCAGCAAGCCGGCCGCCGCCAGGCGTGGACAAGCCGCCACGCCTGCATTAACCGGGCGGCCACAAACCTTCAATATGGGTCCACGGGAGCAAGCGCCGCATGAGTCTCGCCAACCTCGCCATTCTGCTCGGCGGCGTGCTCGCCCTTCTCTACGGGGTGTTCACCACGCGGCAGGTGCTGGCGGCCGATGCCGGCTCGGCGCGCATGCAGGAGATTGCGGCCGCCGTGCAGGAGGGGGCGCGCGCCTATCTCAACCGGCAATACATCACCATCGGCATGGTGGGCGTGGTCATCCTGGTCGTGCTCAGCCTGCTGTTGGGCATCCGCGTGGGCGTGGGATTCCTGATCGGCGCGGTGCTGTCCGGCGTGGCCGGCTATGTGGGCATGAACGTTTCGGTTCGCGCCAACGTGCGCACCGCCCAGGCCTGCCGTCAGGGTCTGTCCGCGGGGTTGGAGGTCGCGTTCCGCTCGGGCGCGATCACCGGCCTGCTGGTGGTGGGTCTGGGCCTGCTGGGCGTCGCCGGCTACTATTTCTTCCTGCGCGGCGGCCTGGCGCCGGACGCCGATCTGCGCCCGGCGATGGAGGCGATGGTCGGCCTGTCCTTCGGCGCCAGCCTGATCTCCATCTTCGCCCGGCTCGGCGGCGGCATCTTCACCAAGGGCGCCGATGTCGGCGCCGATCTCGTGGGCAAGGTCGAGGCCGGCATCCCCGAGGACGACCCCCGCAACCCCGCCGTCATCGCCGACAACGTGGGCGACAACGTGGGCGACTGCGCCGGCATGGCGGCCGACCTGTTCGAGACGTACGCCGTCACCATCGTTGCCACCATGCTGCTGGGCAACATCTTCTTCTCCGGTCCGACGGCCGCGGCACTGATGCGTCTGCCGCTCTCGATCTGCGCCGTCTGCATCGTCACCTCCATCATCGGCATGCAGTTCGTCCGGCTGCGCGGCGCGGACGCCAACATCATGGGCGCGCTATACAAAGGCCTGATCGTGACCGGCGCGCTGTCGGCTGTGGCGATCGCCCTCGTCGTCGCTCTGACTACGGGGTTTTCGACCGTCATCGAGGGCAGCGGCACCGCGGTCACCGGCATGCGGCTGTTCGTGTGCGCGCTGATCGGGCTGGGCGTCACCGGGCTGCTGGTCTGGATCACCGAATACTACACCTCGACCGAGTACCGGCCGGTCCGCTCGATCGCGCAATCGTCGACCACCGGACATGGCACGAACGTCATCCAGGGCCTGGCCGTCTCGATGGAAAGCACGGCGTTGCCCGTGCTGGTGATCAGCGCCGGCATCATCGCCTCCTACGCGTCGGCCGGGCTGTTCGGAATCGCGATCGCGGCCACGACCATGCTGTCGCTGGCCGGCATGATCGTGGCGCTGGATGCGTATGGTCCGGTGACCGACAACGCCGGCGGCATCGCCGAGATGGCCGACCTGCCGAGCGACGTCCGGCGCGTGACGGACGCGCTGGACGCGGTCGGCAACACGACGAAAGCGGTGACCAAGGGCTATGCCATCGGCTCGGCGGGGCTCGCGTCGCTCGTGCTGTTCGCCGCCTACACGCAGGACCTGAAGCATTACTTTCCGACGCTGGACGTGCGCTTCTCGTTGCAGGATCCGTTCGTGGTCATCGGCTTGTTCATCGGGGGCTTGCTGCCCTACCTGTTCGGCGCGATGGGCATGACGGCCGTGGGCCGCGCGGCCGGTGCCGTGGTGGTCGAGGTGCGGCGGCAGTTCCGCGAGATACCGGGCATCATGGAAGGCACGGGCAAGCCGGATTACGGCCGCGCGGTCGATCTGCTGACGCGTTCGGCAATTCGCGAGATGATCCTGCCCTCGTTGCTGCCGGTGTTGGCGCCTGTCGTGCTGTGGGTGGTGATCGACCTGGTCGGCGGCCGTGTGGCGGCGTTCTCGGCGCTGGGCGCGATGCTGCTCGGCACCATCGTGACCGGGCTTTTCGTGGCGATCTCGATGACGTCGGGCGGCGGCGCCTGGGACAACGCCAAGAAATACATCGAAGAGGGCAATCACGGCGGCAAAGGGTCGGAGGCGCACAAGGCCGCGGTGACCGGCGACACCGTGGGCGACCCCTACAAGGATACGGCGGGGCCTGCGGTGAACCCGATGATCAAGATCACCAACATCGTGGCGCTGCTGCTGCTGGCGATCCTGTCCGGCCTGCATTGACCGGGCTCGGGGGCGCAAACCATGAGGTTTACCAATACCGGCAACGCGCCGCCGCACGACATCAACGTGGTGGTCGAGATACCGCAGGGCTCCAGCGTCAAATACGAGGTGGACAAGGAGACCGGGACGCTGGTGGTGGACCGCTTCCTGTTCACGCCCATGGCCTATCCCGCGGCCTATGGCTACATCCCCGGCACGCTGGCCGCCGATGGCGATCCGGCCGACGCGCTGGTGCTGGCGTCCTCCCCGATCGTGCCGGGTGCGGTCATACGCTGCCGGCCGATCGGCGTGCTGCACATGGCCGACGAGGCCGGGATGGACGAGAAGATCATCTGTGTTCCGCACGACCGTGTGCATCCGCTCTACACCGACGTGCACACCACCGCCGACCTGCCGGAAATCGTGCGGCAGCAGATCACCCATTTTTTCGAAACGTACAAGGACCTCGAACCCGGCAAGTGGGTGAAGGTGAACGGGTTCGGCACGCTGGATGAGGCGCACGACATCATCACCCGCTCGATCGCCGACGCGTCTCAGCCAGCCTCCGCATGACGCGCCCGGGCGGCCCTGCGCCGCTCGGGTTGGCCGCTTCGAGATGTCACGATGCGAAGCGTTGACCGAACCGTTCGTTCAACGCAGTCTGCCCGCAACCGGGGCGCGCGTGTATGGATGACCAGACCAGACCAGACGCTTTGGATGGCTACGAAAGCGCGGATTCACCCGCTCCCAAGCGGCGGTCCTGGCTCCGCATCGGGCTGATCGCGGCCGGAGCGCTGATCGTCGTGGCCGCCGGCGTGCTCTATTGGCTCGATGCGCGGCACTACGAATCCACCGATGACGCGTTCATCGACGGCTACATCTCTCAGGTCGCGCCGCAGATCGGCGGCCGGGTCACGCGCCTGCTGGTGCAGGACAACCAAGCGGTGACCGCCGGCCAGGCGCTGGTGGAGATCGACCCGCGCGACGCCCAGACCAGGCTGGACCAGATGCTGGCGCAGCGCGACCAGGCGGCGGCCGGGCTTGAACAGGCGCGCGCCACCCTGCCCGCGCGCCAGGCGGATCTGGATCAGGCCCTGGCCAACATACGCGTCAGCCAGTCCGACCTGTCGCAGAACCAGCGCGACCTGGCCCGCTACAGCGCCATCAACCCGCGCGCCATCACCGCCCAGACGCTCGATCAGGCGCGCGCCACGGCGACCGGGGCGCAAGCCAGGCTGGAGGCCGCGCGGCAGGCGGCCTCCGGCATGCGCGCGCAACTGGCCGTCGCGCGTACACAAGTGCTGGCCGCCGAGGCCGCGTTGCGCACCGCCGAGAGTAACGTGGCCAATGCGCGGCTGCAGCTCAGCTACACACGGGTCGCGGCGCCGGCGCCGGGTTTCGTGGCACGGCGCACGGTCGATGTCGGCAACTACGTGGGCGTCGGTCAGGCGCTGCTGGCGATCGTGCAGCCGCAATGCTGGGTGACGGCGAATCTGAAGGAAAGCCAGCTCGGGCATCTGCGGGCGGGCGAGCCGGCGCGGATCAGGGTCGATGCGTACCCCGGCCAGCCGCTTGCCGCGCATGTCGAAAGCGTGCAGCGCGGCACCGGCTCGGTATTCTCCAGCCTGCCGGCCGAGAACGCGACGGGCAATTACGTCAAGATCGTCCAGCGGCTGCCGGTCAAGCTGGTCTTCGACGACCCCGATGTGTGCCGGCGCCTGCTGCTGGCGCCCGGCATGTCGGTCGAGCCGCGTATCACGGTGCGCTAGCTTGCCCCGCGACTCGGCCGGGCAGCCATCCGCCTCCGACCGCGCGGGCGGCAGGGACGACGACCTGCCCTATTCGGCGGCCGGCAATCGCAGCCCTTGGCTGATCGCCGTCATCGTCTCGATCGCGACGTTCATGGAGGTGCTGGACACCACCATCGCCAACGTGGCGCTGCCGCATATCGCCGGATCGCTGGCCGCCAGCCAGGATGAGAGCACGTACATCATCACCAGCTACCTGGTCAGCAACGGCATCGTCATCCCGATCAGCGGCTGGCTGGCCAATGTCGTGGGCCGCAAGCGCTTCTACATGCTGTGCGTGGCGCTGTTCACCGTCAGCTCGCTGCTCTGCGCCACCGCCACCACACTGCCGCAGATGCTGGTGTGGCGCGTGCTGCAGGGGGTGGGCGGCGGGGGCCTCGCACCCGTCGAGCAATCGATCTTCGCCGACAGTTTCCCGCCGCGGCTGCGCGCCGCCTCCTTCGCGCTCTACGGCCTGACGGTCGTGCTGGCGCCGGCCATCGGCCCGATCATCGGCGGGTATCTGACCGATGCCGCATCCTGGCACTGGGTGTTCCTGATCAACCTGCCGTTCGGCTGCCTGTCGCTGCTGCTGACCTGGCTGTTCGTGGTCGACTCGCCGGCGACGCAGGCGCGCCGCCGCAAACTGATCGCCGATGGGTTGCGCGTGGATTATATCGGCTTCGGTCTGGTGGCGCTGGGCTTCGGCATGCTGCAGCTCGTGCTCGACCGGTTCGAGCGCGAGGGCGGGTGGGGCACCCCCTTCGTCAACCTGTACGGCTCGATCGCGGTCGTGTCGCTGGTCGCACTCGTGTTCTGGGAATGGAACCATCCGCAGCCGGTGGTCAATCTGCGTCTGCTGCGCGTGCGCGCGCTGTCGATCGCGCTGGTGCTGATGTTCCTGGTCGGTTTTACGCTGATCTCGACCACGCAGCTTCTGCCGCAAATGGCGCAGCAGCTCATCGGCTACGACTCCACCACGGCGGGGCTGACCCTGGGCGCGGCCGGTGTGGTGACCATCGTGCTGATGCCGGTCGCCGGCATCGTCACCGGGCGTCTGGTGCAGCCGCGTGTTCTCACCTCCCTGGCGTTTACCGGGACGGCGGTGGCGATGTTCTACGCATCCGGGCTCGATCAGCAGATCGGGTTCTGGGATCTGTCGGTGGTGCGCGTGCTGCAGGCGATGTGGCTGCCGTTCCTGTTCATCCCGATCAACTCGGCCGCCCTGGTGGGCGTGCCGCCGGACCGCAACAACGAAGCCTCCGCGCTGATCAACCTGATGCGCAATCTGGGCGGCAGCGTCGGCATCAGCTACTGCACCACGCTGCTCGCCTATCGCGACCAGTTCCACCACGCCCGCCTGACCGAGCACATCACCCCGTATAACGGCTACGGCGCCGGAGTGGATCTTGCCGCCATCTCACGCAGACTCGCCGAGCAGGTCACCATGCTCAGCTACCTCGACGTGTTCTGGGCGCTGATGATCGCCGCCTCGCTCGCCGCCCCGCTGGCGCTGTTTCTGCCGCGCGTTCAGGAGGGGGGTGCGGCGGCGCATTGACGTGAAGGAAGGGCTTCTTTTCTGAAGAAAAGAAGCAAAAGACTTTTGTTCAGGGCTGTCGCGGACCTCGTAAGTAGTAATTCTGACTTGCGGTTCAGTGGGTCCGTTGCGACGTGCCAATCCTATGTTAAGCCTACCTGTCAAGATCACCTTTACAGTTTGCCTTCGCAAATGCTATGCTGCGGCGATGCAGACCATCGAGATGCGCAAGACCAACATTGCCGAGCTAGCGGATGACCTGCGGGTCGTGCTCGGCAAGCTGAGCCGCAGGCTTCGGGGGCGATCAGCGGTGGGCGACCTGACAGGGCCGGAGAAGTCGGCGCTCCTGCACCTTGATCGGGAAGGTGCCGCAACAGTCTCGATGTTGGCCCGGATGGAAGGCGTGCGCCCGCAATCGATGGGCACTACGGTCTCCGCGCTGGAGGCGGCAGGGCTGATCGAAGGCAGACCAGACCCGGGCGATGGGCGCCAAACCCTGTTATCCCTCACGCCTGCCTGCCTCGACATGCTGCGCGCCGGGCGTGCCGCACGGCAGGATTGGCTGGTGCAAGCAATACGCTCGCATTTCAGCCTGGAGGAGCAGCGAGACCTGGCCCGCGCCGTCCGCCTCCTCGCGCGTCTCGTCGATTAGTCGCTGGCCCAGAACTTCAGGAGCGATCAATGGCACTCTCCGCCCTGGACGACAGGACCGCCCTGGTCGTGATCGACTTGCAGAAAGGGATCGCCTCGCTCCCATCCGTCCACCCTGTGGCGGAGGTGGTGGAGCGCGCGAATGTGCTGGGCGAGGCGTTCCGCCGCCGGGGCCTGCCCGTCATCCTAGTCACCGTTGGCGGCGCGCCGTCCGGCCGGGTGGAGCGGCCGAGCAACGTGGCAGATCTGCCCGACGGTTGGTCCGATCTCATTCCCGAGCTGGATATACAATCAGACGACCACCGAGTGGTGAAGCATACGTGGGGAGCATTCACCAACACCGACCTTGAGGCCCATCTTAAGGCCGCCGGTGTGACACAGATCGTGGTTGTGGGCGTGGCGACCAGCATAGGTGTCGAGTCGACTGCCCGTCACGCGCGTGAGCTGGGGTTCAACGTCACGCTCGCCATTGACGCCATGACGGACCTCAGCCTTGAAGCCCATGACAACAGCGTCCTGCGCATCTTCCCGCGCCTGGGAGAGACCGGGACAACCCGGGAGATCGTGGCACTCCTGAACAAGCGGGCCGCCTGATGGGCTGGCCTTTCACGATGCCAAGTACAGCCGCCATAGGTTCTAGCAACGTCCAGGCCAAAGCGCTGCTGGCGTGCATTTTCGGTTCGCTGCACGAATGCGACCGTGCAGACGCTACATGAAGCTCGATCTGGCCGCAGCCGCCACCGATATTGGACGCTCCCCAGTTGGGGACCGCATCGACCCGCGTGTCTGGCGGATCGTCGCTGTCGTGGTCATCGGGCCATTCATGACGCAGATGGACTCGACAGTCGTGAACGTGTCGCTCTCTGCCATCCGCCAGGACCTGCATGCGTCCACCGAAGCAGCGCAGTGGATCGTAAGTGGCTATCTGCTTGCGTTGGCGCTTATGCTGCCGCTCAGCGGCTGGCTGGTGGACCGCGTGGGGTCCAGGCGGCTTTACCTCGGGTGCTTCTCGGTGTTCACGCTTGCGTCGCTTATGTGTGGCGCGGCTCGGACAATAGACGAGCTGATCCTGGCCCGCCTGCTGCAGGGGGTCGCAGGCGGCTTGCTCGCGCCGATGACGCAGATGATGATTGCTCGGGCCGCCGGCAGGCACATGGCGCGAGTGATGGGCTACGCCGTTATGCCCATCCTCATCGCGCCGGTACTGGGTCCGGTCTTGGCCGGCGCGATCCTGACCCATGCAGCCTGGCCGTGGCTGTTCTTCCTGAATCTGCCGATGGGTGTTCTGGGGCTCGGTCTTGCGGCGCTCCTGCTTCCGGATGATGCGGCGACGATCCAAATCCGTCCTTTCGACCTTCAGGGCTTCCTGCTGGTCTCCCCCGGCTTGGCGTGCCTGCTCTATGGGTTGCCGAACGCTGTGCAGCCGGGCGGGGCATCGGTCCTGGCCATCGGCTCGCTCTTGCTGGGAGCGTTCGTCTGGCACGCGCTGCGCAAGGGAAGTGCCGCGCTGATCGACCTTGAACTTTTCAACAACCGTATTTTCTTGGCGGCGGCAGCAACTCAGTTCCTGGCCAATGGCGTCTTCAACGGCCGCCAACTCTTGATACCCGTGTTCCTGATTGCGGGTTGCGCGCTCACTGTGGGTCAAGCGGGTGGATTGATGACCACGATGGGATTGGGAATGTTGTGTTCCTATCCGATGGTGGGCTGGCTCAGCGATCGGTTCGGCGGTCGCGCCGTGTCTGCCGGCGGGGCGGGTTTGGCGTTTCTGGGCATCGTCCCGTTTGTCTGGATGACCCTGGCCGGGTTTTCATCTCATCTGACGGTGGCAAGCCTGTTCGCACTTGGCGCAGGCCACGGCACGATCAACATTCCCTCCGTATCTGCGGCGTATGCGTCAATTCCAAAGGAGCGGCTGGCTGTCGCGAACACGGCCATCAACATCATTCAAAGGCTAGGCGGCCCGCTTGCAACGACGATCACAACCATCGTCATGTCGCTGACCATGGTTCAAGGGTCGAGGTCGGGGACACACCCCTTCCTGATCGCATTCGTATTCCTGGCAGGACTTCAATTGATCACGCTTGGCGCGGCAACTCAGTTGCCCAGACGAACAGCCGAACATGGATGACATTCGAAGCAATGTAGTCTTCTTAAAACAAGGACTACTGTAACATAATATAACATAAGGAATTGAGCTTTACATTGCATCGATAGCAAAGCGTTTGCCCTATTTGCTTTCCTGCCTGACTTTAGCCCGTCTGGCGTAGGGCGCCGCCTGGACCAAGGCCGTCACCTCCACCCGATCGACCCCAAGCGTCGCCAGGTAGCGCGCGACCGCATCCGCCCGGCGCTGTGCGAGGTCCCGGTCGGTGTCGGCGGCGTCCGGCGTGTCCGCAAACCCCTCGACCAGAAGTGCGCCGCTGGGCGAGGCGTGATGACAGAACGCGTCCAGTTGGCGGGTCGCTGTCGGCGTCAGCGTCGCCGAGCCGGTGCGGAACGGGACGGACAGACTGCCAGGCTCCGAGCCGGGCTGACCGGCCGCAGGCGGCGAGGCGGCCGGGCGTCGCGTCGGACCCGCCAGCTCCTGGCTCGGGGGCGTCTGCGCCCTCGCCCCTGAGCAGCATAGCGCGACGAACACGGCTGCCCGAGCCAGCCTTAAGCCTCTGACCAACAATCCCTCCCCCCGATGCTGCCGATCGGACCGGGGAAGCTAGCGCCGGGACGGCGCGGGACGCAAACGCCCACAGGGCAGTGAAAACCGGCCACCCGGAGTGGGGCGGGTCTGCAGCGGCTTGTCAGGGGCGGCCAGACCCGGGCAATGAGCCGCATGGACATCGTATCGGTCGATCTCGGCGGCACCAATGTTCGGTTCGCGATTGCCGAAGTCTCGGCCGGACGTGTCGTCTCGCTCGGGCCGCCCACCACCCTGCATACCGCCGACTACGCCAGCCTGAAGCTGGCCTGGGCGGCTTACGCGGCCAGCGCCGGCCGCGCGCTGCCGCAAGCCGCCGGCCTGGCCGTGGCTGCACCCATCACCGGCGAGCTCGTCAAGCTGACCAACAGCCCGTGGCTGCTGCGCCCCGCGACCCTGGCGCAGGAGCTGGGGCTTCGGCAGATGACCCTGGTCAACGATTTCGGCGCCGTCGCCCATGCCGTGGCGCAACTCCCGGACACGTTCTTCCAGCACATCACCGGCCCGGATGTGACGCTGCCGCGCACCGGGGTGATCGGTGTGGTGGGGCCTGGCACCGGCCTGGGCGTGGCCCATGTGTTGCGCCGCCCGACCGGGTACGAGGTGATGGAGACCGAGGGCGGGCACATGGATTTCTCGCCGCTGGACGTGATCGAGGACGCGTTGCTGGTCAGCCTGCGCGAGCGCTTCGTGCGCGTCTCGGCCGAGCGTGTCGTCTCCGGCCCTGGCCTGGCCGGCATCTACGAGCATCTGGCCGCGATGGAGGGCCGCTCCGTCCGTGCACCGGATGCTCCCACGCTATGGGCGGCGGCGCTGGGCCGCACGGACCCGCTCGCGGTGGCCGCGCTGGACCGGTTCTGCCTG
Organism: uncultured Acetobacteraceae bacterium; assembly: GCA_964252425.1. Lineage (GTDB taxonomy): Bacteria > Pseudomonadota > Alphaproteobacteria > Acetobacterales > Acetobacteraceae > BOG-908. The sequence goes on from CAXUNK010000052.1 coordinate 15,549, forward strand.
TCGCTGGGCAGTGTCGCAGGCGATATCGCGCTGGCCCAGGGCGCGCACGGCATGGTGATCGCCGGCGGGCTGGGCGCCCGCCACGCCGGCGCCCGGCCCCCCGCCCGGGTGGCCGACCCCGTCGCCGCCCCGGGCCGCCTG
>CAXUNK010000053.1:0-15661 GCA_964252425.1 uncultured Acetobacteraceae bacterium
CCCCAGCCTGGCCCGCCGCCCTCGAAAACATCCGCCTCACGGAATAGCGCCCGACACGCATGCGCCCCGCCTAGGCGCCCTCAGGCGCGCGCGGCCACCGGCGGCTTCTTCGCCTTCGCCCCCGGCTTCGCCTTGGCCTTGGCCTCAGGCTTGCCAGCCTTCGCCTTCCCCACCTTCACAGGCGACTTCGCACCCGAGGCCGCCGCCGGCGCCCCGGCCGCCGTCGGCTTGGCCTTTTTCGCCGGCAGCTTCTTGCCGTTCTTGCCGCGCGCCGGCAGCACCTTGCCGCGCTCGGCCAGCAGCGCCACCGCCTCGTCCAGCGTCACATCGTCCATGCTCGTCGTCTTGGGCAGGTTGGCCACCACCTGCCCGTGCTGCAGATACGGCCCGAAACGCCCCTTGCGCACCTGTATGTCCGCGCGATCCTTCGGGTGCTGCCCCACTATGCGCACGCTGGCCAGCTTGCGCCCGATCACATCGACCGCGCGGTTGATGCCGATCGCCAGGATATCGTCGTCCTTGTCCAGCGACGCGAAGATGCTGCCCATCTTGATGTAGGGCCCAAACCGCCCCAGCCCGGCCTCCATGTCCTGCCCCGTCTCCGGATGCTTGCCGATCAGACGCGGCAAAGTGAGCAGACCCAACGCCTGGTCCAGCGTGATGCTTTCGCCGTCCACGCCCTTCGGCAGCGCCATGCGGCGCGGCTTGGCCTTCTTGTCGCCAGGATCCGGCTCGCCCTGTTGGACATACAGCCCATAAGGCCCGCGCCGCACGGTGACGTCCTCACCCGTCTCAGGGTGATGGCCCAGCGTGCGCATCCCCTCCTTCAGAACCTCGGCATCCCCCTCGCCGCCCTCAATCGCCAGGCGCCGGGTGAACTGGCATTTCGGGTAGTTCGAACACCCGATAAAACTCCCATGCCGCCCCAGCTTCAGCCCAAGCCGCCCGTTGTGACAGGCCGGGCACAGCCGCGGGTCGGTCCCGTCCGGCCGCGGCGGGAAGAAATGCGGCCCCAGATCGGCGTCCAAAGCATCGATCACGTCCGAGATCTTCAACTCGCGCGTCTGCCCGATCGCGCGCGAAAAATCCTCCCAGAAATCCCGCATCAGCACATGCCAATCCAGGCGCCCGTCCGAAACGTCGTCGAGCTTCTCTTCAAGATTGGCGGTAAAACCGGTATCCACGTAACGCTCGAAGAAACTGGCGAGAAAAGCCGTCACCAGCCGGCCCCGGTCTTCGGGGACGAACCGCTTGTTCTCCATCCGCACGTAATTCCGGTCGCGCAGCACCGTCAGGATGGACGCGTAGGTCGAGGGGCGGCCGATCCCCAGCTCCTCCATCTTCTTCACCAGGCTCGCCTCGGAATAGCGGGGCGGCGGCTGGGTAAAATGCTGGTCGGCGGACACCTCGCCCAGCATCAGCGGATCGCGCTCGGCCATGGGCGGCAGCATGCGGCTGTCATCATCCTCAGTCTCATCCGTCCCTTCCCGATACAGCTTCAGGAACCCGTCAAACGCGATGATCGAGCCGGTCGCGCGAAGCCTGGTGCCCCCGTGCACCACATCGACAGCCACCTGATCGAGCTCGGCCGACTGCATCTGGCTGGCCACCGCACGCCGCCAGATCAGCTCGTACAACCGGCGCTGATCGTCATTGAGGTAGCGGGCAACACTCTCCGGCGTCCGGTCCACGTCGCTCGGCCGGCAAGCCTCATGCGCCTCCTGGGCGTTCTTGGCCTTGGACGTGTACTCGCGCGCCGCCGCAGGTACATACGCTTCGCCAAATTCCTGCCCAACATGGGCACGTATGGCGCCGATGGCCTCGCGCGCCATCTGCACCCCGTCCGTCCGCATATAGGTGATCAGACCCACCGTCTCGCCGCCGAGGTCCACCCCCTCATAGAGCTGCTGGGCGGTACGCATGGCGGCCTGCGCCCCCATGCCCAGCTTGCGCGATGCCTCCTGCTGCAGGGTGGAGGTGGTGAACGGCGCCGGCGGGTTGCGCTTGACCCGGCGCCGCTCGACGGAACCCACCGTAAAGGCGCCGTCCTGCACGGCCTGCCTGGCCCGCCTGGCCAGCGCCTCGGTGTTGAGGTCGAACTGGTCCAGGCGCTTGCCGTCCAGATGGGAGAGCCTGGCGGTAAACGGGGCGCCGGCCGGCGTCTGGAAATGCGCCTCGACCGTCCAGTACTCGCGCGGCTTGAACGCCTCGATCTCGCCTTCCCGATCACAGATCAGTCGGAGGGCCACGGATTGCACCCGCCCCGCCGAGCGGCTGCCCGGCAGCTTGCGCCACAGCACGGGGGAGAGGGTGAAGCCGACCAGGTAGTCGAGCGCGCGGCGCGCCAGGTAGGCCTCGATCAGCGGCTGGTCGAGCGCGCGCGGATGGGCCATGGCGCGCTGCACGGCCGATTTGGTGATCTCGTTGAAGGTGATGCGCTGCACATCCACCCCGCGCAGGGCGCGCTTCTCCTCCAGCATGGCGCGGACATGCCAGGAGATCGCCTCGCCCTCGCGATCGGGGTCGGTGGCGAGATAGAGGGTCTTGGCACCCTTGAGCGCGCGTACGATCGCCGCCACCTGGCGCGCCCCCCGCTCGTCGGCCTCCCAATCCATGGCGAAGTTTTCGTCCGGGCGGACCGAGCCGTCCTTGGGCGGCAGGTCGCGCACGTGACCAAAGCTGGCGAGCACCGTGAAGCGGTCGCCCAGGTATTTGTTGATCGTTTTGGCCTTGGCCGGCGATTCTACGACAACGACGTCTGTCATGTGCGTCCCAAAAATCTGCGGCCGAGCGCGGCGCTTAGTGAGCATGGCCGCAACAAGTCAAGGCTCGACGGCCGGGTTACAACCCCGGGGCGAGCGGCCGCCGATTGCGCCGGGGCGGCCCCGTCCCTAGCTTCCGGCCATGCCGCCTTCCGACACGCTGCGCATCGCGCTGGCCCAGTTGAACCCGCATGAGGGCCAGATTGCGGCGAACCTGGCCAGGATACGCGTGGCGCGCGCCGGAGCAGCGTCGTTGGGGGCCGAGCTCGTGGTCACGCCAGAATTCTCGATCGCCGGCTATCCGCCGGAAGATCTGGTGCGCCGCCCGGCCTTCGTCGCCGATTGCGAGGCGGCGCTGTCGGTCCTGGCGCGCGACACCGCCGATGGCGGACCCGGGCTGGTGGTGGGCGGGCCGTGGCGGGATGGCGAGCGCATCTATAATGCGGCCTATCTGCTGGACGGTGGCGCGATCGTGGCCCGCCGGGCCAAGCACGAATTGCCCAATTACGGTGTTTTCGACGATAAGCGGGTGTTCGACGAGGGGCCGGCGCCCGGGCCGGTGGTGTTTCGCGGGCACCGGCTGGGGCTGATGGTGTGCGAGGATTGGTGGCGCCCGGCGGTCGCCGAAACGCTGGCCGAGACCGGGGCGGAAATGCTGCTTTCGATCAACGGTTCGCCGTTCGAAGACGGCAAGAGCGGCCAACGCGTGGCGCTGGCGGTGGCGCGTGTGGTCGAGACCGGGCTGCCATTCGTGTTCGTCAATCAGGTCTGCGGACAGGACGAGCTGGTGTTCGACGGCGCGAGTTTCGTGCTGAACGCCGACCGCAGCCTGGCGGCCGTGCTGCCCTCGTTCCGCGAAAGCGTCACGATGACCGAGTGGCGGCGCGGGCCGGGCGGGCTGGTCTGCGTGCAGCAGGCCCTGCCGCCCGAGCCGGACGCGGCGGAGCACACCTATCGCTGCCTGTGTCTGGGTCTGGCCGATTACGTTCGCAAAAACGGCTTCCCCGGGGTGCTGCTGGGCCTGTCGGGCGGGATCGACAGCGCGTTGTCGGCGGCCATAGCTGTGGATGCGCTGGGTGCGAAGCGGGTACGCGCGGTGATGCTGCCGAGCCCCTACACCAGCCAGCATTCCCTGGACGATGCGGCCGAATGCGCGCGTCTGCTCGGCATACAGATCGACACCGTGCCGATCACGCCGGCGATGCAGGCGGTGGAGGGCGCGCTTTCACCCCTGTTCGAGGGTCGAGCGTCGGACACGACGGAGGAGAACATCCAGTCCCGCGCACGCGGGCTGCTGCTGATGGCGATGAGCAACAAGTTCGGCCATATGGTGCTGACGACAGGCAACAAGAGCGAGATGTCCGTCGGCTACTCCACGCTGTACGGCGACATGTGCGGCGGATATTCGGTGCTGAAGGACGTCTACAAGACCAGCGTGTTCGCCCTGTCGCGCTGGCGCAACGCGCACCGGCCGGAGGGTCTGCTCGGGCCGGCGGGAGCGGTGATGCCTGACCGGGTCATCACCAAAGCGCCGAGTGCGGAGCTGAAGGACAACCAGACCGACCAGGACAGTCTGCCGCCCTATGACGAGCTGGACGCGATACTGTCCGGTCTGGTGGAGGGCGAGCGCTCGGTGGACGACATGGTGGCGCAGGGGTTTGCGCGCGCGACAGTGCTGCGTGTGTGGCGCATGCTGGACCGTGCGGAGTACAAGCGGAGGCAGGCGCCGCCTGGCGTCAAGATCTCGGCGCGCGCGTTCGGGCGGGACCGGCGCTACCCGATCACCAACGGATATACGGGGCTGGTGGCGTGAACGGCCTGTTTGCGCCCGAGGGCGGATGGCGTGTGCGCATCATCGATATGTCGGGTGGTGCGGAGGACAACATCGTCGAGGAGATCAAAGGTTTCCCCACGCTGATGCAGGCCAACGCGTTCGCGCGTGCGTACGTGCGCGACAGCGTGGAGCTGTGCCGCGCGCCGGGTTTGGCGCCGCGCGAGGTGCTGGCGGCCTGGTTCGCGTTCGGCGAGGATGCGGAGGTGCTGGAGGCGGCCGAGAGTGGGTGGAAGTCGGCCACCGAGATGGCGGATTTTTCCGAGCGGGCGGCCGAGAAGGGGGAGCGGGATTGGCGGAGTTTGGATCCGAGAAGAGTTCTTTCTTGAAAGAAAGAACCAAAGAACTTTTGCTCATTGACGCGCGCGTTGAGGCCGACGCGCGCACCATAGACAAAAGTTCTTTGCTACTTTCTTTCAAGAAAGTAGTTCTTCCCTGATGCGCGTCCGCTTCGCCCCAAGCCCCACCGGCTATCTCCACGTCGGCAACGCCCGCATAGCGCTGGCAAACGCCCTCTTCGCACGCCGCCACAAGGCAATGTTTCTGCTGCGGATCGACGACACCGACACGGAGCGCTCGCGCGGCGAGTACGAACAGGCGATCGAGCATGATCTGCGCTGGCTCGGCATCACCTGGGACGAGACGTTTCGCCAGTCCGCACGCGTGGCGTTGTACGAGGCGGCGGCCGACAGGCTGCGTGCGTCCGGCCGGCTGTATCCTTGCTTCGAGAGCGAGGAGGAGTTGCGGTTCAAGCGCGAGCAGCGGCTGAAGCGCGGTCTGGCGCCGGTGTACGATCGCGCGATGCTGAAGCTGACCGAAGCGCAACGAGCCCAGGCCGAGGCGAACGGCAAAATACCGTATTGGCGTTTCAAGCTGTCCGACAGCACGGTGGAGTGGACGGATATCGTCTTGGGACGGCGCGGGGTGAAACTGCCGTCTTTGTCCGACCCCGTGCTGATCCGCGCGGACGGCACGTTCCTCTACACCTTCACCAGCGTGGTGGACGACATCGACAGCGCGGTCACGCATGTGGTGCGCGGCGAGGACCATGTGACGAACACCGGTGTCCAGCTCGACATCTTCTCGGCACTCGGGGCGAACCCGTCTCGCCTGACATTCGCGCATCTGCCGTTATTGATCGACTCGGATGGTGGAAAACTGTCGAAGCGGCTGGAAGGACTGTCATTGCGTGCGCTGCGGCAGGATGGTGTGGAGCCGGGGGCGATCGTTGCCTATCTCGCGCGTCTCGGCACCAGCCTCTCGCCGGAACCGGCTTCACTGGAGACGCTGGCGGCGGATTACGATCTTTCCCGCGTGTCGCGTTCACCCGCGCGGTTCGATATGCGGCAGCTGCTGGCATTGAACCGGCGTGTGCTGCAATCGGCAACGTTCGAACAGGTGCGTGAGCGCCTGCCAAGTTCGGCGACGCCAGCGTTTTGGGATGCGGTGCGCGGCAACCTCGATCTGCTGAGCGAGGCGCGGCATTGGTGGGCTGTTATCGCCGGCGAGGTGGTGCCGCCAGTGCAGGACGGGCAATCCGATTTTTTTCGCGATGCCCTGGCGCATCTGCCGCCGGAACCTTGGGATGCCGGAACCTGGGGTGCGTGGACAGACACTCTGAAAACGTTGACCGGACGGCGGGGCCGAGCGCTGTTCCAGCCGCTGCGTCTGGCGTTGACGGGCGAGGAGCATGGGCCGGAGTTGGCGAGTCTGCTGCCGTTGATCGGGCATGAGCGCGCGGCGACGCGGTTGCGATTGAGCGTGCTGTAGTCGGGTTGCAGGGCGGGCAGAAAGCCGATACCGGCGTTGCGCAGCGCATCGCCGGCGTCGCAGATCAGTCCGATGCGCGCGGCGTCAGCTCTTGCTGTCCAGACCGCGTTGGCGCAGCAGCGGCGCTGTATCGGGATCGTGGCCACGGAAGTTGCGATACAACGCCATCGGGTCTGCCGTGTGCCCCGGTGCCAGCATCGTGTCGCGGAAATGCTGGCCGTTAGCGCGCGAGAGCCCGCCATGCTCGGTGAACCAGGCATAGGCGTCGTCGTCCAGCACCTCGCCCCACAGATAGGCGTAGTAGTTCGCCGCATATCCGTTCGACCAGATATGCGCAAAATACGTTGTGCGGTATCGCGGCGGAACCTCGGGCAGATCGATCGCGTGCTTTTTCAGCGCGGCCGCTTCGAACGCATCGGCCGCCTGCAGCGGCGCGCCGGCCGGCAGGCTGTGCCACTCGAGATCGAGCAGGGCGGCAGCCAGATATTCCGTCAGCATATAGCCCTGGTTGAAGGTCTTCGCTCGCTTGATCTTGTCAACCAGATCGGCGGGCATGGCTTCGCCAGTCTTGTAGTGGTGGGCGTAGCTGGCGAACACGGTCGGGTCGAGTGCCCAATGCTCGTTGAACTGGGACGGAAATTCCACCACGTCCGTCGGCACGTTGAAACCGCTTTGGCTTGGGAAATGCTGGTTGGAAAAGATTTCGTGCAGCGCGTGGCCGAATTCGTGGAACATGGTCGTCACGTCCTCGAAGCTGATCAGCGCCGGCTGTCCTGGCGCGGGCTTGGTGAAGCTGGCCACGTTGACCACGACCGGCTTCTGGTTCAGCAGTCCGGACGGCGGCACCAGCGCGTCGCACCAGGCGCCGCCCTGCTTGTTGGGCCGCGCATAGTAGTCGGCATAGAACAGCGCCATGGGCGATCCGTCCGCGTCGAACACCTCGAACACACGCACATCAGGCTGATAGACGGGGATGTCGTGCCTCTCCTTGAAGGTGAGGCCATAGAGTTTGTTTGCGGCGAAGAACACGCCGTCATGCAGCACGCGGTCGATCTCGAAATAGGGGCGGGTCTGGTTTGCGTCGAGCGCGTATTTCTGCGCCCGCACCTTCTCCGAGTAATACTCCCAGTCCGAGGCGGCGAGTTTGAAACCGCCATGCTGCGCGTCGATGATCTTCTGCATATCGTCCGCTTCGCCGCGCGCCTTGGCGATGGCGCCAGGCACCAGGCTGTCCAGCAGCTTCATCGCCGCTTGCGGCGTGTGCGCCATCTGGTTTTCGAGCTTGTAGGCGGCAAAGCTGTCGAACCCCATCAGTCTGGCCTTGTCCGCGCGAAGTTTCGCGAGTTGAGCGACCAGGTCGCGCACGTCATTCGGTCCGGCCGTGTCGCCCCGCTGTTCGCTCGCGGCCAATATGCGTGCGCGCAGGTCACGGTTGGTCAGCTTCGCCAGGACCGGCTGCTGCGTGGTGTTGCTGAGCGGCAGCACGTAAGCCCCGGCGTGTCCACGCGACTTCGCGGCTTCGGCCGCCGCCCCGATCGCCGCGTGGTCCAGCCCGTCAAGCTGGCCGGGATCGTTGACGACGACGGCACCACCCGCGGTCGCGGCGAGCAGTTTCTGCTCGAAAGAGGTCTGCAGCTTGGTGATCTGCTGGTTCAGCGTGCGCAGCGTCGCCTGGTCGGCGGGCGACAGGGCCGCCCCAGCCTGCACGAACTCCTTGTAGGTCTCATCGAGCAGGAAACGGGATTTCGCGTCCAGGTGCTGCGCGTCGGCGCCGTCATGCACCGCCTTGAGCCGCGCGAACAAACGGGGATTGAGGTGGATGCTGTCCTGATGGGCTTGCAGCTCAGGATCGATCACCTCCTTGGCGCGGTCCAGCGCATCGTCCGTGTTGGATTGCGTCAGGTTCTCGAACACTTGCGCAACCCGGGTCAGCAGGTCGCCCGAACGTTCCATGGCGACGACCGTGTTGTCGAAGCTGGGCGGCGACGTATCGCCGGCTATGCGGTCGATTTCCGCCTGATGGTCACGCAGCGCTGCCTCGATTGCCGGCACGTAATCCGCATCGCGGATCTTGTCGAAGGGCGGGGCGTGGTAGGGCAGGCTGTTGGGCGCCAGCAGCGGGTTATCGGGGGCGGCCGCACGGGTCGGGTGAATGCCGACGCAGAGCAGGAGAGATGCTGTAGCAAACAGTTCGATGCGCTGCATTTGATGGGTCTCCGGTAGTAGATGACGTGCCATCCGGCTGAATAACGGCGACGGAACGAGGTCGTCGAGGCGGGCGCGGGGGCGACACTACGGTCCGAACCGTGCCCGCAAGAGTTTCTTGTCCAGCTTGCCCACGCTGGTCTTGGCGATGGTTTCGACGAACTCGACACGGTCCGGCACGGCGTATTTCGAGATGACACCGTGTTCGACATGAATCATCACATGCGCACGCAGACCGTCGGCGTCGGCGGTCCTGCCGGATCTCGGCACGACGATCGCCACCGGACGCTCACCCCAGCGATCGCATTTGACGCCGATCACGGCCACTTCGGCCACAGCCGGATGTTGCGCCAGGATATCCTCGAGCTGCAGGCTACTGACCCATTCGCCGCCCGTCTTGACCACGTCCTTGATCCGGTCGGTGATGGACAGAAAGCCGTATTCATCGATCGCGCCGATATCGCCGGTGTGCAGCCAGCCGCCGTGCCACAGCGCGGCGCTGGCCTCCGGATTGTCCAGATAGCCCATGGTCAGCCAGGGCGAGCGCATGACGATCTCGCCGGTGCTGACGCCGTCGTGCGGAAGCTCGTGCATCTGCGCATCGACGATCCGCACGTCGCAGAGCGGCACCGGGCGCCCGGCGCGGCAGCGATAGGTCAGCTCAGTCTCGCCGCCATCGCGCAACCCCGGCGGCACCAACGCCACCGTGGCGATCGGCCCGGTCTCGCTCATTCCGTAGCCGGCAAACACGTCGATGCCGCGGTCCAGTGCCGTCTGAGCAAGTGCGCGCGGCAGTGCCGAGCCGCCGACGATGACGCGCCAGCCGCGCAGATCGATATCCTGCGCGGCGGCCAAAAACATCTGCAGGATCGTCGGCACGCAATGCGAGAAGGTGACGCCCTCGGCGACGAACAACCGTACCAGCAGCTCGGGCGAGTAGCGGCCCGGATAGACCTGTTTCAACCCGCGCGCCGTGACGTTGTACGGATTGCCCCAGGCATGCACATGGAACATCGGCGTGATCGGCATGTAGACGTCGGTCGGCGCGAAAGACAGCGTGCCGAGGCCGGACAGGGTGTGCAGAACGATCTGCCGGTGCGAGTAGTACACGCCTTTCGGGTTGCCGGTCGTGCCGGTGGTGTAGAACGTCGTGGCGCGCGTGCGTTCGTCGAAATCCGGAAAGACATGCTGCGGGTCGCCGCCGGTCAGCATCTGTTCGTACTCGCCGTCCCAGGCGAACCCGTCAGCCGGTGGGGCGCCGTCCTCGACGATGGCCACGAACTTGCGCACCCGCGTCAGACTGGGCCGGAGTGCCAGCAGAAGCGGCAAAAACTCGACGTTGCACAGGATCACATCGGCCTTGGCGTGATCGAGCGTGTAGAGGATCTGCTCCGGCGACAGACGCACGTTGACCGTCATCAGCACCGCGCCCGACATCGGCACGCCAAAGAAGCACTCCAGGTAGCGATGGCTGTCCCAGTCCATGACCGCGACCGTTTCGCCAAAGCGTACGCCCAACCCGGCCAGTGCGCTGCCGAGCCGATGCACACGCTGGCCGAATTCGCGGTATGTCAGGCGGCGCTTCTCGCGATAGACGATCTCCTGGTGCGGACATTGGCGCAGCGGCGTGATCAGCAGCTGCTTGATGATCAGGGGGTAATCGTAGGCGCCATGGTCTGGTGTGTCGGGCGTCAAATCGCGTCTCCGGTCCAGCTCGTCTTTCAGGCACCCTGCGGGATAGATGACTGGCCGACAAGCCGTCGCGGCCAGGATGGCCAGCCGTGCAATACCTGACCGATTTTGCCGATCAGGCGGTCGTGCTCCCGGTGGCGGCCGTGGTCATGCTGGGCCTGCTCGCGGCCGGCTGGGTGCGCGGGGCGCTGGCCTGGGCGGGCTGCGTGGCCGGCGTGCTGGCAGTCATGCTGGCGCTGAAGATGCTCGGCCTTGCCTGCGGCAACGCGCTGGGCTGGGGCAGGATCGGGGTCAGCAGCCCCAGCGGCCACACCGCATCGGCCTGCATGGTTTACGCAGGCCTGGCCGCATTGCTCGCGCCGCGCACGCGGTCGGGCGGGCTTGCCGTGGCGGCACTCGCGTGCGCGGTGGCAGTGCTGGTGGGGATCACCCGGGTGGATCTCCGCGTACACTCGCCGGGCGAGGTCGTGGCGGGCGCGCTGGTGGGCGTCTCAGGGGTCGCTGCATTGCGTCGCCTGGCCGGCCCGCCGCCTGCATTGGCCGCGCGCCCCTGGCTGCTGGCCGCCACCTGTGCGGTCATGCTGGCCTGCCACGGACATCGGCTGCACGCGGAGGCGAGGCTGACGCGGCTGGCATTCGCCGTGTGGCCGCTCGACCGGTGCATGGCCGACCGCACGGATGTCTCGACAGTTTCGGAAAAATAGCCCTCCCGCCCTTCGCGGGCGAGAGGGGAGGGGCGAGTTTACTCGGCCTTTTCGGTCTCTGCGGCTTCGGACAAGGCTTCGCCCAAAGCGCGTACTTTTTCGGCATTCTTGCTGTCGGTCTTGCCGGCGATCGTGACCGTCTCCTTGCCGAGCTTGGCCACGAGCTTGCGGATGGCCTCGCCGTCCAGTTTCTCCGCGTGCAGATGCTTCTTGAGGTTCTCAAGATCCTTGATGATCGTCTTGGCTGCGGGCGCCTCGACCTTCTCCAGCGTCGCTTCCCAGCCTTCGATGTTCTTGACGGCCGCGCTGACCGTCATGCTCTTCACACCGTCCTTGATGTGTTTGATGGTGGCGTCGAATTGCGGCATTGTTGCTCTCCGGTGGTGGTCGGCACGCCGGCATGCGGCGTGTCCGCGTGCAATCGCGGCAGGACCGGCCGAAGTTGCGCGATCAAATCATGTCCGGGCGGGCTTGCATGTTTCGGCGTCCGCCTCATGCGGCGGAGCGGTGTCGAAAGCGATGTCGCGTTGCCGGGCGAGCAACGAGTCGCCGCCGTCCAGAACGATGATCTGGCCATTGAGCGATGGCGTGGCCAGGATGTAGCGGCACGCGTCGGCAAGTTCGGCCATCGTCGAACTGCGGCCGAGCGGCGGGGCGCTCCAGGCGCGCGCGAACCCCGCTTCCGTCTGCTTGCCGCTCAGCAGCGTAATGCCCGGCGCCAGGCCGTTGACGCGAACCCCCTGCACCGCGAGCGCTTGGGCCAGGATGCGCGTGGCGCCGGCCAGCGCCATCTTCGCCACGGTGTAGGAGAAGAAATCCGGGTTGGGCGCGGTCACCTTGTGGTCGAGCAGGTTAATGATGTTGCCTGGCCTGCGCTGGGCCGCGAAGGCCTGGGCGAGCCTGATCGGCGCTTCCAGATTGGGGCCCAGATGGGCGTCCCAGCTCTGTGCGGTGGCGCTGTCGAGCGTGTCGTACTCGAAGCTCGATGCGTTGTTGATCAGCGCATCCAGCGGTCCGAACCGCGCGATGCAGTCGGACGCGAAACGCCCCACGGCGTCACGGTCGGACAGGTCGCAGGCCACGGTCTCGGCCTTGCCGCCTTGGCCCGCGATGTCACGCGCCAGCGCTGCGGCCTCACCACCCGAGCTATAGTAATGGATGATCACCTGCCAGCCATCGGCGGCCAAGGCGCGGCTGATCGCGCCACCGATGCGCCTGGCGCCGCCGGTGACGAGCACGCGCCTCATCGCGCGCGGATGCGATAGGCTTCCACCCCGGCGCCATCAGCCTGGTTGAAGATGTCCGGCTTGATGACCGAAACCCTGCAGGCCGACACGCGCGGATTGTCGAAGCAGCGCGAGATCAGCTCTTCCATCAGCGTCTCCAGCAGCTCGGTATGCGGACGTCCGGGCCAGCCCATGATCGTCGCGTGCACGGGGTCATAGTCGATGTAGGCGTCCGGCGTGTTGCCGTCGGCATAGGCGAACATCTCGACATTGACGATCAGCCGGGTCGGCCGTTGCGGATGCCGTTCCCAAGCATGCAGGCCGACATGCGCCTCGGTATGCACGTTGCGCAGGATCGTGCGCGTGTAGCTTCGCGCCGGGTCCCAGAATTCCTCCATCCGCTCAGACGTTGGCCTGTTCCGCGTGGGACAGATTCTCATCGGGCTTGTAGTACAGCTCGGCACACTCACGGGCCAACACACCACCCTCGATGACCAGGTCGCGGCGATAGGCGTCGCGGATGAAATCGTCGGTGTCCAAATGCCGATCCTCGAAATACATGCGGTGCACGTCTTCCCGTCCGGCGCCGTACACGATGCGGCCGATCTTGGCCCAGATGCTCGCCATCGTGCACATGCCGCAGGGTTGCAGCGTGCTGTACAAGGTGGCGCCGCGCAGCTCCCAATCCTGCACCGTCTCGCCGGCGCGTCGCATGGCCACCACCTCGCCATGCGCGGTCGGGTCGTGCCAGCCCTGGGTCATGTTGTGGCCTTCCCCGATGATCCGGCCGTCGCGCACGATGACGCAGCCGATCGGCGAGCCGCCCGGGTTGCGCTCGCCCTCGCGCCCAAGCTCAATGGCGCGGCGCATATAGGTCTCGTCGGTGCTGTCGGCCACGGTGCGTCCTGACACGGTCTGGGGTCGCAGCCGAACGCCGGATCAGTCGCCGGGTTTCGACGATCGGCCGCCAGGGCGCGGCTGGTCAGAAGCCGGTGAACCCCACGGCCGGGTTCGGGGTGCCGCGATCGGCGACGATGGGGGCGCGCGGGGCGGGGCGGGCGCCTTTCACCAGAGTCGCCTTGACGTGACGGCCGGGCGTCTTGGCCGGCGCGGTGGCCAGCGTCGTCCCGCGGGCATTGGGTGTGCTGCCGCGCATGGAGAGCAGCAGGAAAGTGATGTCGTTGTGGTTGAGGTCGATGGAGGCGTCGATCGGGGTCTGGCCCAGCACATTATGCGCGTCCAGTTGCGCGCCGCGGTTCAGCGCATCCTTGGCCGCCGCCAGGTCGCCACGGTTGACCGCGTCGAACAGCGCGTCGTTGGGCGACATCTCGGCGGCCACCTTGTCGGACGGGATGACGACGGCGTCGGCATCGGGCTGGGCGCCGGGGATGGACGGCGGCGGGGCTGCCGGCTTGTCGTCCTTCTTGGCCGAGTCCTCGTCCTGATCATGCGTGTGGCCGGGCAGGCCGGAGCGCGCGCCTTGCAACCCGGAACCCCCGTAGCTTCCGGCGCCCCCGTAACCGGCGCCGCCAAGCGATGGGCCGACCTGGGCCAAAGCGGGAGACGCCAGGAGCAGCGCGGAGAAAACGAATGCCGTGCGATTCATGAACGAGCCATACCACATAAGCGGGCGCTGAAAACAGCGCGATCGCATCAGCTCGCCTCGCGCCGCCAGGCAGCCAGGATCAGGCCCAGCAGCAGCGGCAGGGCGAGCCAGGCCGGCAGCAGCGGCGTGGTGGCAACACCCGTCACCAGATGCGCACCGCGCCGTCGCAGGCCGACCCAGCCCGGTCCGGAAGCGGGGTCGCCATCGGCGACGCTGCGCAGTTCCGGCGTGCCCGCGGCCAGCCAGGCGACCCCGCCGCCCGAGGAGGCGGCAGCGTCGCGCAGCCGGTCGGCGGTGGCGCGCAGATCGGCGAATTCCAGCGGATCGTCCTGGCCCAGCGCGGCATACACGGTGTGCGTGCCGTCGCTCACCTGCCAGATGCCTGGGGCGGTCGCGTCAAGGCTCGCCGTGGCCCGCCCGGGTCCGGCCTGCACCAGTTGCCACGTCCGGGCCGCGCCGGTTGGCGGGGTGACCGTGACGGGACCGGACGCCTGGTCGGCCACCGAGCGGCGTTCAACCAGCAGCCGGTTGTCCGCGATTCGGGCGGAAAGCGAATCTTCGTCCAGTTCCGGCTCCTTCATCAGCCAATGCGCGACGCGGCGCAGCAGCTCGGCCTGCGGCCCGCCGCCCTGATGTCCGCGCGACCACAGCCAGATCTGGTCACTGAGCAGCATCGCCGTGCGGCCGGCGCCCACATGGTCCAGCACCAGCAGCGGCCGCCCGCCTGGTCCGGTCATCAGCACCTGACCGGCGATGTCGGTGGCCGCGATGGCGCGATACCAGGGGCCCCAGCCCGCCTCGCCGCCGGCCAGATTCTCGGTCACGGGGTGGCGCGCGCCTAACGCTGTGATCTTGGGGATGAACGCCCCCTCCAGCACGCCGTCATCGCTGGAGGAGACGGTGTCGGCGGGGGCATGTGCTGGCAGCACGTCGCCCAGCGGCGTCTGGTCCAGGCTGCGCGGGCCGGCGAACTCGGGCCCCACCGTCAGCAGCAGCCCGCCGCCGCGACGCACGTAGTCGGCGATGTTGCGCAGATAGAGATGCGGCAGCACCGCGCCGCCCCGATCGGTGAAGCGGTCGAGGATGATGAGGTCGAAGCCGGCCAGCTTGTCCTGGAACAGCTCGCGAGTGGGGAAGGCGATCAGCGCCAGCTCGTTGAGCGGCGTGGTGTCGTCCTTCTCCGGCGGGCGGAGGATGGTGAAGTGGACCAGGTCCACCGCCGGGTCGGATTTCAGCAGGCGGCGCCAGGTGCGCTCGCCCTGGTTCGGTTCGCCGGAGACGAGCAGC
Organism: uncultured Acetobacteraceae bacterium; assembly: GCA_964252425.1. Classification (GTDB taxonomy): domain Bacteria; phylum Pseudomonadota; class Alphaproteobacteria; order Acetobacterales; family Acetobacteraceae; genus BOG-908. Next base: position 15,084 of record CAXUNK010000053.1, read on the forward strand.
ACGCGCAGCCGGTCGCGCACCCCGTTGATGGCGACGACAGCTTGGTTGTTGATTGGCGAGGCCTCGCCCGGCATGGGATCGGTCGCGATCTTGACGAGTATCTGGCCGGCGCGGGTGATGGGAATGGGCAGGGTTTGCGGCTCGCTAACGGTCACGTCGCTGACCTGCGGCGCGGCACCGTCGATCTGCACGGAGAGATGCGCCGGACCAGGCGGAGCGGCGCCGGCCGGACCAAGATCCTCCACCACGACGCGCAGGTCCAGCGTGTGGCCGACGATGCCGTAGCCCGGCGCTTCGATCACGCGCACACGCCGATCCCATTCCTCGCCGGCCGCCGTGATCAGCGCATGAAACGGGGCGCCGGCGGGCGCCGCACCGGTGTCGTGCACCTGGCCGTCGGTCACCGCGACGATGCCGGCCAGGCGTCCCGCGGGGATATCGGCCAGCGCGCGGGTGACGGCCGACCAAAGCAGCGTGCCGTCATGGCCGCCCGACGGCACAGCGACCGTTCGAAGCTCCAGACCGGGCAGGTGCCCGGCCTGCGCGGTCAGGTCGCGGACCGCGCGGTCGGCCAGGGC
>CAXUNK010000054.1:0-15624 GCA_964252425.1 uncultured Acetobacteraceae bacterium
ACGGTGGCACTGGCCACGTCGGGCGGCGAACCTACGCTCGCCGATCAGGGCCAGGCGGCCGACCAGGCCCGCCGCCAGAGCGCGGCCACGCACCCGCTGGTGCAGGCCATCCTCGACGCCTTTCCCGGCGCCCGGATCGAGGCGGTACGCGACCCAGGCGCAGACGCCTACGGCCTGCCCGCCCGACTGGCGCTGGGCGGCGAACCGGCAGCGGCACCGACGGCCGAGGATGGGGAGCTTGTGGAACCCGCCGATTTCTTCGACATCCCGGCCGAGTGGGAGACAGACCGATGAAGAACATCGCCGACATGATGAAGAAGGCGTCGCAGATGCAGGCCAAGATGGCCGAGATGCAGGCACGGGTCGAAGCCATGGAGGTGGAGGGCCAGTCCGGCGCGGGCATGGTCCGGATGACGATGGGCGGCAAGGGCGAGCTGCGCCGCGTGAAGCTGGACCCCAAGCTGGCGGACCCGGCGGAGACGGAGATGCTGGAGGATCTGCTGGTCTCGGCCCATGCCGACGCCAAGAAAAAGCTGGATGCGGTGCTGGCCGAGGAGATGAGCCGTGTCACCGGCGGCATCGAGCTGCCGCCTGGGCTGAAACTGCCGTTCTGATGCCGGCTGCCGCTCCGGCAGGACTGTCGCGAGCCGTAACGCAGGCGAACAGAGCAAAAGCTTTTTGCTTCTTTTTCTCGAAAAAGAAGGCCTTTCTGTCTCCTCCTGCAACGTGTCATGGGCGGCCCTGAACTCGACACGCTGATCGGGCTGTTCGCCAAGCTGCCCGGCCTCGGCCAGCGAAGCGCGCGCCGGCTGGTGCTGAAACTGCTGCAGGCGCCGGACACGCGCATGCTGCCGCTCGCGCACGCGCTCTCGGCCGCCGCGCGTGCGATCAGGACCTGCGCGCAATGCGGCAACCTGGACAGCCAATCGCCCTGTGCCATCTGCGCCGACCCCGAGCGCGACCGCAGCATGGTCTGCGTGGTGGAGACGGTCGGCGACCTCTGGGCGCTGGAACGGGCGCGCATCTATCAGGGCCTGTATCACGTGCTGGGCGGCACCCTGTCGGCGCTGGCCGGCACCGGGCCGGACGACCTCAATGTGGCGCCGCTGCTCACGCGGCTGGCGGAGAGCAACGTGGGCGAGGTCATTCTGGCATTGTCGGCCACGGTGGATGGGGCGGCGACCGCGCATTGGCTGACCGACCGCCTGGCCCCCTGCCGCGTCCGTGTCACCCGCGTGGCGCAAGGTGTGCCGATCGGTGGTGCGCTCGACGTGCTGGATGACGGCACCCTGGCCACCGCGCTGCGCGCGCGGCGCTGAGGGGCGCTGGGCTGGCCGATCTTGAACCCGGAACCGGCGGCAAGCACATCGGAGAGGGCGAAGCGGAGCAATCCCGATGACCTTGGATGCCGGGTGACCGTGGATGATTGAGCTGGCCCTGGGCGACCTCGCCCTCACCCTGGACCCTGCGGCCGGGGGATGCATCGCGGCCTTCACCTGGCGCGGCGCGGCGCTGTTGCGGCCGGTGGTCGATCCGCGCCTCGCTGCGCAACGTGGGAAGCCGGTCGCGGCCTACCCGCTGATCCCCTACGCCAACCGCATCGCCTGGGGGCGCTTCTCCTGGGAGGGCGTAACCCACCAGCTCGCGCGCAATTTCGGCGACCATCCGCATACCATCCACGGCAATGCGTGGATGCGGCCGTGGTCGGTGATCGACCGCTCGGCGACCCGGGCGCGCCTGGCGCTGGACCACACGCCGCCGCGCGACCAAGCGGCGGAATGGCCGTTCGCCTACCACGCCGAACAGGCGTTCACGCTCGCGCCGGACCGCCTGCAGATCGCGCTCTCGCTGCGCAATTGCGACCGGCTCGCCTGGCCCGCGGGGATGGGCCTGCACCCGTATGTCGCACGCACCCCTGGCACCCGGTTGCGCTTCCACGCCCGCGGGGTCTGGACGACCGGCGCGGACAGCCTGCCGGACCGGCAGGTGGCCATCGCGGGCGCGCAGGATTTTTCCACGGCCCGCGCGATCGGCGCCGACGAGATCGACGCGTGCTACGCGGGCTGGAACGGCGCCGCAGAGGTGAGCGGCGCCGGCGCGCCAAGCCTCGAACTGCACGCCGATGCCGTGCTCGGGCACCTGCAACTGTACACGCCGGCGGGCCGGGATTTCTTCGGGTTGGAGCCTGTCGCCAACATGCCGGACGCGATCAATCGCTTCGGTCTGTCCGAACCCAAAGGATTGAGGCTGTTGCAACCCGGCGAAACGCTGAGTGCCACGGTAGAATTTCGTGTGCTGACCTAGCCTGGGATATACAATTCGATGGCGAAAAGGTAGTCTTGCTCGAAAGCCGGAAAGACTCGCATGTTTCGCGGAATGTTCTCGATGACGGCTTCAAATTGTCTGAACACTCTTCTAAATTAAGGCGTGCTGAAGAAAATTATAAACACGCCCCCTGCCTTGCGCCTGCTTCTGGTCGGCACCGATCCGGCTTGGCGCGCGTTCGTGCAGGATGGCGCGGCCCGGGCCGGCGCCACGCTCGATTTCGCGCCTGACGTCTCCTCGGCGATCGCCGGAATGCTGGACCCGTCGCGGACGTATGACCATGTCATCGCCAGCGCTCCGCTCGTCACGCGCGAGATCGACGCGCTGGCCGGCATGCTGGACGAGGTGACGCTTCGTCCGACCCCGCTGCTTCTGCTGGGCTTCAGGGTGCATGGCAGCGCCCGTGGCGTGCGCTGGCTGCCCGGCCCCGATCCGGCGGCGCTGGACGAAGCCTGGCGCGTGCCGCCGACCGGATCGCCCGCCCTGCCGCTGAGCGTGGACGAGGTGGTGGCCGCACTCCATGGCGGCGATCTGCGCATGCGCTTCCAGCCCATACTGGCGGCGGGCGATCTGCAGCCGATCGGCCTGGAGGCGCTGGCCCGCATCCACAGCCAGACGCACGGCATCCTGCACCCGCGCGACTTCGTCCCCCTCGCATTGGCCGGCGGACGGGAGCGGGTGCTGACCGGCATCGCCGCGGCGCGGACCTTTGTCGAGATCGCACGCCAACTGAGCCGCAACAGCCTGTTCGTCTCGATCAACCTTCCGCTGCCCAGCCTGATGTCGGAGGGCGCGCTCGATCGTGGGTTGGAGCTGTGCTCGGTCGCGGGGCTTTCGCCCGCGCGCGTGCTGTTGGAAGTGCTCGAGTCGAGCATCGCCCCCGACCTCGATGCGCTCGGCCGGTCGCTGGCCGACTGGCGGCGGCACGGCTTCCGGACCGCGATCGACGATGCGGGGCCGGCTCTGCCGCATTGGCGCGACCTGCTCGATCTGCCGTTCGACATGCTGAAGGTGGACGGCGCGCTGGTCTCCGACCCGGACAGCCAGGAGTTGCTGGCCGATATCGTGAGCAAGTCTAAGTCGCACGGCCGCTTCGTGATCGTCGAAGGCATCGAGGATCAGGCCTGCCTCGACCGCGTCCGGGAGCTCGAGGTGGACGCCTATCAGGGTTTCCTGTTTTCCCGCCCCTTGCCGGCCTTGGCGGTTCCCGTCTGGCTCTCCACCAGAACGAAGGCGGAGCACACGCTTCCGGCGGGCGCGTGACGCGTCAGGCCGGCATGTCCGGCGCGTAGGCACGCGCCACCTGCTCGAACAGCGACCGCTCGTCGTGGCCGAACCGGTCGGGCTCGGGGCTGTCGATGTCGAGCACGCCGACCACACGCCCGCCCGAGCGCAGCGGCACTACGATCTCCGAGGCGGACGCGCTGTCGCAGGCGATATGGCCCGGGAACGCGTGCACGTCCGGCACCACGATCGTCTCGCCGAGTTGCGCGGCCGTGCCGCACACGCCTTGGCCCAGCCTGATGCGGGTGCAGGCCGGCAAGCCCTGGAATGGTCCGAGCACCAGCGCGTCCCCGCGCAGGAAGTAGAAGCCGGCCCAGTTCAGCCGCGCGACCCGCGCCATGATGAGCGCCGAAATGTTGGCCGCACGGGCGATCGGGTCCGTCTCGCCGGACAGCAGCGCGGATAATTCCGCCAGAAGGTCGTGGTACTCGGTCAGCATCGGCGTCGCATAGCACCCTCCCGCCGCGTCCTGAAACAACGGCGCGCGGGCCGCGTTGTGCGCGGCATCGCCACATCAGGAGAGTTGCAATGGCCACGCCAGCCGCCGACGGGCAGACCGACCCGCGCACCCACCGCATGCACCGCACGCGCAACAACCTGCCATCCAACGCCAAATCCGTCTCCATCGACCTGCTGAACGCGCGGCTGGCGGACGGCATCGACCTGGCGCTCGCCACCAAGCAGGCGCATTGGAACCTCAAGGGGCCGCAATTCATCGGCATCCACACTATGCTGGACGGGTTCCGCACCGAACAGGATGAGTGGAACGACACCATGGCCGAGCGCGCCGTGCAGCTGGGCGGCACCGCGCTGGGCACCACCCAGACCGTAGCCAAGATGAGCAAGCTGGCGCCCTATCCCACCGACACCTACGCCATCGCCGACCACCTGGCCGCGCTGATCGACCGTTTCAGCACCTACGCCAACGCGCTGCATGACAGCATCGACCAGGCGGACGAGGCGGGCGACGCGGACGCGGCCGACATCTTCACCGAGGTCAGCCGCGGCATCGACAAGCAGCTCTGGTTTCTCGAAGCGCATGTCCAGGAGCCGACCGGCCAGATACGCGACGGCGACAAGGCCTGAGCCTCTCCGCCTGGCCGGGTGCAGCTTCCCGGTCGGGACATGATGCCCGGGAGACCACGCGAGCCCGACACCGGTCCAGATGGCGACGATCCGAACCCTGCGGCCCAGCCGCGCCGGCCCTTGCTCCGGCGTCCGGCAAGGCCGTAGGGTTCGCGTCGGCGACTGGAACACAGCATGAACAAAGACCTTTTCGGCGCGCAGGACGACCGCCGCTCCTCACAGGACTACTCCGCCAAGGACATCGAGGTCCTGGAGGGGCTGGAGCCCGTACGGCGCCGGCCGGGCATGTATGTGGGCGGAACCGACGAGACGGCGCTGCACCATCTGGCGGCCGAGATCATCGACAACGCGATGGACGAGGCGGTGGCGGGCCACGCGACGTTCATCGAGGTCTCGCTGGCCGCCGGCAACCTGCTCGGCGTGCGCGACAACGGACGCGGCATCCCGACCGATCCGCACCCGAAATTTCCGAAGAAGAGCGCGCTGGAGGTGATCCTCACCACGCTGCACTCCGGCGGCAAGTTTGCCGGCCGCGCCTATGAGACATCCGGCGGCCTGCACGGCGTCGGCAGTTCGGTGGTCAACGCGCTGTCCGAGGTGCTGGAGGTGGAGGTGGCGCGCGACCGGGTGCTGTACAGGCAAAGCTATGCGCGCGGCGTGCCCACGACCAAGCTCGTCAATGCGGGTCCGGTGCACAACCGGCGCGGCACGAGCTTCCGCTTCCGCCCCGACCGGCAGATCTTCGGCGATCTGAGTTTTTCGCCAGCGCGGCTCTACAAACTTTGCCGCTCCAAGGCGTACCTGTTTCGCGGCGTGGAGATACGCTGGTCGTGCGACCCCAAGCTGATCGCGGCGCGCGACGAGATCCCGGCCGAAGCGGTGCTGCATTTCCCGGGCGGATTGCGCGACAGCCTGGAAGCCGACATCGCCGGCGAGACGCAGGCCCTCCCGCAGATCTGGGCGGGCGAGGCGAATTTGCCGGACGCGCCGGATGGCCGCTCATCCGGGCGGGTGGAATGGGCGGTGACCTGGCTCGATCAGGGCGAGGGTTTTCTCAATTCCTACACCAACACCGTGCCCACGCCGCAGGGCGGCACGCACGAGACCGGATTTCGTGGCGCGCTGCTCAAATCGTTGCGGGGCTGGGGGGAGCAGCGCAACACCAAGCGCGCCGCGCAGGTGACCGCCGAGGATCTGATGGGCCCGCTCGCCGCCAAGCTGTCGGTGTTCCTGCGCGACCCGCAATTCCAGGGACAGACCAAGGAGAAACTGACCAGTCCGGAGGCCGCGCGCCTGGTGGAGACGGCGTTGCGCGACCGTTTCGACCATTTCCTCGCGGCCGATCCGGCGCAGGCCGACACCCTGCTCGCCTTCGTCATCGAGCGCGCGGAAGAGCGTCTGCGCCGAAAGGAGGCACGGGACACGCCGCGCAAATCGGCGACGCGCCGGCTGCGCCTGCCGGGCAAGCTGACCGATTGCACCAAGGAGGGCGTGGCCGAGACCGAACTCTTCCTCGTCGAAGGCGACAGCGCAGGCGGGTCCGCCAAGCAGGCGCGCAACCGCGAAACCCAGGCGATCCTGCCGCTGAAAGGCAAGATCCTCAACGTCGCCAGCGCCAGCACGGAAAAACTGCGCCAGAACCAGGAGCTGCGCGACCTTGTGGAAGCGCTGGGCTGCGGCGCGGGCGAGCGTTACGACGCGGCGAAGCTGCGCTACGGCCGTGTGATCATCCTGACCGATGCCGACGTGGACGGCGCGCATATCGCGTCGCTGCTGATGACGTTCTTCTACCGCGAATTGCCGGCGCTGATACGCGACGGCCGCGTGTTCCTGGCGCGCCCGCCGCTCTACCGGCTCACGCAGGGCGCCAAATCGGTATACGCGATGACCGATCAGGACCGCGACCGCAAGATCAAGTCGGCGTTCAAGGCCGGCGCCAAGATCGACATCAGCCGCTTCAAGGGTCTGGGCGAGATGCCCGCCGCCGCCTTGAAGGAGACGACGATGGACCCGGCGCGGCGCACGCTGCTGAAAGTCGTCATCCCGGCCGAGGATCGCGCGGACACGGCCTCGCTCGTGGAATCGCTGATGGGGCGCAAGCCCGAACTGCGATATCATTTCATCCAGGAGAATGCGCGCACCGTCGAAGAACTCGATGTCTGAGGATGCGCTGCCGGCGACCGAGGGCGTCGATCCCAGATATGTCGGGCTCGATGGCTGGCCCACCGGCGCGGCGCTGGACGCGCTGTGGGAGGCGCAGATGTCGGCCGTGGCCGCCGTACGCCCTGCCCTGCCCGCCATCGAGGGGGCAGCCGAGGCGGCCGCCGCGCGCCTGCGCCGGGGCGGGCGGCTGATCTATTGCGGGGCCGGCACCTCGGGCCGGATCGGGGTGCAGGACGGCGCCGAATTGCCGCCCACCTTCGATTGGCCGGAGGAACGGCTGGGGCTGCTGATCGCCGGCGGGCAGGAGGCGCTGACACGCGCGGTCGAGAACGCCGAGGACCGCGCCGACCTCGCCCAGGCGGACATGGACGCGCAGCGCGCCTCGGGGGCCGACGTGGTGGTGGGCTTGGCCGCGAGCGGCGCCACGCCCTACGTGCTCGCCTGCGTGGCACGTGCCCGTGCTGCGGGCGCGCTGACGGTGGGGATCGCCAACAGCCCCGGCGCCAGGCTGCTGGCGGCTGTGGACCACCCGATCCTGGTGCAGACTGGGGCCGAACCGGTGGCCGGGTCCACCCGGCTGAAGGCGGGCACGTCGCAGAAGGTGGTGCTGAACCTGTTGTCCACCGCGATCATGCTGCGCCTGGGCCGGGTGTGGCGCGGCCGTATGGTCGATATGGTCGCGCGCAACGACAAGCTGCGCGCGCGCGCCGTGCGCATGGTGCGCGAACTGGCGGGCTGCGACGAGGCGCGCGCCCGCGACGCTCTGGTCCAGGCCGGCGGGCGCACCAAGCTCGCCGTGCTGATCCTGCACGGTATGCCGGCGCGTGATGCGGAGGCGTTGCTGGCCAGGCATGAGGGCCATCTTGGTGCGGCCCTGGCCGAGTAAGGAAGCAGTCCTTTTTTGAAAAAAAGGACCAAAAAACTTCTGTTTTCCGCGCTTGCATTGGTGCTCGCAGGTTCTGCCAGTAACGCTTTGGCAGGATGGTTGCGACCTCTGATGCAGGCGAACAGAACAAAAGCTTTTTGCTTCTTTTTCTCGAAAAAGAAGGCCCTTTCTTTCTTACTCCTCAGGCTCGGTCGTGAACATCAGCGGGTGGCCCTCCTTGCGGGCCAGATCGACGGCGTTGGTCGCCTTGGTCTCGGCGACCTCGCGCGTATAGACGCCCACCACGCAGGCGCCGCGCTGGTGCGCGGTGCTCATCACCTGGCGTGCGCGCTCCTCGCCCATGCCGAACTCGGCGCGCAGCACACGCACCACGAAACCGCGCGGCGTGAAATCGTCGTTGATCAGGATCACCTTGTGCAGCTTGGGGCGCTCGACGCGAAGCTCGGTCTGGCCGCGGGTGATCGTGTCTATGTCGGGCATCTGTGTCGCCACCCAATATGGTGGGGGGAGGTGCCCGGTCAAATAGCATGGGCCGCCGCCGGCCCCGCCTTCACAAGATCAGATGTCTTTGGCCTTGAGCAGCTCGCGCATGCTGTTCAGCCATTTGGCCGCCTCGTTGGCCGCCTCGCTGTTCCCGTGCCGGTCGGGGTGCAGCAGCTTCAGCATGGATTTCAGCCGCGCATCGTCGAGGCCCAGCTGCTCCATGGCCCCCACCGTCGATTGCGCCCGGGTGAGCGCATCGACCTGGCCCTGCAGCATGACGATCTGGCGCAGCAGCCTCGCCTCGCGTGCGGCGTCCCGCGCGGGCGGGCTCGCCCCCGGCCTCGCCTGGCTTACGGACGGCAGCTTCGGCTCGGCATCCCACTCGGGGTGCATCAGGTAGTCGGGGCCGGCCTCCTCGACGAACTCGGTGATCCCCGTCTCGCTCGATGGCCAGACCATCAGCGTCGTCACCTCGGCGGCGGAGCGCACCACGCAGGCGCGGGCGCCGATGCTGACCAGGTCGCGGCGCAGCTTGTTGGCCGAACGCGGCTTCAGCCTGGCCGACGGTATGTCGGCAAAGAACAGGACGGGTGCCGACTCGAACAGCAGCCTGTCGCGCGCGCTCGCCACCGCCCGGAGCGCGCCCGCCCCGTCGATCAGCGCCACCACCTTGCCGGCCAGCCGCTTGGGCGGCCTCGCCTCCTGCACGGCGCGCCGCGGCGGCGCCTTGGTCATCGCCCGGTCGATCACGTGGAAGGCCTGGCGGCGCAGGCGTCCCAGCCTGGGCAGCTCGAAGGCCACGACATCGGGGTCCGACACCACGGACGGGCTGAACCAGGCGGCATCGACCCACCCGCCGAACGCGGCCAGCGGCGGTGCCACCACGGGTTCGGCGCTGCTCTTGTCCAGTTGCGTTTGTCCCCAAGGAGGCGCGGGGCGGAGCTGTCCCCCAAGCACGCCGCCGCGCACAGACTACCGCGCCGGGGCGGTCCGGTCAGCCCTGCTCTTCGATCGTCAGTTGCGCGATCTCACCCGGGCCGCCGTTCAGCCGCTCCGCGATCACGTGGCCTGCCGCCACCGCGCCCAGGCACAGCAGCACGGAGACCGCGACATTGACGGTTGCGCGCAGCACCGCTCCGCCCCGCAGCAGATCGAGCGTCTGCAAGCTGAAGGAGGAGAAGGTGGTGTAGCCGCCGCAAAACCCGACCATGACGAACAGCCGGACGGTGTCGGAGGCGGGGTAGCGGCCGTGCGCGGCCGTGAGCGTCCCGAAAAACCCGATCAGGAAGGACCCGGTGACGTTGATGCCGATCGTGCCCCAGGGCAGTCCCTGGCTGACCGGCAGCGCCCAGAACGACAGCGCGTAGCGCGCCAGCGTGCCGGCCGCGCCGCCGAGCATGACCATGAGGCAGGTTGTGGGCGACATCGACAGGCTCCCCGGCCGCTCCCGGTATGACCTGGCCGGACCGGCCGGACAAGCGGGCGTAACCGATACGCCCTTGCCAACGAAGCCGGAGCAGCCACACTCCCGCACATCACTCACGTTCACGTCAGGCGAGACACTGCCATGCGCACCTGCCAGAGCACCCACGCCTGACATGGCAGGCTGCGCGATCGCCGTCATGGCCAAGGCGCCGCGCCCGGGCGCCTGCAAGACACGGCTGACCCCACCGCTCTCGCCCGAGCACTCGGCCGCACTCGGGGCCGCCTTCCTCGGCGACGTCACCGCCAACCTCGCCGAAGCGGCCAAGCACGCCGACATCGCGCGCTACGTCGCCTACGCGCCCGCCGGGACCGAGGCGATGTTCGGCACGATCCTGGCGCCTGGCACGGAGCTGGTGCTCGCGGACGGTGCTGCGGACATGCCGGACGGGGTGGAGGGTTTCGGCCGCTGCCTGCTGCATGCGGTGCGCGCTCTGCTCGCCGCCGGGCATGACAGCGTGTGCGTGCTGAACGCGGACAGCCCGAACCTGCCCACCGCGACGCTTCTCGAGGCGGCCAGGCTGCTCGCCCAGCCAGGCGAGCGCGCGGTGCTCGGGGCGGCGGAGGATGGCGGCTACTACCTGTTGGGGCTGAAACGCCCGCATGCCGCCCCGTTCAGCCGGATCGCCTGGAGCACCGGCGCGGTGGCCGACCAGACCCGTGCCCGCTGCCGCGAGGCGGGCTTGCCGGTCGCCGAGCTGCCGCCCTGGTACGACGTGGACGACGCGGCCTCGCTCAGCCGCCTTTTTGCTGACATGGAGGGGGAGCATGGTTTCGCGGCGCCTGCAACGCGGCATTGCGCCAACCTGCTGGGCCTGCGTGAGCAGATCCGCCAAGCCGCCTGACCCGAAGGAGCCGTCACGATGTCCGCCACGCTAGAGAAACAGGCGCCCCGGCCCGCCGACCGGACCCGCTATTTCGAGCAGGTGGTGGTGCGCGCGCCGCAGGCGGCCGCCCCGCCCGTCTGCGTCTATCTGGAGGTGACGAACCGCTGCAACCTGCTGTGCGAGACCTGTCCGCGCACGTTCGAAACGCTGGAACCCCCGGCCGACATGTCGTGGGAGCTGTTCACGAGCATCGTGGACCAGCTCCCCGGCCTGCAGCGCGCCGTGCTGCACGGCGTGGGCGAACCGATGCTGGTGCCCGAGCTGCCGCGCATGATCCGCCATCTGAAAGCGCGCGGCGTGCACGTGCTGTTCAACACCAACGGCACGCTGCTGCGCGAAAAGCGGTTCCGCGAGCTGATCGACACGGGGCTGGACGAGCTGCGCGTCTCGCTCGATGCGGCCGATGCCGCCACGTACGCCCTGGTGCGCGGGCGGCCCTTCTTCGACCGCATCGTGCGCGACGTCTCGGCGATGACGGCGCACCAGCGCGCGGCGGGCGCCACCAACCCGCGTGTGTCGCTATGGCTGACCGGCCTGCGGGAGACGATCCAGCAACTGCCCGATTTCGTCCGCCTGGCGGCCAGGATGGGTGTGGCCGAGGTGCATCTGCAGCGGCTGGTGTTCGACGAGACCGGGTTCGGCATGGCGCGCGCGGAGAGCAGCCTGTTCGAGCATACCCAGGCCGAGGAGAGTGCGGCTGTCGATGCGGCTGTCGAGCTCGGCCGCTCGCTGGGCGTGACGCTGGACGCGTCGGGCGCCACCGAGCCGGGGCTGAGCCTGCAGCGGCAGGGGGACCAGCCCTGGAGCACGTGCCGGCGGCCATGGAGCCTGATGTATTTCACCGCGCATGGCCGGGCGCTGCCCTGCTGCATCGCGCCGTTCAGCGCGCGCGGCTACGAGAACTACACGCTGGGGGATGCGCGGGTGCAGTCGCTGGCAGAGATGTGGAATGGCGGCGACTACCAGGCGTTTCGGGCGCAGTTGCTGAGCGAGACGCCGCCGGCGCCGTGTGCGAATTGTGGGTTAAGGTGGAGTTTGTGAAGGAAGCAGTCCTTTTTTGAAAAAAAGGACCAAGAAACTTTTGTCCATTGAGTCCGCGACAGCCGAACAAAAGTCTTTTGCTTCTTTTCTTCAGAAAAGAAGTCTTCTCTTCCTTGGCTTGCTCGTGCTTGCACCCGTTGTCATTGCGCCGCTCCTGCATTTGCGTGGCTCGATCTGGGCCGGCACGCTGCTGCGCAAGGATGCGGTGCTCGCCCTGCTCGGCGCCTCCGCCTGCGCCTATGTTTTGGCCATCCTGCGCGTTCTCCGCGCCGCCCTACCGCGCTGGACCACCGCCTGGGTGGTCTGCGTCGCTGTGGCTGCGAGGCTGGCCCTGGTTGCCACGCCCTCGTTCATGTCCAGCGACGTCTATCGCTACGTCTGGGACGGCCGGGTGCAGGCGGCCGGCATCAACCCGTATGCCTACGTGCCGATGGACCCGGCGCTGGCCGGGCTGCGCGACGCGGCGATCCTGCCCAACATCAACCGGCTGGACTACGCGCGCACCATCTACCCGCCCGCGGCACAGATGGTGTTCCGGGCGGCGCACGCTTTGGGCGACTCCGTTCCGGCCACGAAGGCGGCGCTGCTCCTGCTGGAGGCGGCGGGGATGTTGGCGATCTGGCGCGTTCTGGCGCGCGCCGGCCTGCCCGCCGCGCGGCTGCTGATCTATGCCTGGAACCCGCTCGCCATCTGGTCGGTGGCCGCGGACGGCCATGTCGATGGCGCGGCGATCGGCTTCCTCGGCCTGGCGCTGCTGGGCTGTCTCGCCGGACGGCGCGCGGTCACGGGCGTGCTGCTGGCCGCCTCCATCCTCACCAAGCTGCTGCCGCTGGCGGTGGCGCCGGCGCTGTGGCGGCGCTGGGATTGGCGCATGCCGGCCGCCTGCCTGTTGGCGATCGGCGCGATGTATGCCTGCTATGCCGGTTTCGGCTGGGGCGTCGGCTGGCGCGTGCTGGGGTTCTTGCCGGCCTACACGACCGAGGAGGGCCTGGCGCAGGGCAGCGGCATCTGGGCGCTCGGCGCGATCGGGCATGTCGTGGCGCTGCCGCACTGGGCGGGGCGCGCGTACGTCGCGGGATGCGCGCGGCTGCTTGGGGGCGTCGCCTGCTGGATGGCGTTCGGCCAGCGCGCAGCCCAGGGCGCCCGCGCCGAGGCCTCGCGCGTCTGCGGCAACGTGGGCGTGCTGGCGGCCGGCGCGGTCTGTGCGATGAGCGCGCACTATCCCTGGTATTACGCCTGGCTGGCCCTGCCCTGCTGCGTGCGGCCGTACCGGTCCGTCCTCTATCTGTCGGTGGCGCCCATCCTGCTGTACTGCGATCCGTTCCATGACGAGATGCTGTTCCCCACCCTGGTATTCGTGCCGGCGCTGCTGCTGGCCGTGGCCGATTGGCGCTGGCCGATGCGCGTGACGGGGGCGCTCGCATGACCACGCAACGCATCGCCGCGATCATTCCCGTGTTGAACGAGCAGGGCGCGATCGGCCCCACGCTCGCCCGGCTGGGTGCGGGCGCGGATGTGGCGATCGTGGTCGATGGCGGCAGCACCGACCAGACGGTGGAGGAGGCGCGCGCGCATGGCGCGGTGGTGCTGCACGAGACGCGGCGGGGTTACGGGCGCGCCTGCCTGACCGGCGCCGAGCACGCGCGCTCGCTGGGGGCGGAGATCCTGCTGTTCATGGATGGCGACGGGGCCGATGCGGTGGAACAGGCGGGCCGGATCACCGGCCCGGTGGCCGACGGATCGGCCGATTTCGTGCTGGCCACCCGCGCCCGCTCCGGACGCGCGCCCGGCAGCATGGGCGCCCACCAGGTGTTCGCCGGCTATGCCGTGGGCGCGGCTGTCGGTCTGCTGACCGGCACGCGCTACACCGACATGTGCGCGTTGCGCGCCATACGCACCGCAGACCTGCTGCGGCTCGACATGCGCGAGATGACGTATGGCTGGAATTTGGAGATGCAGATCAAGGCGCCGCGCGCCGGTTTGCGGGTGCGCGAGGTGGCGTTGCCGTATCACGTGCGGGTTGCCGGCCAGTCGAAGGTCGCGGGCAACTGGCGCGGCACGTGGCGGGCAGGCACGCGGATCATCCGCACGCTGGTGCGGGCAAGCGTCAGGTAGCGTTGGACCCTGCCCGCCAGGCGTGGAACCCGGACGCGCGGAGTTCGCAAGCTGGGCAGGCGCCGCATCCGTAGCCCCAGTCGTGGCGATGCGTGCGGTCGCCCAGGTAGCAGGTGTGGGTGTGCTCGACGACGAGCCGGTCGATCCCCAGAGACGCGGCCAGCGCCCAGGTCGCGGCCTTGTCCAGCCACATCAGCGGCGTCTCGATGACCAGGCGGCGCTGCAGGCCGAGGTTCAACGCGACCTGCATCGCCTTGACCGTGTCGTCGCGGCAATCGGGGTAACCGGAGTAATCCGTCTCGCACATGCCGCCCACGATCGTGCGCAGCCCGCGCCGGTAGGCGAGCGCGGCGGCATAGGTGAGGAACAGCAGGTTGCGGCCCGGCACGAAGGTGTTGGGCAGCCCCTCCTCGGTCATGGCGATGGCCACGTTCTGGGTCATCGCCGTGCCGCCAAGGGCGGCCATGGGTGCGGCGATGTCGAGCAGGTGGTCCGGACCCGGCCCGCAGCCGCGATCGGCCAGGGCGTCGCGGATGGCCTCTCGGCACTCGAGCTCGACCGCGTGGCGCTGGCCGTAGAAGAAGCCCAGGGTTTCGACACGGGCGTAGCGGTCCAGCGCCCAGGCCAGGCAGGTGGTCGAATCCTGGCCGCCCGAAAGCAGGACCAACGCGCCGTCCGATCGCACCGTTGAAAACTCCGTCATTTGCCGCGTTCCGCACGGCACCCTACCCTGGCGTGCATGAACCGGCATCCGACCTCTGTCGACGAATGGCTGACAGAAGATGACTGACCCGGAGTTTTCCGACCACGAGATCTCCCGCTACGCGCGCCACATCCTGCTCGATGAGGTGGGCGGCGCGGGCCAGGCGCGGTTGCGCGCCGCGCGCGTGCTGATCGTGGGCGCGGGCGGGCTCGGCTCGCCGCTGGCGCTCTATCTGGCCGCGGCTGGGGTCGGCACGATCGGCATCGCCGACCTCGACTCGGTCGATCTGTCGAACCTGCAGCGTCAGGTGGCGCATACCACGCGCCGGGTGGGCCACCCGAAAGCCGCCTCGGCCGCGTTCGCGATGTCGCAGATCAACCCGCTGGTCGAGGTGGTGCCGCATGAGGTGCGGGTCGATGCGGAGAATGCGGCGGCGCTGATCGCGCCGTACGATTTCGTGTGCGACGGCACGGATAATTTCGCCGCGCGGTTCGCGCTGGCCGATGCGTGCTGGGCGGCCGGGAAGACGCTGGTATCGGCCGCGGTGCTGCGGTTCGAGGGTCAGTTGTCCACGTTTCGGCCAGGCCTGGACTCGGCCGGCGCTCCCCTGCCCTGCTACCGGTGCTTCAACCCGAGCCCGCCGCCGCCCGGCAGCGCGCCCAACTGCGCCGAGACCGGCGTGCTGGGCCCGATCACCGGCGTGATGGGCACGCTGGCCGCCACCGAGGTGTTGAAGGAGATACTGGGCCTGGGCGACAGCCTGGCGGGGCGGTTGCTGATCTGGGACGCGCTTGCGGTGCGGTTCCGCGTATTGCGCCTGCCGGCCGACCCAGCCGGCACGGCCTGCGGCGGGTCGGGGCTTGACGCTGCGGCCATTTGCCCGCCACGGGCGTTGGCATGAAGGAGTTTGCAGGTGTCCTCGACGGTTAATCACTCTTCAAACACGCTCGGCATCATGCTGGTGTCCGGCACGCATGAGCGTGCGCACACCGCGTTCATGATGGCGTCGGCAGCAGCCGCGCTGGGCCGCCCCGTCGTGCTGTTTGCCACCAACCAGGGCTGCCGCGCGCTGCGGGAGGATTGGTCGGAGCTCGACGATGGCGGGCGTGACGCGGTGGTGCGCCGGCGCGGCGTGGCCGCCGACAGGGTGGAGGCATGATCGAGCCGGT
>CAXUNK010000055.1:0-15535 GCA_964252425.1 uncultured Acetobacteraceae bacterium
CCCGCCACCCGGGCGCCCACGCACACGCCGGCCGAGGGGGTGGCTGCTTGGGCGGCGAAGTAGGGGCGCGGAGCGACGGCCCGGGGCGCGGCCCCGGGACCCCGCTGGGGTTGGGAACCCCAGACCCCCATTCATTAGAGCGCGGGCGAGGTCCCGACCTTCCCTAAGCGTGACGCCGGCCACAATCACCCACCCAGTAAATGCTCGCACGCAATCCCAAGACCCGCCCCGCCTAAAACGCCACCCATCAACGCACACGCTCACGCCCGCCGCTCGCAAATTGATCTCCGCAGCGGTAATGACCGGGTTGGGTGGAGAGCGGACGGTCCGGTCTCAGACGCTCGACATGGCAAACGGACGTGGAGTTCATGGCTGTGAACGACCGCAACCGGAACGCGTGCCTCCAAAAAACTCCTTTTGTGGCTTGACGCCGACGCGAGCCTTCGTTTCTCCGAAGGTCAATGTGCCACGAATCCGCCATCGACCGGCAAGGCGACACCAAGCACCATGCTCGCGCCGGGGCTGCACAGCCACAGAACGGCTGCCGCTACCTCCTCCGCACGGCCCATCCGGCCAATAGGCTGTTGCTTGAGAAACTCCTGCATAGCGCCCGGATCGATCCCATCGCCCATCGGTGTTTCAATGCAGCCTGGACAGACCGCGTTGACCCTGATGCCCGCCGCGGCGCAATCCAGCGCGGCACTTTTGGTCAGGCCGATAACGCCATGCTTGGTCGCATGATACGCCGCCCGGCCCGGAAGCCCGACAAGGCCGCCTAGAGACGAGCAATTGACGATGGCGCCGCTTCCCTGCGCGGTCATCTGCAAAAGCTCGTGCTTCATGAATGTCCAGACGCCGCGCAGATTCGTTGCGTTGACCGCATCAAAGCCCGCCGCCGTCTCCTCCATCATCGGGCATATCGGCCCCAGTATGCCGGCATTGTTGTAGGCCATGTCGAGCCGGCCGAATCTGGACACTGCCTGCCGGACCGCCGAAGCCGCTTGTGCCTCATCGGCCACGTCGCAGACGATGGCAAGCGCCTCGTGCCCAGCATCGGCAATCTGTTGCGCGGCCGCCCTGACCGGCTGCTCCCTGTCGCCGACGAGCACGACGGCAGCGCCGGACTGCGCGAACGCCCTGGCCGTCGCCAAGCCGATGCCGGAGCCAGCAC
Source organism: uncultured Acetobacteraceae bacterium (assembly GCA_964252425.1). GTDB lineage: Bacteria > Pseudomonadota > Alphaproteobacteria > Acetobacterales > Acetobacteraceae > BOG-908. The sequence continues at coordinate 1,172 of CAXUNK010000055.1, forward strand.
CGGTAACCAGGGCAACCTGTCCCTTGAAATCATATGTCGGATTCATCTCGGTGTCCTTGGTCGTGAAAGTTTGTCGAAATGCCTGAACAGGATGTGTCACGCCGTGACGCCGGCGCCGTATTGATCGTCCGCAACAGGCTCAAGCCAATCGACGACCTTGCCTTCGAGCTTTTCCTGGATGGCCATGTGGCTCATCGCCGTCGTCGCCGTTGCGCCATGCCAATGCTTTTCGCCGGGCGGAAACCACACGACGTCGCCAGGACATACGCTCGCGACCGGACCGCCCTCGCACTGAACCCAGCCGCGCCCACTGGTGATGACGAGCGTCTGGCCGAGCGGGTGCGTGTGCCAGGCCGTGCGTGCCCCCGGCTCGAATGTGACCAGGGCACCGCCGACGCGCGCCGGATCCGGCCCGAACAGTGGATCGATGCGCACCGTGCCTGTAAACCAGTCTGGCGGCCCTTTGCCCGAGGGTTCAGTGCCGCTTCGCTTGATGTCCATTCCATCCTCCATGGTCAGCGCCTTCGCTGCCAGAGAGGTAGTGGCTGGGCCCACCCTCGATTAGCCGCTAGAAAGCGCATGAACCCATAAGGCTGGCTACTGAATGCCCGAGGAGACCCTGAACGACCTCGCGGCGTTCCTCGCCGTCGCCAGGGAACGGAGCTTCACCCGCGCCGCGGCCCAGCTTGGCGTGTCGCAGTCGGCCCTGAGCCAGACGGTGCGCGGCCTTGAAGCCCGGCTCGGAGTGCGGCTGCTGACCCGCACCACCCGCAGCGTGTCGCCGACCGAGGCCGGCGAGCGTCTGTGCAAGATCATCGCCCCGCGCATCGAAGACGTTCGCGCCGCTTTGGCTTCAGTGCGCGGCGCAGCCGGCATTCCCGCCGGATTGGTGCGGATTTCGGCCGATGAACATGCCGCGTCCATGGTCCTCTGGCCGGCCTTGCAGAAGCTGTTGCCCCGCTATCCCGGCATCGGCGTGGAAATCGCCGTCGATAACGGCCTGATCGATATCGTCGCCGAACGATGCGACGCCGGCGTGCGCGCGGGCGACATCGTGGACAAGGACATGATCGCGGTGCCGATCGGCCCAGATATTCGCATGATCGTCGTGGGCTCGCCTGCATTTTTTGCCGGCCGCGCGAAGCCCACGGCGCCCCAGGACCTCACCGACTACCCCTGCATCAATCTTCGCCTGCCGACCCGTGGCGGGCTCTATGCCTGGGAGTTCGAAAGAGATGGGCGTGACGTTCGCGTGCGTGTCGAAGGGCAGCTGATTTTCAACAGCATCGGCCTGATGTTGTCTGCGGCCCTGGCCGGATTTGGCCTCGCTTATCTGGCAGAGGACCAGGTGAAGCCATACCTCGCGAACGGCCAGCTCGTGCAGGTTCTGGCGCAGTTCTGCCCGGCCTTTCCAGGGCACCATTTGTATTACCCAAGCAGGCGGCAGCCATCGCCGGCGTTTGCCATACTGGTCGACGCATTGCGCTATCACGCGCCGACGCGTCTTGAGCGAGCGTAGGGTCGGGTGCTCTTCCGCACCCCACAATTCCCCACGGCTTCACGCCTCCGGTCCTTCACCGAACTCCCCAATGCCCTTCTCTCCACCTCCCCAACCGGTCGGGTCATCCCCACGGGCAACCGCGCACCGAAAAGATGAGAACGGCCAATGCAAGCGTTGCTGACACGTCCGTGCTTGACCGGGTTGAAATGGACATCATCCACGTGGCGCGCCAAATCCGCCTCATGGCGGACGTGTGTTCCCAAAACCGCCGCTGCCAAATTCCACGCTCCCCTTTGGCAATCCTGGAGGCAGAATGACTCTCACGTCGCGCGATTCGCGCTGAGAAACCGCGCTTGATGACGGTCAATCTCGTCGAGAAATCAGCGTCGCCCTCCGGCCACGTCCAGATTGGATGAAGGTGCTCAGGCAGCACAACCCACGCGTCGATGCTGAACGGATGCAGCGCGCGGGCGCGTGAGACAGAAGCGCATAAGGAAGCAACTTGCCTGACCAACAGGTCGCTGCACCGATCGGCCAAGCGAGGGTGAAGAAATACGTTCCGCCTTCAACGCGATTTCGCCGGTAATCTGGCATCGATCTACCATTGCGTCTTGCCGCCGCGCGCACCGCAGAGCCCGGCCCTCGACTCACCCGACTTGCCCCTCCAACCCGCGCCACCCCGCCGCCCGCGCGCTGAGCGCAGGCCGCCCCCGGCTCACACGGAAAAATACTTCGCCGCCGGATTGACCACCACGATCGCGCTCGTGCTCTGCTCGGGGTGCAGCTGGTGCTCGTCAGACAGCGACACCCCGATCCGCTCCGCATCCAGCAGCCTCAGGATCATCTCCTGATCCTCGACCCGCGGGCACGCCGGATAGCCGAAGGAGTAGCGCGACCCGCGATACCCCTGCGCCAGCATGCGCTCCATGTCGCGATCGTCCTCGCCGGCGAACCCGAGTTCGGCGCGTATGCGCTTGTGCACGTACTCCGCCATCGCCTCGGCCATCTCGACCGAGAGCCCGTGCAGATAGAGATAGTCCTGGTAACGATTGTCCTCGAACCACAGCCGCGCCGTGTCGGACGCGCGCTGGCCGACGGTGACCACCTGCAGCCCGATCACGTCCCGCTCGGCCTCATCCACGTCGCGGAAGAAATCGGCGATGCAATCCCCATCCTCCCGCGGCTGACGGGGCAGGGTGAAGCGGGCCACCTCCGTTGCCCCATCCCGCTCGAACAGCAGCAGGTCGTTGCCCTGTCCGGCCGCCTTCCAATAGCCGTAGATCGCCTGCGGACGCAGGATGTTTTCCGACTCGCAGGTCGCCAGCATGCGCTTCATGATCGGCCGCAGCTCCTGCTTGGCCCACCCCAGGAAATCGTCCAGGTTCTTGCCCTGCTTCCTGAACCCCCACTGGAATTGATACAGGCTGCGCTCGTTGAGGAACGGCACCACCGCCTTGGCCGGCGCCTCGATCACGCGCGCGCCCCAGAACGGCGGCTGTGCCACCGGCGTGTCCGACGTCAGCCGGCGACGGCGCGCCTGCACGGCGGCCACATCGACCGGCCGCCAGGCCCGCTCATCGGCTTTACCGAGGCTGCGCTTCGTGTTGCGCGCCCGCCCGCTGCGCTTGGCCTGCAGGGCCGACAGGTAGTCGTCGAACCCGTTGCCGGTCACGCGGTCCATCAGATGCAGCCCGTCGAACGCATCGCGCGCATAGGCCACGCGCCCGCACGCATAGGCGGCCACGCACTCATCCTCGACATAGTTGCGGGTCAGCGCCGCCCCGCCCAGCAGCACGGGGATCTCCAGACCCTGGCGGCTCATCTCCTCCAGGTTCTCGCGCATGATGACCGTGGACTTCACCAGCAGCCCGCTCATCCCGATCGCATGCGCGTGATTCGCGCGCGCGGCGTCCACCATATCGGCGAGCTTCACCTTGATCCCGAGATTGACCACCCGGTAGCCGTTATTGGTCAGGATGATATCGACAAGGTTCTTGCCGATATCATGCACGTCCCCCTTCACGGTGGCCAGCACGATGGTCCCCTTCTCCTGCCCAGCCACGCGCGTCATCATCGGCTCCAGGTAAGCCACGGCCGCTTTCATCGTCTCGGCACTCTGCAGCACGAAGGGCAGTTGCATCTTGCCCGCGCCGAACAGGTCGCCCACGATCTTCATGCCGCCCAGCAGCACGTCGTTGATGATGGCCAGCGGCTCGTGCGTGCGCAGCGCATCGTCCAGCTCCGCCTCCAACCCCTTGCGGTCGCCATCCACGATCCGGTCGCGCAGGCGACCCTCCACGGTGTCGGCCTTCGCACGCTTGGCCGTCTCGGCCAGCTTGCGATCGGCGAACATCTCCAGCAGGCGCTGCAAGGGATCGTACCCCTCGCGCCGGCGATCGAAGATCAGGTCCTCGGCCACCTGCACCTCCTCGGGCGCGATCAGGTGCAGCGGCCTGATCTTGCTGACATGCACGATGGCCCCCGTCATGCCGGCGCGCACAGCATGATCGAGGAACACGCTGTTCAGCACGGCGCGCGCGGCGGGGTTCAGGCCGAAGCTGACATTGGACAGCCCCAGGATGATCTGGATGTCGGGGAATTTCTGCCGGATCTTCCGTATGCCCTCCAGCGTCCACTCCGCCAGCTTGCGGTCGTCCTCATTGCCGGTGGCGATCGTGAAGGTCAGCGGGTCGATCAGCAGATCGCTCTGCGGCAACCCGAAACGCCCGCAGGCAAACGCGACCAGCCGCTCGGCGATCGCGAGCTTAGCCTCCGGCGTCTTGGCCATGCCGGTCTCGTCGATGGTCAGCGCAATGACCGCCGCCCCGAACCGTCTCGCGAGCCTCAGGCGGTCGGTCGCCGCACCCTCGCCATCCTCGAAGTTGATCGAGTTGATGATCGGCTTGCCGCCATGCAGCTTGAGCGCGCTCTCGATCACCGGCGTCTCGGTGCTGTCGATGACCAGCGGCACGTTGACCGAGTTGGTGAACCGGCGGACCACCTCATCCATCTCGGCCCGCTCGTCGCGCCCGACAAAGGCGGTGCAGATGTCGAGCGAGTTCGACCCCTCCGCCGTCTGTTCGCGGCCGACGGAGACGCACCCGTCCCAATCGCCCGCCTCCTGCAACTCGCGCCATTTCTTCGAGCCGTTGGCGTTGCAGCGCTCGCCGATGGAGAAGAAGCTGTTGTCCTGGCGCAGCGGCGTCGCGCTGTACAGGCTGGCGACGCTCGGCACCCACACCGCGCTGCGCGCCACCGGGGCAGGGCGGCGGCCCGCGCCCGCACGCCGGCGCAACATGGCGTCCAGCGCCTGGATGTGGGGCGTGTCCGTCCCGCAGCAGCCGCCGATCAGGTTCAGCCCGTCCTCCTCGACGAACCGTTCCATCCAGCTGGCCATGGCGTCCGCCCCGAGCGGGTAGCGGGTCTGTCCATCGACCAGCTCGGGCAGCCCGGCATTGGGCTGCACGCTCAGCAGCCCCGGCCAGTTCGCCGCCAGCCAGCGCACGTGCTCGGCCATCTCCTGCGGCCCGGTGGCGCAGTTCAGCCCGATCAACGGCACGTCCAGCGCGTGAACGATGGTGGCAGCCGCCGCGATATCTGGCCCCACCAGCAGCGTGCCGGTCGTCTCCACCGTGACCTGGACGAAGATCGGCGTGTCCCGCCCGGCCTCCGCGCGCGCGATCTTGGCGCCGTTGACCGCCGCCTTGATCTGCAGCGTGTCCTGACAGGTTTCTATGAGGAAAGCGTCAACGCCGCCGTCCACCAGCCCGCGGCACTGCTCGGCCAGTCCCGCCTCCAGCGTGTCATAGTCGATGTTGCCGAGCGAGGGCAGCTTGGTCCCGGGCCCCACGCCGCCCAGCACCCATCGGTGGCGCCCATCGGTGAACTCGTCCGCCGCCTCGCGGGCCAGGCCGGCCGCCACGCGGTTGATCTCCCGGGCGCGGCCGGCCAGGCCGAACTCGCCCAGCGTGATCGGCGAGGCGCCGAAGGTGTTGGTCTCCACCATATCGGCCCCGGCCGCGAAGTAGCCGCGGGCGATCTCGCGCACCAGGTCGGGGCGCGAGAGGTTCAGCACGTCCGTGCAGTTCTCCTGGCCCCAATAGTCCCGCTCGGTGTCCAGATCCATCGCCTGCACGCGGCTTCCTGTGCCGCCGTCGCACAACAGCACCTGGTCGCGCAGGGCATCGAGGAGGTGGGGTCGTGTCACGCTTCGTGCCTCGCGAGGTCATGGAATTGGGGGCGTCGCCGACCGATATGGGGGCTGTGGGCCGCAACGCATGACAGATACGCTCGACCAACGCATACCGGTCGTGCTCGGCATGCCCGATCAGCTGCGGGCGCGGGACGTGCTGCTGGCCGAAGGCGGCCATCCGCAGGCCGCTGCCGGGTTCACGCCCGCTTCAGGGCGGCATGCGCCGGGCTGCTCCTGCTGCGCGCCGCGCACCCCCGCCGGCCTGGCGTTGGCGGCCCTGCTGCACGAGCGTGCGCGGGGCAGGGCGCCCTTCTTCGAGCGGGTCGTGGCCCTTGTGCCGACCGAGGCAGGCCGGGCCGAGCTGGCGCATGCCCTGTCGCACGACCCGGTGGCCAGCGCCTGCTTCCGGCTCAGTCCGGCGCCCGACGCGGCACGTCCTGATCCCCCGACCCCAGGGAACGCTGCATGATGACCACATCGAGCCAGCGTCCGAACTTGACGCCGCAGGCCCGCATGACCCCCGCACGGGTGAACCCCAGGCTCGCATGCATCCCGATCGAGCCGATATTGTCGGAGTCGCCGATCAGCGCCAGCATCTGACGCAGGCCGCGCCGTTCGGCCAAAGCCAGGAGTTCGGCCACGATCGCCTTGCCGACGCCCTGGCCGCGCACATCTTCGCGGACATAGACGCTGTCCTCGACAGTCCAGTCATAGGCGCTGCGATGCCTGAACGGACCGTAATAGCCGAAGCCGAGCACGCCCGTCGGGTCGCGGGCCACCACCCAGGGGCTGCCGCCCTGCGTTCCGGCCAGGTAGCGCGCGCTCATCTGTTCGATGGAGGGTGGCAGCTCCTCGAAGGTGCCGGTGCCGTGGAGCACGTGGTGGGCGTAGATGGATTGGACTTCAGCCACGTCGTGTGGGGTCATGGACTCGATCTGCACGCGGCGCCTCCCGGACAGGCACGAAGCTTGGACGTGACATGCATCACAGACCAGGCAGGGTGGCCAAAAATTATGCCATTATGAAGGAACTCCGTGGTATGGGCGGTCCGAGCGCACCAAGCACCGCGGTTTTTGAGCCGGTTGGGCCTTACATTCCGAAGGGATCATACGTGTCAGATACCCCTGAGCAATTGCAGATCGAGTCCGACATCGCCGCAGAAGCCCTGACGCCCACCGAGCTGCGGCTGCGCGCCGTGGTAGCGGCGGCCAGGTTCCACGGCGTGGACCTCGACATGGGCGATTATCGCGGCCCGCTCGGGGAAAAATACCCGTCTCCGGCCTCGCTCGTCCGATGGCTGCGCGACCAGGGGCTGAGCGCTCGGGCGCTGCGCCTCGTCTGGCGGAACCTGTTCCGCTTCAAGGAAGCCGCACCCGTGGTGCTTCTGCTCAAGGACGGCACGGCCGGCCTGGTGGTGGGCGCCGATCCCGGCCGCGACATCGTCTGGCTGAAGAGCCCCGCCGCCCGCGATTCCGAACCTCCCGTGGCCGTTGACCGCCTTCGGCTCGAGCAGGCCTGGGGTGGCGAGGTGGTGCTGGTCAAGCGTCCCTACGGACAGGGCGAAGGCGAGGCGCCGTTCACCCTGTCCTGGATTTTCGGCCGGGTCGTGGAGGAGAAGCGGTTCCTCACCCAGGTCGGCTTCGCGTCGGTCACCCTGTCCGCCCTGCAGATCATCCCCGCCCTGATGGTGATGGCGGTGATCGACAGGGTACTCGAATATAACAGCCTTTCGACCTTCTACCTGCTGGTCAGCATCATGGCGGTGCTGATGTTCTTCGAAATGCTGATCGGCTGGGCCCGGCGCGAACTCGTGCTCGTGTTGTCCACGCGGCTGGACGTTCGGTTGAACCTGCATGTGTTCGGGCGATTGCTGTCTCTTCCGCTCGACTTCTTCGAACGCAGTCAGGCGGGCGAGACGATCTCGCGGCTGCGCGAAGTCTATAAGGTTCGCGAGTTCCTGACCGGCAAACTGCTCTACACGTTCCTCGACCTGATCACGCTGGCGATCATGCTGCCGTTCATGTTCTACATGGAACCGACGCTGGCCTGGGTATCGATCGCGGTCGCCGGCATGATCGCGCTGATCATCATGGTGTTCCTGCGTCCGGTCGGGCGCCTGATCGCGCTGGCCATCCAGGCCGAGCACAAGAAGGGCGCGGTGATGAGCGAGACGGTGTACGGCATACGCACCGTCAAGTCGCTCGCGCTGGAGCCGCAGCAGAAGACGATGTGGGATGAGCGCGTGGCCGATGCCGGTCGCTGGCGGCTGGCGGCTGGCCGTCTCGGCAACTGGCCGCAGACGCTGATCGACCCGTTGCAGACCTTCATGTCGCGTGGCGTGGTCCTGTTCGGCGCCTATCTCGCCCTGCAGAACGACACCACGATCGACAAGGGCGGCCTGATCGCCTTCATGATCCTGTCCAGCCGCGTCGCTTCGCCGCTGGTGGGCTTCGCCAAGCTGCTGGAAGACTTCCACGAGGTGCGAACCGCGGTCGGCCAGATCGCCAAGGTGCTGAACAACCCGACCGAGACGCGGGCGCAGACGGACGGCATGAGGCCGCTGTTCGAAGGGCAGGTCACGTTCGAGGAGGTGACTTTCACCTATCCGCTCGGCCAGCGTCCGGCACTGAACAAGATCAGTTTCTCTGTCCCGCCTGGCACGATGCTGGGCCTGGTCGGCCGGTCCGGCTCGGGTAAATCGACCATCACCCGGCTGCTCCAGGGTATCAACCGCGAATATTCTGGCGCCGTCCGGATCGACGGCACCGAGTTGCGCGAGATCAACCTGTCGCATCTTCGGCGCAGTTTCGGCGTGGTGCTTCAGGACAACTTCCTGTTCCGCGGTACGGTGAGGGACAACATCACCGCTGGCCGCGCCGGACTGACGCTGGAGGACGCCGTGCGTGCCGCCCGGCTGGCAGGCGCAGAAGAGTTCATCGAGCGCATGCCGCAGGGCTACGACACGTGGATCGAGGAGGGCTCGGCCAACATCTCGGGTGGCCAGCGTCAGCGCCTGGCGATCGCGCGCGCGCTCATCACCAACCCGCGCATCATGATCCTCGATGAGGCGACCAGCGCGCTCGATCCTGAGAGCGAGGCATTGGTCAACGGAAACCTGACGCGGATCGGCAAAGGGCGCACGATGGTGATCGTGTCCCACCGACTGTCCAGCCTGGTCAATTGCGACCTGATCATGGTTCTTGACCGCGGTGCCGTCGTGGACATCGCACCGCACGACGTGCTGCTTGATCGCTGCGCCGTCTATCGCACGCTGTGGAACCAGCAGAACCGCCACATCGATCCGGTCCGCGCGGCCGCTGCCCTGGCGCAGGGAGAGTAAGCCATGTCCGTCACCACAACCCCCACGCCCAACCCGACCAAGGAGACGCCACCATCGAGGGCCGGCCTGTTCTCCGGCCGGGTGCGCCGTGTGAAGGACGACACGCCTTCCGAGCTGATGGAGTTCTACTCGCCCTCGCTGGCACTGTCGGCCGTTCCTGCCAAGCGCGCCGCCCGCAACACCATTCTGCTGTTCGGCTTGATGGTCGGCATCATCTTCATCCTGTTCGGCGTGATGACGGTCGATCGGACCATCGTCGCCACGGGTAAAGTGGTCTCGCTCACGCCGGAGGTGGTCGTCCAACCGCTCAACACGTCCATCGTCAAGACCATCGCGGTGTCCGCCGGCGACATCGTTCGAAAGGGGCAATTGCTGGCGCAGCTCGACCCCACTTTGACCACGGCCGATCTGAGCGCAGCACAGGACCAGGTGGATCGCTACCAGACGGAGATCGATCGGCTGACGTCGGAAAACCGGCAGCTTCCCTATCACCCGACCAAACTCAGCCCGGGTGCGCTGGTCCAGGAAGGCATCTTCTCCCAGCGCGCCTCGGCGCGTGAGGCGGAGTTGCGCTACTATCAAGGTCAGATCAACGCACAGTTGGCGCTCGCGGCACAGGCGGATGCGGATATCCACCAGTACGCCAAGGAGACCGGCGTGAATGTCGATGTGGAGCGGATACGCACCCAACTCGAGCACGATCAGGTCGGCAGCCGCCTGGACACTCTGGCGGCAATCAACCAGAGGCTCGAGTCCGAGCGTCAGGTGCTGGCCAGCGTGCAGCAGGCGGAGAACGCACGTCAAACGGTCGCCGCCCTGCGCGGCCAGCTCGACAACTACAATCAGCAATGGTTCGCCGACATATCGCAGACGATCACGTCGGACAGTGTTCAGCTGGCCAGCTACCGTGACCAGTTGGAACATGCGTCCCTCAGCGGTAAGCTGATCGATCTGCGTGCCGAACAGGACGCGACGGTTCTGTCCGTGGCACCCGCCTCGGTCGGCTCTGTTCTGCAAAGCGGCCAGACATTCTTCACCCTGGTTCCGCTGAACGCCCCCTTGGAGATCGATGGCCAGGTCACCGGCGATGCCGCCGGCTTCCTGGAAAACGGTCAGCCGGCTCAGATCAAGTTTGCTGCCTACCCGTTCTCGCGCTTCGGCTCGGGGGAGGGATCGGTTCGACTGGTCAGCGCGGACAGCTTCCTGACCGGCAGTGGCGTGACCGGAAATACCGCCACAAGCGCCGGCAACACGTCGGACTCCGTGTTCACCGGGCAGCAGCCAACCAGCCCGTATTTCTTCGACGTGCGAGTCAGCATGGACCGTCTGGCGCTTCGGCATCTGCCGAAGGAGGCGCACATCGTGCCGGGCATGCCCGTAGAGGCGGACATCAAGGTCGGCGATCGCACGATTTGGGAGTACCTGATCGAGCGCATGCTGCCCATTCTGCAGGAAGGCATGCGCGAGCCGACCTGATTTAGCCCAAAACTCTCGATCCGGTCGTGACATTCAGGCCGGGTCGAGCGATGCAGGTCTTTACAACATCGATACTTTTATGGGTTTTAATGGGTAGCTGCCCACCCATCGAAAAGTGCAGGACCTAGCTTGCCGATGCTGACGCTAATTGACCGGATCGTCTCAGCAGGCTCACCGGCCGCGGCGTTGAAACGTGGCATCCAACTCGATGAAGCCGGCCAGCACCGGCGCGCCTTCCCCCTGTTCAGCCGGGCGGCAAGTGCCGGGTTGCCGGAAGCCCAATTCTGGGTCGGCCGATGCTACCTCAAGGGCACCGGGGTTCCGGTCAGCCGCCGTGATGGCGCGGCCTGGCTGGAGCGTGCGGCGCAGGCCGGCTGGGTCGAAGCACAAACCCTGCTTGCCACCCTCTTTCTCTACGGCCTGGCCGGCCGCGGCGTAAAATCCTCGCCCGGCAGCGCCTTGTTTAACCGCCCGGCGACCGCAGGGGGCGCCGATGAGCCCGACTTCCCTGAGGCGTTGAAGTGGGCGCGTCGCGGGGCGGAAGGCGGCTCTCCTGAGGCTCAAGCCCTACTCGGCTATATCCTGACGTCGGGACCCGAGGACATACGCGACCTCGCCGAAGCCGATCAGTGGTACGACCGCTCAGCCGCGGCGAACTGTGCGCAAGGCTATCTCGGCCGTGGCCTGTCGATGCTGCGCGGCGCCCACGACTACGATACCCATGCGGCCGCCGCTGTCACGCTGAAGAAAGCGGCCGATGCCGGTCTGCCGACCGCGCTCTATTTGCTCGGCGTCATGCACGAGCGTGGCGCGGGCATGCCGGCGAGCCTGGAGGAGGCAGGCAAGTACTATCGGCAGGCTGCCGAGAAGAACGTCAGAAGTGGCCAGGCGAGATGGGGGCTGGCATTGCTGGAGGGGCGCGGCGTACCGCGCAACCCGGTCGATGGAGAGTCGTGGCTGCGACGGGCCGCAAATTCCGGCGACCGGGAGGCGGCCGCCCTGGTCGGCGACATCTACGCGCGTGGCGGCGACCTGCCGCCGAACTACGCCGAGGCGGCCATCTGGTACAACCGGGCGGCCGAAGCGGGCCATCCTGCCGCCGCGCGTGCCCTCGGCCTGCTTTTCCTCACCGGTGCCGGCGTGCATCGCGATCCGGAGGAAGCAGGACGGTGGTTCCGTCGCGCGGCGGAGGGCGGCGACCGTCAGGCCCAGGCCGATCTGGCCAACCTGCTGCTGTCGGGCAACGGCACGGAGGAGGATGGCCAGCGCACCCGCGAGTTGTTCGAGGCTGCCGCAGGCTCCGGCGATCTGGTTGCGGCCTTCAATCTGGGCGTGTGCCTGGCCGAAGGCGTGGGTGTCGAGCGGGATGACCGCAGGGCTGTGCTGTGGTTGCGGCGCGCCGCCGATGGCGTGGTCAACGCACAATACTGGTATGGGCGCATGCTGGCCGAAGGTCGTGGTATCGAGGCGGACCCGGTCGAAGGCCGCGTCTGGATCGAGCGTGCCGCCACATCCGGCATGCTCGATGCCGAAGTGGCCTTGGCCGAAATGTTCCTCAACGGCACCGGGGGGTCCAAGGACCATGCGGAAGCGCTGCGCCTGTTCCGCCACGCGGCGGAGCGGGGCCATGTCGGTGCGATTTTCGCGGTCGGCGCCATGCTGGGCGGCGGCCATGACGTGGCCGAGGACCGGGAAGAGGCAAGACACTGGTACCGCATGGCGGCCGAAAAGGGCCACCATCATGCTCAGATGATGCTTGGACGCTTCCTGGCTCGTGGCCTGGGCGGCGACCGGGACGTTCGCGAGGCTCGTCTCTGGCTGGAACGAGCCCAGGCGGCCGGCATCGGCGAGGCGCGTTACGACCTCGACCGTCTGTCGGATGACGAGGAACCGGTGCTGCTCAGCCAGGCCACCCACTGAACCGGCACGCCGCACCGACCCCCGCGCTCCCATCCTGCGTCAGACGCGAATGGTCGTGCGTTCACCGCCGCTGCCAGGCGCGCCGGAACCACAACGCCAGGATCGCGCAGGTCTGACCCGGTTTAGACGCGACGTGCCGGCCTATCCCCGGCCGGAGCGTGAGCCGGTCACGCTGGACATGGATGCTGCCCTGGCCAGGGCGCGTGCGGCCTGGGACACAGGTGAGGCGTGTGCCGCCGAGGGCGACCTGGCGGGCGCCCTAGCCTGGCTCGGCCGTGCGCATCGTCTCGCCCCCTCCGACCAGAACCTGGCCTTCGCCCTGGCCACCCTGCGTCTACAGACCGGGGACCTCACCGGCGCGGCCGATCTCTTCGGCCGTATGGCGCACCGCTACGACTCGCGCGAGTGCTGGACCGGTCTGGCCAGCGCCGAGTTCCACGCCGGCCAGATCGAGCTCGCCCGATCAGCCATGCACCGCGCCCTCTCCGCCCACTGCATCCAGGATGACGCCGACGCACTCTGCGAGCAGATCGCCGCCACATCAGGGCTGCCAGGCTGGTGCGGTCTGCGCAGCGACACGACACTGCGCGCCGAAGCACCGGACAACCAGCTAGCCGTCACCCTGGACGGGGTGGATGTAACGGCGGCCTTCCGCGAGCAGCGTCAGCACTGGTGTCCCCCGGCGGGCGCGCATCGTTTGACGGTCGCCTACGCCGAACAGCCTTTGCTCGGCAGCCCGGTCGAGGTCGACACGATCCGGCGCCTGGAAGGCATCGTCACGCGAGACCAGACCGGTGCCAGCGGCTGGGCCTGGTTCCCGGCCAACCCCGAGATCGACCCCGAGCTGCACGTGCTGATCGGGGATGACGGCGCCGCACACAGCTTGGTCGCCAGCGAACCCCTTGCAGTCGTCGGCGACCGGCCGCTCGCCCGCCCACGCGGGTTCCGGGTCACTGCCGATCCCGCCTGCCGCATCCAGATCCTGGGGTCCGACGGGAACCACCTGTTCGGCAGCCCGGTGCCGGCCAGCCCCGCCCAGGCGCCTGGTCCAGCCACGCCGGCACACCCCGTCTTTGACCCCCAAAACGACCTGCCCGTCGCGGTCATCGTCCCGATCCATCGCGGCCTGCGCACCACCCTGGCCTGCCTGGACTCCGTCTTGGCCAGCCTGACGACGCCGCACCGCCTCATCGCCGTGGACGACGCGACACCGGAGCCGGCGCTCGCAGAAGCGCTGGACCAACTCGCCCAATCCGGGCAGATCACCCTCGTCCGCCCGGATCGCCGCCCCGTGGGCTTCCCCGCCGCCGCCAATGCCGGGATGGCCGAGGCCGCCGGCTGCCACGCCATACTGCTCAACAGCGACACGCTGGTCGCTCCCGGCTGGCTCGAGGATTTGCGTGCCGCCGCGTGCAGCGCCGCCGAGATCGGCACGACGACTCCACTCTCCAACGAGGCGAGCATCTTCAGCTTCCCAAACCCGGCTGGCGGCAACCCGCCGCCGGATCTGGCCGGCACGCGCGCCCTCACCATATTGGCGCGCCGCGCCAATGCCGGCCGGCTCGTGGACGTTCCCACCGCGCACGGCTTCTGCATGTTCATCCGGCGCGACTGCCTGGACGCCACCGGCCCGCTCGACGGCAACCTGTTCGCTCAGGGATACGGCGAAGAAAACGATTTCTGCGAGCGTGCCCGGTCCTTGGGATATCGGCACGTGGCCGTGCCAGGCGTCTTCGTCGCCCATCTCGGCGGCGCGTCGTTCGGCGGCGCTGGCCAGGCGCTTCTGCGACGCAATTTCGAACTGCTGCGCGCCCGCCATCCCGACTACCCTGCCAGGGTAGCGGAGTTCCTCGCCGCCGACCGGCTCGCCCCGGCGCGACGCCGCCTGGACATGGCACGTTGGCGCGCGCGTCCGGGCGCGCGTGCAGCCGGCAC
>CAXUNK010000056.1:0-15492 GCA_964252425.1 uncultured Acetobacteraceae bacterium
GGCCAGCACATACGCCGGCGCGGCCAGGATTTCGCGGCCGGCGACATCGTGCTGCACGCCGGGCGACGCCTGGGCGCGCGCGACATCGGCCTGGCGGCCGCCGCCAACCATGCCTGGCTGCGCGTGCACCGATCCCCGCGGGTTGCGATCCTGGCCACCGGCGACGAGATCGTCCTGCCTGGCGAGCCGATCGCCCCGGGCGGCATCGTCAGCAGCAACGCCCACATGCTGGCCGGGCTGGTCCGCGGCGCCGGGTGCGCCCCCACGATCCTGCCCATCGCCGGCGACAGCCTGGACGCGATGGCGGACGGGGCGCGGGCCGCGTCCGGCATGGATCTGCTGGTGACCACGGGGGGCGCCAGCGTCGGCGATCACGATTTGGTGCAGGCCGGCCTGGGCGCGCAGGGTTTTGCGCTCGATTTCTGGAAGATTGCGATGCGACCCGGCAAGCCGATGATCTTCGGCAGCCTCGGTGCGATGCCGGTGCTGGGGCTGCCCGGCAACCCGGTCTCCGCCTTCGTCTGCGCCGTGCTGTTCCTGATGCCCGCCCTGGCCCGCCTGGCCGGCTTGCCGGAGACGGCGCCCGAGACGCTGCGCGCCAGGCTGGGCGCCCCGGTGCGCGCCAACGACCATCGCGCCGACCATCTGCGCGCGAGCCTGGCGCAAACGCCGGAGGGCTGGGTGGCGACGCCGTTCACGCGGCAGGATTCAGCGATGCTCGGCGTTCTGGCGTCGGCCGAGGCGCTTATCCTGCGCGCGCCGTTTGCGGCGGCTTTGGGGGTGGGCGAGGAAGTGGAGTACTTGCCATTACACAGAAAGGAAGCGGTCCTTTTTTGAAAAAAAGGACCAAAAAACTTTTGATTATTGAGTCCGCGACAGCCGAACAAAAGTCTTTTGCTTCTTTTCTTCAGAAAAGAAGTGTTGTGCTACCAGGGTGGTTGCCACGCCAGCCAGCGGACGCGAATCGGTAAATCCGTCATCGGGTTATTGACGGAGTCTGAGGAACTTAATTAGAACGTTCTCCTAGGTTGCCGATTTGTTCACTCCGCTCGGGCATCCTCATTGGCGGAGGAGTTTGGAATTCACGTCATGTTGACCCGCAAACAGCACGAGTTGCTCACCTTCATCGATTCCCGCCTGCGCGAGACCGGCGTCTCCCCGAGTTTCGAGGAGATGAAGGAGGCGCTGTCGCTCCGGTCGAAATCGGGCATCCATCGGCTGATCTCGGCACTGGAGGAACGTGGCTTTCTGCGCCGGCATCACCACCGGGCGCGCGCGCTGGAGGTGACACGCCTGCCTGAGAACGTGGCCGGCCTGAAGCCTGCGGTCCGGCGTGACGTCGCCAAGCCCGTGCCGACCGCTTCGCCCGCGCCAGGCTTCGTGCCCAACGTCATCCGCGGCGATTTCTCCGCGCGCCTGCCGGGCGTGCGCGCGGCGCATGAAGTCGCCGCGGTCGAACTGCCGCTCTACGGCCGCATCGCCGCCGGCCAGCCGATCGAGGCGCTGCGCGACGATGGCGCGCATATCGAAGTGCCGATGGCCATGCTGGGCAATGGCGACCATTTCGCGCTGGAAGTGGCCGGCGACTCGATGATCGATGCCGGCATACTGGACGGCGACACCGTCATCATCCGCAAGGGCGAGACGGCCGAGACGGGGCAGATCATCGTGGCGCTGATCGACGATACGGAGGTCACGCTGAAGCGCATACGCAAGCGCGGCGCCTCAATCGCGCTCGAGCCCGCCAACCCGAAATACGAAACCCGTCTGCTGCCGCCGGACCGGGTCAAGGTGCAGGGAAGGCTGATCGCGCTGCTGCGCCGTTACTGACCGGGCTCCGGGATGTGACTGCGGGGCGTGCGTGCTAAGGCCGCGCATGACCGACGACATGCATTTCTATGAACCCGCGCAGGGTCACGGCCTGGCGCACGACCCGTTCAACGCGATCGTCGCTCCCCGGCCGATCGGCTGGATCTCCTCGCGCGGCGCGGACGGATCGGTCAACCTGGCACCCTACAGCTTCTTCAACGCGTTGAACTACCATCCGCCGCTGATCGGTTTCTCCTCGGTCCTGGCCAAGGACAGCCTGCGCAATGCGCGCGAGACCGGCGAGTTCGTCTGGAACCTCGTCACCCGCACGCTCGCCGAGCCGATGAACGCGACCAGCGCGCCCGCCCCCTACGGGACGGACGAGTTCGATATGGCCGGGCTGACCCAGATACCGGCGCGGCTGGTGGCGCCGCCGCGCGTGGCCGAAAGCCCGGTCCATTTCGAATGCAAGGTCGCCGACATCTTCGCCCTGCGCGGCCATCGCGGGGAGGCGGCGAATGCCTGGCTGGTGGTGGGCGAGGTGGTGGGCGTGCATATCAACCGCGCGCTGCTCCGAGACGGCGTGTTCGACACGTTCGGCGCCGGGATCGTCATGCGGGCCGGCGGGCCATCCGCCTACGGCGCCATCGGGCCGGAGGCGCGGTTCGACATGCAGCGGCCCGGATGACAGTCTGATCGTCCATACCATCGCGCGTCAGGCGGTGGCCTCGGCGATCAACGCCTCCGTCTCCTCCAGCAGCGCATCCTCGTCGCGCTGCGTGCGCACGCTCTCCCGGCCGATATCGAGCAGCACCGGGACGGCCAGGGGCGAGACGCGGTCCAGCCGGCGGACGCGCACATGGCCGCGGGCGCGATCCAGCATGCCGGCGATGCGGCCCAGATCGGTCAGGCCGCTCGCCGCGTCCGCCCGCGTCGCGCGCAGCAGGATGTGGTCCGGCTGATGGCGCCGCAGCACGTCGTAGATCAGGTCGCTGCTCACGGTCACCTGCCGGCGGTTCTTCTCCGCACCCGGCTGGTTGCGCTCGATCAGCCCGGCGATCACTGCCACGTTGCGGAACGTGCGGCGCAGCATCGAGCTTTCGGCCATCCAGGCCTCCAGATCGTCGCCCAGCATGTCGTGGTCGAAAAGCTCGGCCACGTCGCCCGGCTCGTTGGCCGACCACGTGGCGATGACGTAATCGGTCGCGACGAAGCCCAGCGGCGCCATGCCCGCGCGCTCCATGCGCTTGGTCAGGAGCATGCCCAGCGTCTGGTGCGCGTTGCGGCCTTCGAACGCGTAGGCGACCATGTACCAGCGGCCCTGACGCGGGAACACCTCGACCAGCAGATCGTCGGGCCCGGGCAGGTCGCTCCGGTCCCGCTGCAGCTCCAGCCACTCGCGCACCGGCTCGGGATAGGCGCTCCAGGCGGCGGGGTCGTGCAGCATGGCGCGCACGCGGGCGGCGAGGTTGGTGGTCAGCGGCATCTTGGTGCCGGCATAGGCGGGCACCGCCGGGGTGCCGGTGCCGCCATCGGAGCACAGCAGCGTGGTCTCGTGGATGCGGTCGAAACGCAGCAGGCGTCCTGCAAACATGAAGGTATCGCCGGACCGCAGCGTGTTGGCGAACATCTCCTCCAGCTCGCCCAGCGCCTGGCCGCGCAAGCCACCGAGCCGCACGCGCAGCAACGGCGCCTCGACGATGGTGCCCACGTTCATGCGCGCCTGGCGCGCGATCCTGGCGTGGCGCACGTGCACGCGCCCCTCGGCGTCGCGGAACAGTTTGCGGTAGCGCTCGTAGCTGGCCAGCGCGTAGCCGCCGGTCTCGACGAACTCCAGCACGGCGTCGAAGGTCTGCCGGTCCAGCGTGGCGTAGGGCGCGGCGCGGGTCACCTCGGCGAACATCGCATCGGGGTGGAACGGCGTGCCGCAGGCGGTCAGAAGAAGGTGCTGTGCGAGCACGTCCAGCCCACCCGGGCGCGGCGGGTCGCCATCCAGCTCGCGCGCGGCCACTCCCTGCATCGCCGCCTGGCATTCCAGCACCTCGAACCGGTTGGCCGGCAGCAGAATCGCCTGGCTCGCCTCGTCCATCCGATGGTTCGACCGTCCGACACGTTGCAGCAGGCGGGAGACCCCCTTGGGCGCGCCCACCTGGATCACCTGGTCCACCCCGCCCCAGTCGATCCCCAGATCGAGCGACGAGGTCGCGACCACGGCGCGCAGGTCGCCGCGCGCCATCGCGGCTTCCACACGCAGGCGCTGGGCCAGGTCGAGGCTGCCGTGGTGCAGCGCGATCGGCAGCGTCGCCTCGTTCAGCTTCCACAGCTCCTGGAAGATCATCTCGCCCTGGGCGCGGGTGTTGACGAACACGATGGTCATGCCGGCGCGCGCCACCTGTGCGAGGATCACGCTGGCCGAGGCCAGGCCCATATGCCCGGCCCAGGCGAAGCGCTGCTCGGGCAGCATCATGCGCAGCGCGGGCGGCGCGCCCTCCGCCACCTCGATCGTCCGCGCCGGGCCGCCGACGCCGACATAGGCCAGCAGCGCACCGGGATGTGCGGCGGTCGCCGACAGCCCGACACGCCGCGCGGTGGGCGCCAGCGCCGCGAGGCGAGCCAGGCCGAGCGAGAGCTGGTCGCCGCGCTTGGTGCCGGCCAGCGCGTGGATCTCGTCGATGACGATCGTGTCGAGCCGGGAGAAGAACGCGCCCGCACTCTCCTGGCTCAGCAGCACGGCCAAGCTCTCCGGCGTGGTCAGCAGCACGTCCGGCGGGCTCTCACGCTGCTGGCGCCGGCGCTCGTGCGAGGTGTCGCCGGTGCGTGTCTCGACCCGGATCGGCAGCGACATCTCGGTGACCGGCGCGGTCAGGTTGCGCGCGATGTCGGCCGCCAGCGCCTTGAGCGGACTGACATAGAGCGTGTGCAGGCCGGGCCTCTCGCGCTGCTGCGAGAGCGCAACCAGGCTGGGCAGGAAGCCCGAGAGCGTCTTGCCGCCGCCGGTCGGTGCGATCAGCAGCACGCTTTCGCGGGCGGCGGCCGCGTCCAGCATGTCGAGCTGGTGTGGCCGGGGCGCCCAGCCGCGCGCGGCGAACCAGTCGGCAAATCGTGGCGGCAGGGACTGGCGGGCCGGTGCGACCGGCGCCTGCGCAAGCTTGTCACCGCCATCGCGCGGATGACGAGGCTTACCGGGGTCGCGATCCGATACCGATTGGCCTGAAGGTTGACGCATCGTAGGAGGAAGAAAGAGCTTCTTTTTCGAGAAAAAGAAGCAAAAAGCTTCTGCTCTGTTCGCCTGCATCAACGCGCGCAACGATTCTGCCAGAGCGGTTCTGGCAGAACGTGGGCGGGCCGTGGTGCAGGCGTGGAAGACAGAAGTTTTTTGGTCCTTTTTTTCAAAAAAGGACTGCTTCCTTCAAGTGTCACTCCGAGCGCTGGCGTGTCGCTCCTTAGAACGCGGCCTCCTCCAACTCCATCATGCTCGCCTTGCCGGACTTGATCGCGCTCCACAACGCGCCGGTCTGCGGCAGCAGCCGGTCGGCGAAGAACTGTGCCGTCGTGAGCTTCGCCTTGTAGAAACCGGCGTCGCCATTCGCCTCCGGCAGCTTCTCCTCCGCGACCTTGGCCGCCTTCGCCCACATGAAGCCGAGTGCGACCAGACCCATCAGGCGCAGATAGTCGGTGGCCGCGGCACCCGCCTCCTCCGGGTCTTTCAACGAGACCTGTGCGAGATGCGCGGTGGCCTGCTGCAAGGCCGCGAACGATTTGGCCAGCGGCAGCACCTTCGGATCAGCGCTGTTCTGCTCGATGAACTCCTGCACCGGGTGGAAGAACTGGCGCAGGAAGCGGCCCATATGCGCAGGCATCTTGCGGCCGACCAGGTCCAGCGCCTGGATGCCGTTGGCGCCCTCGTAGATCATGCAGATGCGCGCGTCGCGCACCAACTGCTCCATCCCGTGGTCGCGTATGTAGCCGTGACCGCCATAGACTTGCAGCGCCATGCTGGAAAGTTCGAAACCGAGATCGGTGAACAGCGCCTTGACCACCGGTGTCATGATGGCGACGAAATCCTCCGCCTCCTGACGGCGCTGCGGGTCGGCCGCCTTGGTTTCCAGATCGAGCGCGGTCGCCACCCAGCCGGAGAGCGCGCGGCAGCCTTCGACATAGGCGCGCACCGTCATCAGCGTGCGGCGCACGTCCGGATGCACGATGATCGGGTCGGCCGCACGCTCGGGATATTTCGCACCCGACAGCGCCCGGCCCTGGATACGGTCGCGCGCGTAGAACGCGGCGCTCTGATACGCGGTCTCGGCCACGCCCAGCCCCTGTATGCCGACCGAGAGGCGCTCGGCGTTCATCATGGTGAACATCGCGCGCATGCCGCGATTGGGTTCGCCCACCAGCCAGCCCACCGCATCGTCGAAATAGAGCTGCGCCGTCGCCGAGCCTTTCAGCCCCATCTTGTGCTCGATGGCGGTGCAGGTGACGCCGTTGCGCGCGCCCGGCCGCCCGTCCTCGCTGGGCACGAATTTCGGCACCAGGAACATGCTGACGCCCTTGATGCCGCGCGGCGCGTCGGGCAGCCGGGCCAGCACCAGATGGATGATGTTCTCCGTCAGATCGTGCTCGCCGGCGGAGATGAAGATCTTGGCGCCGCTGATGCGATAGCTGCCGTCGTCCTGCGGCACGGCCTTGGTGCGCATCATCCCCAGATCGGTGCCGCAATGCGGCTCGGTCAGGCACATCGTGCCCGACCATGTGCCGTCGATCATCTTGGGAAGATAGCGGCGCTTCAGCTCCTCCGTGCCGTGGCCTTCCAAAGCGAGGGTCGCGCCATGCGTCAGGCCGGGATACAGGCCGAACGACAGGTTGGCCGAACACTGCATCTCCTCGACCATCTTGCCGAGTATCTCCGGCAGCCCCTGGCCGCCATATTCGGTGGGCGAGGAGAGCGCGCCCCAGCCCGCCTCGCAGAATTTCTTGTAGGCTTCGACGAAGCCTTTCGGCGTGCGCACGACGCCGTTCTCCAGGCCGCAGCCTTCCTCATCGCCGCTCGCGTTGATCGGCAGCAGGATGTCGGTCGCGAACTTGCCCGCTTCCTCAAGGATGCTGTCCATCAGCTCCTCGGTGACGTCGGGCTGCCCGATCTCTGCCACATGCGCGGCCGAGTTGTGCAGCTCGTGCATCACGAAGCGCATGTCGCGCAGCGGCGCCTTATAGACTTGCATCGTCACTCTCCTGCTCGGCGAAAAAAGAAAGGCCTTCTTTTTCGAGAAAAAGAAGCAAAAAGCTTTTGCACGGCTGTCGCGGACTCTTCAGTTGCGCAGGGGCTTGCCGGTTTCCAGCATGTGCTCGATGCGCGCCAAAGTTCCAGATGTCCGCAGCAGGCGCAGGAACGATTCCCGTTCCAGGTCCAAGATCCTGCTCTCCTTGACCTTGTCCAGTATGTCCGTATCGCCACCGGTCAGCACGCGGGCCAGTTCGCCGGACACCACGCCGTCATGCCGGGTCGCCAGGCCGGTCTTCTGATAGCCCTGCACTGCCTGTTCCAGCACCAGCCTCCCCGAGGCGCCGGGCAGCACGATCTCGCGCGGCTCCGGCGGCGTGTAGCCGTCCGCCATCTCCAGCGCACGCCGCTTTGCGTCAGCCAGCAGGCGGTAACGGTTCATGGTGACGCGATCGGTCGGACGCAGCACGAGCATCTCGCCCGCTTCTGCGGCGGATTTCCCCACTTTCGCCGTGCTGATCATCTCGAACGCCTTCATCACCGCCGGCATCGGACCACGCGGCGCTTTCGGCGCCGTCGCCCAGCGGCCCAGCATCTCCTTGCAGCCGCCCCAGCCGGGCAGCAATCCCACGCCGCACTCGACAAGTCCGGCGTAGGTTTCGGCATGCGCCTGCACCGCGTCGCTGTGCAGCAGGAACTCGCAGCCGCCGCCCAGCGCCATGCCGGACGGCGCGGCGACGACGGGGAACGGCGCGTATTTCAGCTTTTGCATCATGTCCTGGCCGGTCGCGACCATGCTCTCCACCTGCATCCAGGCGGCGATGTTGGCCGCGAACAGGGCCAGGCCGATATTGGCACCGACGGAAAAATTGCTGCCCTCGTTGTAGATGACGAGCGCCTTGTATTCCTTCTTGACCAGCGCGATCGTCTTGCCGAGCAGCGACATGATCTGCTCGTCGAGCGAGTTGCTCTTGCTGGTGAACTCGAAGCACAGAACGCCGTCGCCGATGTCCCACACCGCCGCCGAACCGTTCTTCAGCACCGGCTTGGAGGCACGCTTGACGTCCTCCAGCATCAACACGCCATCGGCGCGCGCGATGGTGTGGTATTGCCCGTCCAGACCCAATTGTTGCCGCACGCCGTCCTGCACGCGATAGAACGTACGGCCCGCCGCGCGTTCCAGCATCGGCGCCACGACGAAGTTCTCCGCACGCAGGCGCTCGATCAGCCAATCGGCGCCCACCATGTCGATCAGTTCGAACGGGCCGTGCTTCCAATTGTAGCCGAGCCGCATCGCCTCATCGATGGCGGCGATCTCGTCGGCGGCTTCGGGCACCAGCCGGGCGGCGTAGGCGAGCGTGTGGCCCATCACCGTCCAGGCATAGGCGCCCACCTTGCCGGGCGCGCTCATCAGGCGGCGCAGATCGCGCCCGGCGGCCGCGATCTCGGGCAGGTCGGCGCGGCGCTCGGGCCGGAACTCGCCCGTTGCCAGATCGAGCGTTTCCTTGACGCGTTTGCCGCCCGCCTTGTTCAGCCGGTAGAAACCGCCACGGCCCTTGCGGCCGGTATAGCCCTCGGCGATCAGCTTGGCGATTACGGGTATGCCGCGGTTGATCGCGTGGAACTCGTCGTCTTTCGGCAGCGCGCCGGCCATGCTCGCATTGACATGCGGCATCAGGTCCAGCCCCACCAAATCCATCAGCCCGAACACGCCGGTCTTTGGCACGCCGAACGGGCGGCCCATGATGGCGTCCGCCTCCTCGATGGTGAGCCCATGCTCGATCGTTTCGGTCACCGCGGCCGTCATCCAATAGACGCCCAGGCGGTTGGCGATGAAGCCCGGGCTGTCGTGGCAGCGCACCACGCTCTTGCCCAGCATCACGTCGCAAAACCGCTCGACGCGCGCGGCCAGACCGGCGTCGGTGGACGGCCCGGTGATCAGCTCCATCAGACGCATGTAGCGCGGCGGGTTGAAGAAATGGGTGATGGTGAAATCGCGCGCGAAACTTTCAGGCATCCCCTCGATCAGCCGCGCGAGCGGGATGGTGGAGGTGTTCGACGAGACCGCCGTGCCGGGCCGGCGCACCGCATCCAGCTTGCGGTACAGCGCCTGCTTGATATCCAGCCGTTCGACCACGACCTCGACGATCCAGTCGCACTCGGCCACACGCGCCAGATGGTCGTCGATGTTGCCGGTCTCGATCAGCCTGGCCGCGGCCGCCGACATGAACGGCGCCGGATCGGTCTTCAGCGCGCGCGCCACCGCCGCCTCGGCGATCGCGTTGCGGTTCGCGGCATCCTTGCCCACGATGTCGAGCAGCAGCACGGGCACGCCCGCATTGGCGATCTGCGCCGCGATGCCGCAGCCCATGACGCCGCTGCCGATCACGGCGACCTTCCGGAAAGCGCCGACTGTGTCTTCAGGCATGTCCGCCATCTCTCACACCGCCTCCAGAACGGTCGCGATGCCCTGACCGCCGCCGATGCATTGCGTGGCGATCGCGTAGCGCCCGCCCTCGCGCTTGAGCAGCGAGGCCGCCTTGCCGACGATGCGCGCGCCCGTCGCACCCAGCGGATGGCCGAGTGCTATGGCGCCGCCATCGAGGTTCACCGTCTCCGGCCTGAACCCGATCTCCTTGATGCTGGCGATGGCCTGGCTGGAAAAAGCCTCGTTCAGCTCGACCACGTCGAGGTCGCGCGCGGTGATGCCGGCCCGCTCCAGCGCCTTGCGCGAGGCGCGCACCGGGCCGATGCCCATGATGTCCGGCTCGCATCCGGAGACGGCCACGCTGCGGATGCGCGCCAGGACCGGCAGCTTGTGCGAGATCGCGTAATCCTCGCTGCACACCAGCACGGCGCTGGCGCCATCGGTCAGCGGCGAGGACGTGCCGGCCGTCACCGTGCCTTCCTGGTCGAAGGCGAGCTTCAGCCCCGCCAGCGCCTCCTTCGTCGTGCCGGCGCGTATGCAGCCATCCTGATCGACCACGCCGCCCTTGGCATGGATGGGGACGATCTCGTCGGAAAACTTGCCCGAAGCCTGCGCGGCGGACGCCTTCTGATGGCTGGCGACGGCGAACTCTTCCTGCTGGCCGCGGGTGATTTGCCAGCGGCGGGCGACGTTCTCGGCCGTCTCGCCCATGCCCATGTACGCGCCCGGCTGCTTGGCGGCGAGCGTGGTGTTGAACATCGGGTTGTAGCCGCCCATCGGGACGCGGCTCATGCTCTCGATGCCGGCGGCGATGAACACCTGGCCCGCGCCCATCTGGATCTGGCCGGCGGCGATGTGCACGCTGCTCATGGAACTGCCGCAGAACCGGTTGACCGTCATGCCGCCCACGTTCAACGGCAGGTCGGCCAGCAGCCCGATCAGGCGCGCGACGTTCATGCCCTGCTCGCCTTCCGGGAACGCACTGCCGACGACGATGTCCTCGATGTCCTCCGGCCGCACGCCGGTCTTGGCGATCAGGCCGCGAATGACCTCGGCCGCCATGTCGTCGGCCCGGACGCGCGCCAGCGCGCCCTTATGGGCGGGCGTGAACGGAGAACGGGCATAGCCGGCGATGACGACGTTGATCATGATCTGGGAACTCCCTGAGTGGCTGCGCCGAGCAGCGGCGCTTCGATATTCATGTGTGTGCGGCGTCAGCTTGCCCGTTTGCGCAGCGCGGTCAGGCGTACGAAGGCCGCCTCCGCCTGACCCTGGACATCCTCCAGCTCGCCGATCGTCTCCTGCAGCGCGTGGAGCTGCTCGCGCAACGAGTGCAGCCGCTTGGCGACCCCCACGCGCAGCAGGTTGATCTGCTCGAACTGGCTGTGATCGACATCGTAGAGGTCGAGGTAGTCCTTGATCTCGCGAAGCGAGAAGCCGAGCCGCTTGCCGCGCAGGATCAGGATCATCCGGGCGCGGTCGCGACCGGTATAGACACGCGTGCTGCCGGCCCGCTTGGGGCAGATCAGCCCCTTATCCTCGTAGAACCGGATAGTGCGCGCCGACACGCCCAGGTCGCGCGCGAGTTGCGTGACGGTATGGAAATTGTCCCCGCCTGGCTTCCCCTGTCGATCGTCCGGACGGGCCACGAGCTTCCCTATACGTCATCTCCGTAACGTCGATATAGCAGCGCGATCCCCGCTTGCAAGCGAGGCGGCCGGCTCCCGAGGCATGATCCGACAGCGTGTGCCGACAGCAGTCGAACGCGCGAGGACTGGCGCAATCCGTTGTGGCATCATAGGTTACATGTAACCCTGGTGGAGACGTGTCGTGGCATTGCGATCATCGGCTAAGCCGTCGCGCATCAAGGTGCGGGAATACCGCGAGCGCCTGCGGGAGCAGGGTCTTCGCCCGATCCAGGTTTGGGTTCCGGACGTGCGTTCACCCGCTTTCCTGTCCGAAGCGCATCGTCAGTCGGCTGCCGTTGCCGCAAGCGCCCATGCCACGGACGATCAGGCGTTCATCGACGCGGTTTCGGACTGGGGCGATGAGTGAGGCGCGGCGAGATATGGACTGTGGCCGGCGGTAACGGATATACCGGCAAGCCGCGCCCCGTCGTCATCATTCAGGATGACAGTTTCGACGCTACCCACTCCATCACCGTCTGCGCGTTCACGACGAATGAGACCGACGCGCCGCTCTTCCGCTTGGCGGTGCAGCCCAGCGAACACAACGGCTTGCGGGCGGCCTGTCGTTTGATGGTGGACAAGATCGCCACCGTGCCCAGGACCAAGATCGGAGCGCGTATCGGCCGGCTGGGCGACGAGGACATTCTGCGTCTCAACCAAGCCATACTCGTGTTTCTGGGGCTGGCTGTCTCGCCAAAGCGCAACCAGCAGGCGTAACTGTCCGGTATCCACGGTGCAGGGTGGCGGATGGGGTGGGATTCGAACCCACGGAGGGCTTGCACCCTCGGCGGTTTTCAAGACCGCTGCCTTAAACCGCTCGGCCACCCATCCTGCGACGCGGTCACGCTGGTACTGTGTAGAGCAGCCTCGGGCGGACTGGAACAGTTTGGTGGCG
This sequence comes from uncultured Acetobacteraceae bacterium, assembly GCA_964252425.1. Taxonomy (GTDB): domain Bacteria; phylum Pseudomonadota; class Alphaproteobacteria; order Acetobacterales; family Acetobacteraceae; genus BOG-908. Next base: position 12,042 of record CAXUNK010000056.1, read on the forward strand.
CATGAACCCGCGCCGATCACTGGCCGGAGCGTGGCGCGCCTGGTTACGCGCCGAACTGCTCCACCAGATCGGCCAGGTGGCCGATCTCGTCCAGCCGCAGCCCCTCGGCGGCCGGCGCCCTGCCGCCGCGCGCCACCCGGCGGGGCAGCACGGCGCGTTCGAAGCCCAGCTTCTGCGCCTCCTTCAGGCGCGCATCGGCCTGGGCCACCTGCCGCACCTCGCCGGAGAGGCCAACCTCTCCGAAATAGACGCTGCCGGCATTGGTGGGCGTGCCGGTGGAGGCCGAGACCAGGGCGGCGGCCACCGCCAAATCGGCCGCGGGCTCGGTGATGCGCAACCCGCCCGCCACGTTGAGGAACACGTCCGAGCCGGACAGGCGCAGCCCGCATCGCGTCTCCAGCACGGCCAGCAGCATCGACAGCCGGCCGCCATCCCAGCCCACCACGCTGCGCCGTGGCGAGCCGCCCGCGTTGGGCGCCAGCAACGCCTGCACCTCAAGCAGCACCGGCCGCGTGCCCTCCAGCCCGGCGAACACGGCCGAGCCGGCGATGTGGCCGCGGCGTTCGGCCAGGAACAGGGCCGAGGGGTTGGCAACCTCCGCCAGGCCGCGATCGGTCATCTCGAAGACGCCGATCTCGTCGGTGGCGCCGAACCGGTTCTTCGTGCCGCGCAGGATGCGGAACTGGTGGCCCCTGTCGCCTTCGAAGTGCAGGACGGCGTCCACCATGTGCTCCAGCACGCGCGGCCCGGCCAGCGTCCCCTCCTTGGTCACGTGGCCGACCAGAATCAGCGAGAAGCCGCGCTGCTTGGCCAGACGGATCAGCTCGAAGCCGGCCTGCCGCACCTGCGTGACGGTGCCCGGAGCGCTCTCCACGCTATCCAGCCACATCGTCTGGATCGAGTCGATCACCACCATCGCCAGGTCGCGCTCGCTCTCCAGCGCGGCGGCGATGTCGCGCACACTGATGGTGGCGGCCAGTTCCATCGGCGCACCCTCCAGCCCCAGCCGGCGCGCGCGCAGGCGTATCTGGTCGATCGCCTCCTCGCCCGAGATGTAGAGCACGCGGCGCCCGGCGCCGCTCAGCGCCGCGGCGGCCTGCAGCATCAGCGTGGATTTGCCGATGCCCGGGTCGCCGCCTCGGCCATCCTGGTGGGCGGCGCCCAGACCGCCGCCCAGCACGCGGTCGAGTTCGCCGATGCCGGTCAGCAGGCGGGGCGGCGGCTCGGCCTGCCCGGCAAGCCCCACGAAGGCGACGCTTCTGCCCGGCTTGCGCGACGCTCCCGGGCGGGCGCCCACGACCTCCTCGGAGATGGTGTTCCACTCGCCACAGGCTTCGCACCGTCCTGACCATTTCGGGTGGACGGCCCCGCAGGCCGAGCAGACATACGCGTGTGACGATCTGGCCAAGCTCGCGGCCGGGCTAGGCCGCGCGCAACGGTTCGGCCAGCGTCAGACGAGCGATGTAGCCCGAGCGGGTCTCCCCAGCCGCCTTCGCCTGCACGTCCAATCGGTTCAGCACGCGGCGCGGCAGGGTGATGTTCACCCGCTCCGTCGTGTCGTCGAAACACGCGGGGTCGAGGGTCACGAGACCGACTATCCAGCCCGCGAACTGCGCGTCCCGGCGCAGCGCGTCCAGGCTGCTGGGCGGCGGTATCGGCTCGCCCCGGTCGAGCGCGGAATCGACCCAGGCGGCAACCGCCTCGCGCGCAGCCATCATGGCGTCGTCGAGCGTGTCGCCGGCCGAGAAGCAGCCGGGCAGGTCGGGCACGACCACGCCGAAGGCGGCCGTCTCGGTTCCAGGTTCGATGGCGACGGGATAGTGCATGATGTGCAGCCTATACGCGGCCTGCCTTCGACTGGCGACCACCACGCCGATGCCGAGATCCTTCGTCGAATGGCACGACGATGTGTTGACCGGGCGCCGTCACCGTCCAGCGGGCGGCAGCGCCTCGCAGAACCGCAGCGTGTAGCCGTCCGGATCGACCACCTCGAAGGCCCGGTGGCCGATGCGCGACCCGTCCTCGTCGCGCCACACCTCCTCCATCGGGCGATGCAGGCGCGCGCCGTACGCCTCCACCCCGCTCAGCACGGCGTCGGCATCCTGGGTCCACAGGATCAGCGTCATGCCTCGCCCGAAGGGGTAGTCCAGCGGGGCCAGCGTGCCGGCCACGCCCTCCACGAGCTCGACCGTGACGCCGTCGCGCTCCAGCTCCGCGCGGCGATGCTCCGGCTCGTAGCGCATCGTGGTGAAGCCGAGCACATCGGTGTAGAAGCGCAGCGAGCGGGAAAACCCCGTGCAGGCCAGGCGGACCGACAGCGACATGCGCAGGCCCGGACGCTAGCGCGGCACCAGGGTCAGCACGGCCTGCGGCGGCGTGGGCGCAGTCGAGACCAGGATGTGCATCGGCTTGCCGCCCATGGTGAGGCCGTACGCGGTCTGCTGCACGCCGGCCGGCGCCTTGGGGTTCGCCTGGGCGCCCAGCGGCATCAGCGGCACGTGGTTTTCCTGCGCCGCCTGGCCCAGCACGGCCAGCACCTGCTGCGGGTCGGCCTGCTCGGTCACCGCCTCGCAGCCGCCATCGTCCAGCGACACCAGAGCGAGCTTGGTCGATTGGTAGCTCACATCGAACACCTGGCCCTGCCGCCCGGCCAGGAACGCGTCGCGGGCGGCCGCCGGCATCTGCGGGGCGCCCTGCTGCTTCAGCCAGCCGCGCATGGCGGCGGTGTCGCCGGCGAAATGCAGGCAGGTCGCGCCGAACAGCCCGACCACCTGGTCGGCCGCGCTCGTCTGCTCGGGCGCAGGCTGCGCCCACACCGGCGCGGCCGCCAGACACCCCAAAACCACCCAACCCGAAACCCGCATGCCCGACACCCGCATAATTGTCTCCACCAACACCGCTTTCCTCGAGCCTGACCGAGGGCTGCCCACGCTCATTTCCGCAACTCCATCTGGATCGGCCCGTCGCGCCGTCCATGCGTGAACTGGTCCACCAGGGGGTTGCCGCTCTCGAGCAGATGGGCGGCCGCGCCCTGCCAGACCAGCCGTCCGCCAAACAGCATGGCCGCCCGATCGCCGATGCGCACGGCGCTCGCCATATCGTGCGTGATCGCCACCGCCGTGCTGCCCAGCGTGCGCACGCAGTCCACGATCAGCCCGTCGATCACCGCGCCCATGATCGGGTCGAGCCCGGTCGTGGGCTCGTCGAAGAACAATATGTCGGGTCGCGACGCGATGGCGCGGGCCAGCCCCACGCGCTTCTGCATGCCGCCGGACAGCTCCGCCGGCGAGAGATCGCCCACGCTGGCCGCCAGCCCCACCTGGGCCAGAACCTCGATCGCGCGTGCCCGCCCCGGGCCGCGCGCCATGCCCTGGGCCAGCAGCTTGAACGCCACGTTCTCCCAGACCGACAGGCTGTCGAACAGCGCGCCGTTCTGGAACAGCATGCCGAT
>CAXUNK010000057.1:0-15259 GCA_964252425.1 uncultured Acetobacteraceae bacterium
GCCGCGCGGCATCGCGCACGCCGGGCAGCCGTGCCTCGATGATGGCCCAGCGCGCGGCGATCTGGGCGGCGGCGGCCAGGTCGCGCTCCAGGCGCAGCACACGCTGCGTTGCATCGCGCAGCAGTTCCGGCGTGGTGGATTCAGTCGGTGTGGGGCCGATCAGGTCGGCCGCGTCCTTACGCAGTGTATCGAGGATGGTGCCATAGCCGGCCGGCAACCCAGCGGGATTGGGCTTAGCCAGCCGCGCCAGGAGTCCCGCGTGGAGGTCGGCGCTTTTGAGCATCTCCTGGCCGGCGGTTTTGTGGGCCTCGTCAACACCGGCGCGCATCCGCCCAAGGATGTCGAACGCCTCTTTCACCTGCTCAACGCCGGGCTCCCCCTCCAGCAGCTTTGCGAGTTCGGCCGCGTCCGTCGGCACCTGCGTCATCATGTAGTCGCCGCGTTTGACGAACGGCTTCAGCCGCTCGGCCTCGGCCGCGAGCGACTCAGCGGCCCCCTTCAGATAGGCGACGGGCATGGGACCCTCGTTGCCCTTGCTCGCGACTTGACTGGTGAGCGCCGTGTCGACCGACGACTGCAGGTTGAAGAGACTCTCTTCGATCTCCTCGAAATCTATTTTGGCCAATGCGCCGGCCAGGAGGCCTTCAATGTGGTTGAACTCCTGTTCGGTTTTCTTGAGATTGAAGTCGCCGCAGGTCTTCGCGACCAGTTTGGAAAGCTGCGTCAGGCGTTCGCGTGAAGCGGCCCGCAACACGATCCGGTCGCGCGTCAACTCGCACTCGCCTTCGCAACTGCCCTGCAATTCCTCCAGCCGGCGCGCGGCCTCGTCCAGCAAGGTGTCCGTCAGCTTGGGCACTGTCAGGCTGCTCGCGATCTGGTCGCGTAGCTCATCCAGTCCGTAGCGGTCCGCTTCTTCCGGCAGGCCGGTCAGGGCCGCCTCCGCATCGGCAAAGATCTGCGCGCGCCGAAGCGGGCGTGCGGCGACACGGTCCCTCGCGGCATCCCTTTCCCGCTGCAGCGCGCCGATCTTGGGCTCCTGCTGGATCAGCTTGGGCAGATCGGTCGCCGTGTCGGCGATCGAGCGTCCGATCCGGGCCCGCCCGGCCAAGAGGGCCTGCACATCGTCCGCCGTCGCCCCCGGCACGATCGCATCGGGGTCGGTCACCCCCTCGGGCAGAAACGCGTTGAGCTCGGACAGCAGCCTGGCGCGCAGCTCGGTACGGGCGCGTACCGTGTCACGCAGGGCATCCATGCTGGCGGCAAAGGCATGAACCGCTTCGCCCAGCGTGTTCAGCTCGCTATCCGGCTGTGCGCCGCCAGCGGTTTCGCCGGCAGCGAGCGCGGTCGCTAGACGCAGGCGCTCTTCGGTTTGCGTTTTCGTCTCGGCGGGCGTGGCGCCGTCCACAATAACCGGCAGAAGGGCGGCGGGTGCGGCCTGTTCGAGAAGCGCCTTCAGTTTTTGCCGCAGCGCCGCCTCGCGGGTGATCTCGTTGCGCGTGGCGGTGAAGGCCTTTGCCAGCTCGTCCAGCGCGTCGCGGATATGCCCCAGGTCGCTGTCACCACGCTGGAGCAGGTTGGCCACCGCGTTGCGCGTCTTCTGCAGCTCCTCCTGACGCGCCGCCGACGCGCCTTCGAGCGGCCGGCAGTATTGATCGTAGGCCGCTTCAAGCTGGCCGCGCTCCGCACGGCCTCCCACGCCGGGGAGGGTGGCGGCCGGATCGGCCTGCAACCCCGCCACGTCGTCCAGGCCCACCAGGGCCAGCAGATCGTCGATGACCTTGGACCGTGTCTCCGAAATCGTCCCCTCCTCAGTCGGCGGCAGCCAGCGCCGGCGCTGGCTTGGCAAGCGCCTCGCCGATCTCGGCCAGGCAGCCATCGAGTGTGCTGACGACCGCCAGTTCGCCGACATGCGCGCGGGCGAATGTTTCGAGCCGGCCGAGCGTGGCCGCGCCGGCCAGTTGCGCGCGATATCGCGCCACCACCGCGTGGGCTTCCTCGGCAATGCCGGCATCGGTCCCGGCATTGATGCCGCGGTCCAGAAGGTCGGCCAAGGTATCGCCAAGCTGCGGCATCAGGCTCGGCAGCAGGGTCACCGCGCGCTGCGCGCTGGAAAAACGGGGATCAGCCTTGACTTCCGGCAGGCCGAGGATCGTCTGGCCGAGCTGTGCGACGGCCGATAGCGCCCGTTGCTGGGCCTCGCGCCATCGCAGCAGGAGCATCGGATAGGCGATGCCGCGGATATTCTCCGCCCGGGCAGCCTGTCCGCGGGCGGACGATGCCGAAGACGCGGCGGCCTGCGTGTCGCCCGACGCGCCGACTGCCACGCCGAGCACGCGCGCGACCCAGGCTGCCAGGGCGGGGTCGTTCATCGACGATCCTTCGCGGCGGGCGTTTTGAAAGCTAAAACTCTCATTCCGGTCAAGCGGGGTCAAGACCGACCGTTGCGGAATGAACCTGCATGGCGGCGACCGCGTGCGCACCGTTTACGGCGTGCTTGGCCGCACCTCCCCGTCTGTGACACATATCGCGGGCTGTGCATGCGACGGGCGGTGCGCAGGCGGGGCGGCGCATCCACCGGGAACACAGGCAAAATGACTCTGGGTGCGGGTGACAGCCTGGGCAAGTACCTGATCGCCGGCACGCTGGGCCGCGGTGCGATGGGCACGGTCTACGACGCGCGGGACCCGGTGATCGACCGGCGCGTGGCCATCAAAACCATCCCATTGGTGCCGGCCGATGACGATGAGGGCGAGGCGCTGGCACGATTCAAGCGCGAGGCGCAGGCCGCCGGCAGGCTGCACCACGCCAACATCGTGGGCGTCTACGATTACGGCGAAACGGAGTCGATCGCCTACATCATCATGGAGTTCGTCGAGGGCCGCTCGCTGAAGGCGTCGCTCGACGCGCAGGAGCGGTTCGTGCCGGCCGAGACCGCGCGGATCATGGAGGGCATCCTCGCCGGGCTGCAGTACAGCCATGACCGCGGCGTGGTGCATCGCGACATCAAGCCGGCCAACATCATGCTGACGAAAGAGGGGGTGGTGAAGATCGCCGATTTCGGCATCGCGCGGATCGAAAGCAGCCAGATGACGCAGGCGGGTACCGTGATGGGCACGCCGGCCTATATGTCGCCCGAACAGTTCATGGGGCAGACGGTCGATCAGCGTACCGATATCTATTCCGCGGGCGTTCTGCTCTACCAGTTGCTGACCGGCGAGCGGCCGTTCGACGGCGGCATGTCGGCGATCATGCACAAGGCGCTGCACACGGAACCGCCCGCGCCCTCGGCGATCTCGGTGGTGGCGCCCGCAGGGTTCGATGCGGTGGTGGCCCGCGCGATGGCCAAGCGGCCGGAGCACCGCTACCAGACCGCCGACGCGTTCGCCGCCGCCATACGTGCGGCGATGACCACGCCAGGGCCGGCGCGTGCGAACGATGCGCTGGCGGAGACGGAGGCGACGATCGTGTATGCGCGGCGTACGGCCGGAGAGCCGGCGGCGCCCGCGCCGGCCCCGACCGCTCCCAAGCGGAGGCGGCGTGCCACGAATCTGCCTGCCCTGGCTGGCATCGCCGCGGTGCTGTTGGCGTTGGCTGGTGCGGGCGCGTTTTTCGCCTTGCGACAGTCCGGGCCAGCCTCCGTCCAGGCGGTACTGCCGCCACCCCCGGCGCCGCCCGCCGTCAGATCACCGCCGGCCGCCTCGCCACCCGTCATCCCGAGCGCGGTGCGGGAGGCAGCGAAAGCGGCCGACCCGGCCCAGCTTCCCGCGCTGGCCGGGGCGCTCTCGCATGCGGCGTGCAGCTTGGCGGTGGCCGGCGTCTCGCACGACGCGTTCGCGGTAGGGGGCGTGGTGTCGGACGCCGGCGAAGCCGCGCTGAAGGGTGCGGCCGTGGCCAGCGTGCCGGGCGCGCCAATCGACTGGCATCTGTCCGTCTTCACCGGCCCGTACTGCGGTGTTCTGGATGCCGTCCGCCCGGCCGGCCTGCACACATCCGGGGCGGGCGACCTGATGCTCGCTTTGCAGGGGTCGCCGGATTACCTTGTGAAGGACGCTTTCATCGAGCCTCAGCTCGTCCTGCCCGGCTTTGCCGCCTATCTCACGGTGGACTACTTCAGTGGCGATGGCTCGGTATTGCACATCGCTCCGATTGGCCGCGCGCACCAATCCGCCTATGACAGCAACGCCTCCGTCACGTTCGGCGCCAATCCTGCGGCGAGACAATATCCGGTAAGTCCGCCCTTCGGGACGGACATGATCGTGGCCACGGCGTCCAGCAAACCCCTTTTCAAAAGGCCGCGCGCTGAAACCGAACCCGCCGCGTCATATCTCCCACTCCTGAGAGCCGCCCTGGCCGCTGCGGAACAATCCGGCGCAAAAATTGAAGCGCGTGCGTTACTGGTGGAGACCAGAGCCAAGTGACGCGGGCGACTTCGCCATATCCGAGTCACGCAGCCATCCCGCCGGCATTCCGGCGATGAATTTCGTCCGCAACGCGTCCCAGACCTCGTCCGGCAGGCCCACGATCCGCGCCGAGATCAGCCGTTTGTCCGGCGTGTGCACCAGATAGGCCTGCATTTCGTTGACGGTCAGGTCGGGTTGCGACGCGTCATACTCCTGCGACGCCAGGAAATGCGTGAAAGCCGCGCGGTCCCGCGCATCCATCGTGTCGCGCCAGAAGGCGCGGACATAGTCCGCATAGGCGGGCACAGTGAAAAACTCGCCGTGCGACAGCTCGTGGCGCAGCGTGGCGGCGCGGAACGCGGCGTCGATCTGTGGGTCGGCGCCCAGCCGCGGCAGGGTGATGACCGCCTGATCCGAATTGGCCACGAGCATTCCCTGCGCGCCGGCCAGCGCGCGCAGCCGCCGCTCCTGCGCGTTCAACGCCACACCGTCGCGGTCGGCGACGGCGAAAAACCGGGCCAGCGTGGCGCTGCTGTAGTCGTGGCCGTAATAGTACGTGCCCACCGTGTCACCATGCGCGGCTATGGCCGCTGCCAATTCGGCATCCGACAGAAGACGATCGCGCGGCGCGCCCGATTTCTCGGCGAAAGCGGCCACGCGGTTGAACATCAGCCCCTGCTCGGTGAGACCGGGAAAATCCAACACCAGGATGCGCGGATTGGCGGCAAAGCGATGCACGGCGAGCGCGGCCGGCCGCTCGGCCGCGATAGCCCGCTCATCGGCCAGCATCAGCGCCGCGCCGGCATTTGGCGCGGCGAATCGCAACAGGACCATCGCCAGGATTGCCGTCACGCCAGCGCCGGCCAGGCAGGCCCAGACAACGCGCCGGCTGGCACGGCGACGCGGCCGGCGCATGATGACCGTGTCCTGTTCGGTGTGGGAGACGCCCGGCCTAGCCCGCATCGAAACCGCTGCCGCGGTCTTCGGCTTCGACGATGACAGCCGTGATGTTGTCGCGCGCCTGCGCCTGCAGGGCCGCGCCGATCAACTGCTCGGCCGGCGAGGCGCCCTGTATCAGACGCGCCACCCGGTCCTCGTCCATCGCCTTGAACACGCCGTCGCTGCACAGCAGAAAACGGTCGCCGGGCGCCATCTGGTCGGTGACCTTGTCCAGCTCGAAGGCCTCGCCATCCAGCCCCACCGCCCGCGTAATGACGTTTGCATGCGGATGCGTGTCGGCATCCTCCGCGCGCAGCACGCCGGATTCCACCAGTTCCTGAACCAGGCTGTGGTCGCGTGTCAGACGTTGCAGAATACCGCCTCGCATCAGGTAGATTCGCGAGTCGCCCGCCCACAGGCAGGCGAAATGCCCGGCATGCGTCAGCAGCACGGCGACGGTGGAAGCGATCCGCGTGTCGGGCCCCCGACGCGCCGCCTCGTCCAGCAAGGCCTGGTGCGCGCTTGCCATCGCCGCGCGGACCTGCGCGATCATGGCGGTTGCCGGCAGGCCCGGTGGGATGTCCGACAAGGCGCGCGCAATGGTATCTGACGCAAGCTCGCCGGATTGGTGGCCGCCTGCACCGTCCGCGACCGCCCACAGACAAAGATCCGGCCGGTCGACCAGCGCATCCTCGTTATGGTCCCGCACGGCGCCGGGATGTGTTGCGGCCCATGAACGCAAGCGGATCATCCGGTCAGCTGCCACGGCGCGGTCGTCCCGGACCAGACCGGGCGCATACGATCGCGAGGCACGTTGTTGCAGGCGCGACCATACACGGCAGCTTTCCCGGCGGGAAGCGGAACGTTATCGACGCGACGGCAGGTCCCGTGTATCCTTCAGGGACAAATTCCCGATGTCGCGCCGAAAAAACCTCTCCGGGCAGGAGCGCCGCAATGTCCACCGTCCAGTCGCTGGAGCATGCCGAACACGCCGAGCACGCAGCCGGTCATGGATCGAAGAACGCGGCCTTGCTGGTGGCTGTGCTGGCCGCGTTGCTGGCGCTGACCGAGGTGCAAGCCAAGCACGCCGAAATCCTGGTCGAGGAAAGTTCGATCGCGGCCGCCGATAGCTGGAGCCAGTATCAGGCCAAATCCATCCGCCAGGCGGTGGCGCGCGACCTGCAGCGCGTGGCCTCGACGCTCGACATGCCGACCGACCCCGCACTCGCCACCAAACGGCAAGACCTGCTGGCCGCCTTGCAGGCCGACCAGTCGCGCTACGACAACGATCCCAAGGACGGCAAGAAGGCAATCGCCCGCCGCGCTCAGGCGCATGAGGAGGATCGCGACAACCTGCTGGAGCGCGCTCATGCTTTCGACAACGCCGCAGCCGCGCTGGAACTGGGGATCGTGCTGGCGACCGCATCGGCGATCACGTCGTCGAAGATGTTGATACGGATCGCCTGTGGGCTGGGGGTCACCGGGGTTTTCCTGGCGGCGCTTGGGCTGACGCATCCGTCCTGGGGCGCGTTTTAGGCACGAGGTTCTTTTCTCGAGAGAAAGAACCAAGGAACTTCTATGAGGTGCGCATCGCGGCCACCAGGTGCGTGGCGTAGGTGACGTGACTGCGGTCGTGCAGGCGGGTCTGCCAGGGCCAGCGCGCCACCTCGCCGATCATGTCCACGCCGGCCACCGAGTGCGGATGCGCGCCTGGCGTCAGCAGCGTTCGCAGGAAACTCTCGGCGGCACCTTCATGATCGGCACGCTGGGAATGGCCGCCGACCCAGTGCTGCACCGGCGTGGCCCGCACCGACCAATCGTACGGGCTCGCCAGAAGCATGTGGCCGCCAGCCCGTGTCACCCTGGCCAGCTCGCTCAGCAGGGCGGACGGCGCTGGCACGCAATCGAGCACGTTCAGCGCCGCGGTCAGGCTGGCCGTGCTTTCGGGAAACGGCAGGGCGGCCGCGTCGCACATCCAGAAATCCACGCGCGCCGCTCCCGCCAGATCGACCGTGAAGCATCGCCGGTCATAGACCAGCCCGATGCGCCGGCGCGGATAGGCGACCACGCCGCGCATGGCGCGACGCGCCAGACGCAACAACCCCGGGTTGATGTCGATCCCCAGCACCAGCGCATCCGGCGCACGTGCCGCCAGCGCAAACGAACTGCCGCCGCCCGAGCATCCCAAATCCAGCGCCAAGCCGCCCGGCGGCTGGCCGATAAAATCGATCAGCCGGTTCATGCAGCGCGCGGCCGCGCCGGGAACGGGCCCACCCTCCTGAGCGCGCTCCGCGGGATCGAACGCCGCATAGGAGTCCCAGCCATAGGTGGATGCGACCTGCCGCGCCGCGTCCAGCCAGCTCTCCTGTCCCAGCGCATCGCCGACCAGGCTTTCGAGCGGCGCAGGCAGGTCGTGCCGCAGCAGCAGCTCGGCCCCGCGCTGGGCCAGCACGGACGCCATATCGGCCACGATCACCGGGACGCCATCGATGACCGGATACTCCTGCCGGCAGCCCGCCGCCGGGCAGTGCAGGATCGCCGCCTCGATATCGCCGCCCGCCTCGGCGAATATCTCGGCGATCACCAGCGGGGCGGCATGTCTTCCGGCGGCAAGGCAGAGCGGGCAGACCGGCCGGAACGCCTCGAAATGGCCGCGCCGCACCCGCCCTGCTCAGCCGCCTATGGTCACGGTCGGGCAGCCTGGACCGGTGATCGAGCCGGTGGGGCTTGGGATGGGGGCGACGCAACTGAGGTGAGAGGTCATGTCGCCGACCCGGGCCGCGGGCAGGCCGCAGATGGTGACGGTCGCCGACCCCTTGGCGATGATGCCTGGCCCAGCCGGCACGCAGCCGGGCAAGGTGCAGATCTTCGTCTGATCGCTCACGCGCGCGGCCGGCAGCCCACCGATGGTCACCGTCGCCGCTCCGGGCGAGATGATCGGCAGCGGCAAGGCCGGGTGCGGCACCGGCGTCGGAACCAGTGCGGCGGGGTGGATCGGGGCGTGGCAATGCGGCGCCTCCTGCAGCACCATGTCGGTCAGGCGCGCCGCGAAGGGCATGGACGATACCTCCCAACCCGGCAACGTAATGGCTTATAGGCACCCTGACCAGCGGCGCTGGCCGGGGGAGAGGCCTGCGATGAGCTGCTATTGCAAGGAGGCGATACGGGAGACGGCCCAGGATCTGGCCGGGCTGGCCCAAGCCGCGCCCCAGCCACCCATCGCCGGCGACGCCCTGTTGCGCGCGCTCTCGGACTGGCTTGGCGCACGCGCCCTGCCGGCGCCGCCCTGGCAGCCCGACCCGGCCTGGCTCGGCCAGACCCTGCCGACCATGCCGCTATCCGGAGAGGCCATGGTCACCATCTCGGCACTCGCCCAGCTCAAGGCCCTGTCTCAGGACTGCCTGGCGTTGGACCTGACCGATCCCGCCCAGGAAAAGGCGTTTGCGCGCGTGGTGACGACGGCGCAGGCCAGGGCACAGATGTTGGCTGATCAAGGGTTGGATCAGGCAACGCTCAGCCAGCTCGCGGCCACGCAGCACGCGGCCGACCAGACCGCGGCCGCGGTGAAGCAGAACCTGCTTCCCGTTCCGCCCGACCGGGTCCAGACCGCCGCCGCTCAGACACAGACGTGGCAGCCCTTTCTTCGCGCGCTCCGCAACCTGGCACCGCTGATCGCGGCGTCGCGCCAGCTCGGCATCGATCTCTCCGGCGAGTTTACGACAGCCTTGTCGGCGCAACTGCGCACCCTGCGTGCGATCAGCCTGCCCGCGCCGCAGCCTGACGCTCAGGCAGCCGTGGCGCGCGCCACCGGCGCCCTGTCGGCGCTGGCGCAATTGCGAAGCAGCCTGGGCATCGACCCGCTAAAAGCCGGCGCGGCCACGCTGCGATCGCTGGTGGCGGATCGGTCGCGCACGGCGCTGCAGAGTCTCGCCGACGCCACCGGCAGCACGCCCGACAAATTGTCCGCCCTGGTGCCGGCCCAGGTCGTGGCCAGGCTTCCCGCCCTGCCGTACTGCCCCACGAGCTTCGCAACACCAGAGGTGGTGCAGGCCGCGCAGGCCATCAATCCGGACGCGCTCGCCCGCATGACCTGGACCATCCCGCCCGCCTCCAGCCTGCGCGCCATCACCGCCGGCCTGCCCGCCACGGCCTTCGCCGATCGGTTTCAGGCGGCAACAGGCGAACGTCCCGCCCGCACCTCGCCCTGCGGCAACCAATGCGACGCCGCCAGATTGGTGGCAGCCGCCAGACAGGATCTGACGGCATCCGCAATCTGAACAGGTACGAACGCTACTCCCGCGCGGAGGATCTCCGCGATGACGCCAAAGGCGGCGCGGGGGACGATGGCGGCGTGGACGCTCAAACCCACGCTCTGCGGCCGGCAGCATCGCCCCGCTGCGCTTGGCCGCGTCCCGCCCTGCAGGTTGACGGACGTGCCTGCCTACAGCTTGCGCGCGCGCGGCCAGACATCCAGCAGGATGGCTGCGGGAAACCACGCCAGCGCCTGGCCGTAGCGGCGAACCAGACGCGCCGGCTCCTGACGCATGCGCCACAGCCACTCCAAGCCGATGCGCTGCCACGCGGCCGGGGCGCGCGCCACGAGCCCGAGCTCGATCCTGACCGCCTGGCCCACGCATAGCGCCCAGCAGGGCGGCAGCGCGTCGCGGTGATGATGGACCAGTATCTCGCTTTGCGGCGCCCCCAGGGTCATGATCAGCACGGTGGGCGAGGCGAGCCTGATGGCGGCGATCATCCCGGCCTGCGCCGAGGGGTCCGCGAGCAGTCGTGGGGGAGCGACGTAGAGTGTCACCCGGTCGCCCAACCCCCTCGCAGCCGACCAGGCTTTCGCGGCTACGGCTGTCCGTTCGCTCTCGAGGACCAGGACGACGCGCTGCGACGCGAGCCGCGCGTCGCGGGCCAGCAACGCGAACAGCTCGCAGCCGGTGACCCTGGTCGAAAGTTTCAGCCCGCGCAGCCTGGCGTAGAGCAGCACGGGAAAACCGTCCGGACAGACGATCTCTGCATCGCGATAGGCGGCGCGGAAATCCGGGCGGCGCAGCAGGCGCACATGGTCCAGGTTCGGCGTGACCACCAGCTTGACGCCCGTGGTGGCCGGTTCGCTCAGCACGCGTTCGACAATTTGGCCGGCGGGCTGCGGCGAGATCGTCATGCCGAGCGCGTGCACCTTGGAGCCGGCGTCGAGCAGTTGGTCGAACAGCACCTGATGCGCCTGCGCACAGGCGGCGGTGGTGAACGACGCCGCACGAGCCGCGAGCGCCCCGGGCTGCGGGCGCGCCTCGATGCAGGCTTGCATGGCGCGCGCCATCGCGTCGGCGTCGCCCACGGGCACCAGATGGCCGTGCAGCCCGCCCAGCAGGATCTCGGCCGGGCCGTGCGGGCAGTCGGTGGAGACGACCGGCGTGCCGCACGCGAGCGCCTCGACGATCGCGTTCCCCAGCCCCTCATAGCGCGAGGCGGAGACCAGGGCGGCTGCATGCCGCATCCAGGGCAGCGGGTTGGTCTGGAACCCCACGAACTCCACGCATCCCGCCAACCCGAGCGCCGCCGCCTCTGCTTCCAGCGCGTGGCGGAGCGGGCCGTCGCCCAGCACCAGCATGCGCGCCGCGCACTGCCGGCGCAGCACAGCCAGCGCCCGCAACGCCGTGGCCGGATCCTTCTGCTCGGTCAGCCGTCCTGCGAAAACGAATGTGGGTGTCAAGGCGTCGCGCAGCCATGCATGCGGCGCCTCACGCCCGGCGCGGGCGGCGAAATCCGGGCCGATCACCGGGTTGTAGATCGGCGTGATGCGCGACCGGTCGATGCCGGAAACCGTCGCCAGATCGCCGGCGACGCCGTGGGAGACGGCGACGATGCCGTGCGCCCATCGCTGCAACAGCCAGTACAGCCAGGGTATCGCGCGATAGCGCCAGCCGAGCGAGCGCTCCGCCGACAGCGCGTTGTGCTGGCAGATCACCACACGCGCCGGCACGCGGCTCACGAGCCGGGCGAGGATGGCGGTGACGTTGTTGTGGTCCAGGCTCGCGACCAGCAGGTCCGGCCGAAGCTGCCGAAGCGCGCGGGCCAGCGGAGCGACGGCCGGCAACATGCCGGTGCGGCCGAGCGTCACCACGCGGAGGTCGGCCGGCAGCAGCGCCGCCAGCCCACCGGTCCGGGCGCCCAGGATGAGCGTCGTCTCGATGCCGCGCGACCGCAGCTCGCCGATCAGCGCCAGCCGCATCCTCTCCACGCCGCCGCCGGACAGATCATGCATGTAGAAGGCCGCGTGATACGGGCTCATGCGGCCACCAGCGCCCGTTCGCGCCCGTTCCGCGACGGGACCGTGGCGGGGACCGCACGCGCCCGTGCAGGCCGCCTCTCGACGGCGTGGCAGGCGATGGTCGCGACCAGACACACCAGTATGGTCGATTTGCGGCCGAGCGAATTGCTCGTGGAGGCGACGAGCATCACGCCCGCGATCAGCAGCCGGCCGCGCCACGCGCTCCTGCGCCAGCACCACGTGAGCAAACACCAGAGACTGCCAACGAAGATCGGGAAGCCGAGCGCGCCGAAGGCCACGAACATCAGCAGCCAGAAATTTTCGATGACCTCGACGCCGTAGCCGAGCCAAAGCGGCGTCAGCAGCGCCAGCAGGTCCTGGCGGCAGGTGCCGAACATGAGCTGCCACATGTCGAGCTGGCCGAGCAGCCGCCACTGCGCGAGGCGGACCTGAGCGCTGTCGTCCCAGTACAGGTGGCCGGCAATGCGCGTCCCCAGACCGGCGGCAAGCGCGCCGGCCACCAACGGCGAGAGCGCCGCCACGATCCCGCAAGCGGCGAGCAGCCTGCCGGCCGCACGCGCGTCTCGCGACAGGATCAGGCGCATCGTCGGCACCGCCCACCCGGCCCCGGCGATCAGCAGCATGACCGCGACCGACATACGGCCGCCGAAACTCAGCATCGCGGCCGAGAGAAGTGCGGCGTAGATCGGCCTCGGCCAGCCGCGCGCCGGCAGCAGGGACAGGCCGAGCATCATCATCACGTCGCCGGTGAGCGGATGGTCGTACAGCGACGTCGCCCGGAAATCCTCGACATGCGGGTGGTAGGCGGCGTCGTTGAGGTAGAGCGGGACGAGCGTCGCATGCAGCGCGGTCTCGGCCAGCGCGAGCATCGCACCCGCGGCGAACAGCATCTGCATGACGCGGCGCAGCATCCTCATCTGCTCAGGCGTCGCCTCGCCCAGCACCATCGCGAGCAGACCGGCCGGCAGGAACGTATCGAGCAGGACGACCAGGTGACCCGGCCCGGTCAGCACGAGGAGGTAGGTCAGGCACGCCGCCATGCCGGCGATGAAGCCCGCCAGCCGCCAGTCCCGAGCCAGCGCGTGCCAGGCTCGGCCGGACACGCACAGCAGGGCCGCCGACAGGAACAGCAGGTCGGTGCCCGGGTGCAGCTTGACCGACAGGCTGCCGCCCTCGGCGACATAGGGGATGCCCAGCCAGGTCAGCAGGTTCGCGCTGACGCAGAGTTCCACGCCGACGGCGAGCAGTGCGATGCCCACCGCCCAACCCGATGCTGTCCCGGTCATCGCGGAGGGCTGCCGCTAGGCCGGCCAGAGCCGGAAGCGCGGCGCGTCGTACAGCACCGTGCCCAGCACCGTGCCGCCCGCCTGCTGCACCTGTCGGGCCGTCGCCTGCAACTCGGCCAGCGACGTCACGCCTGCCGCCACCGCCAGTATGGTGCCATGGCAGCGCGCCGCATGGGCCAGCCCGGCCGGACACGCGGCGGGCGACTGGCTGGCCAGCACGATCATCCGGAACGACTTGGCCGACGTGCGGCTGGTCGACGGCGGCGTTGGCTGGCGGTCGAGCAGCCCCTCGTCGAACCGCCGGTGATACAGACCCGGCACGCCAGCGTCCGGGATCACGGCCTGGGCGCCGCGGCCGGCAAGACGCGGGCCTCCCGCATCGCTGCCCTGAGCGCCGTCATCGGCCATCAGCAGGGTGCGCCCGTACCCCGGGACGGAGGCGACCGCCAGACCCAGCGACACGCCGGCCGCCCGGCTGCGGCCGCAGGCGGCCATCACCTGGACCACCGGCACATCGGCCTGCCCCAGCCGCGCCACGATCTCGGCCAGCAGATGGCGGGCGGCAGGGTTGGCCACGGTGACAGGTTCGGGCGAGGGGCGTGGCCGCGCCACCTGGGCGCGACGGACGCTCGACTGCGGCACGGCGCCACTCAAAACGCGTTCTCCCCGGTTATGACGAAGGGCGTGCGCAGCAGGATCTTCAGGTCGAGCCAGATCGACCAGTTCTCGATGTAGAACAGGTCGAACTCGACCCTGTGGCGAAGCTCGTCCAGCGTGGCCGTCGCGCCGCGCGCGCCGTGCACCTGCGCCCATCCGGTGATGCCGGGCTTGACGCGGTGGCGCTGCGCATATTCGGCCACGACCTCCCGCCCTGCGCGGTCCATCTCGTGCAGGCTCTCGGCATGCGGCCGCGGCCCGACCAGCGACATGTCGCCGCGCAGCACGTTCCAAAGCTGCGGCAGCTCGTCCAGGCTGGTCTTGCGGAGCAACCGGCCGACCGGCGTGCAGCGCGCATCCCCGCGCCTCGTCTGGAACTGCGCGTGGCGGCCGGGCGGCGCCTCGAACATGGTGCGGAACTTGAAGACCGTGAACTCGCGCCCGCACCAGCCCTGGCGGCGCTGCCGGAAGATGATCGGCCCGGGACTGGTCAGACCGACCGCGATGCCGATGGCCAGCATCAGCGGGGACAGCAGCGCCAGCAGGGCGAGCGCCCCCAGCTTGTCCAGCAGCGCCTTGAGCAGGATGTTCCATTGGCGTATCGGCCGGTCGGCCACGACCGCCATCGGCAAGCCGCCCAACATGCGCATCTGCGGCGCGGCCGATGGCGTCCAGCCGCCCTCGGTGCAGACGGCGACCTGGATCGGCAACGATTTCAGCCGTTCGATGATGTGCAGAAAATCGACTTGCCGGGCGGGATCGACGGCCAGGATGACGGAATCCACCTCGCCGTCCCGGCCAAGCTCGATCAGGTCGTCCAGATCGTCCTCGCCGTCCTGGTCGAGCTCGCCATGGCTCCTGTCGCCGAACGTGCCGACGATGCGTGCGTCCAGGCCGATCCGTGCCGCCAGCCGGTTGCGCGTCCCGGGCGCGCCCACGATGGCGACCGATTCGTGCAACGCTCCCTGGCCCTGCAGCCGGGCGAGGTAGCATCCGCAGGCCGCGCGCGTGCCGGCGACGATGCAGGCGAACAGGGCCATCCAGGTGACCAGCCACAGGCGCGCCAGATCATCGGTGGCGCGGGTGGCGACGCCGACCACGATCAGCACCGCGCAGGCCATCGCGCACCGCCGCGCCGCGGCCAGCACCAGACGCAGCGGGGAGCCGATATGCCGGGTGAGTGCCGCCAGGGGTTCGCGCAAGACCAGCGCCGCGATCAGGCTGCCGAAGGCGATGTCGCGCCAGAACGGACCCGAGGCCGAGGCGTCGAGCGACTTGCCCAGCACGTATCGCGCGTAGAGGGCCAAGGCTGCCTGCCCTGAGACGGCACAGGCGATGAAGTCCCAGCAGGCCATCACATCGACCAGGATCGGCAGAAAATCCTGTGCCTTGCGCGATTTGGGGCTTGCGCTCGCGAACTCGACGCTCGACCAATCTGCCATTTTCCGCTGCCCACGCAAAAATTCGTTACGCAACAATCACGGAAATTTTATCAAAACACAACCTGGAGTCTGCATCCGAAACGCTTTTTCTGGCGACGAAGGGGATTGGGTCAGGAAGACTGACATATCGAAGGAGGAAAGAAGCTCTTCTTTTTCGAGAAAAAGAAGCAAAAAGCTTTTGCTCTGTTCGCCTGCATTACGGCTCGCGCCAGTTCTGCCAAAGCGGTTCTGGCAGAA
>CAXUNK010000058.1:0-15080 GCA_964252425.1 uncultured Acetobacteraceae bacterium
GTCCAGCACGGCGGACGCGGCCGCCAGCCGTGCCGTGAAATCCGGGCCAGATGCCCAGCCGTCGTCGATCACCAGCAGCGCCGGGCCGCCGCCCGCGACGGCGACGCGGCCCGCGGTCAGCACCGGACCGGCGAGGCCGATGATGACCAGGGCCGACGCGGCCAGGCGCAGGGCGAGCAGCCACCAGGGCGTGCGCGCCGGCGTCTCCTCACGCGGGCGCAACCCGGCAAGCAGCCGGATCGCCGGGAATGCCTGGGCACGCGGAGCGGGCGGGGTCGCGCGCAGCAGCCACCACAGCACGGGCAGCAGCACCAGAGCGGCCAGAACCCAAGGCGACGCGAAGATCATTTGCCGGCCTGAGCCGACAGAGCAAGCCAGAGCGGCAGCAGCGCCGCCTCCGGCGCCTCGTCCGTGCGATGCAGTGCGAACCCGAACCCGGTGGCAGCACAGATCGCCGCCAGCCCCTCCTGCTGTTCGGCCAGGGCGGCGCCATACGCCTCCCGCACGCCCTGCACGCGGGAGATCACGCTGTCGCCCTCGCCCTCCAGCCCCTGGAACTTGACGCGGCCGTCATACGGCAGGGCGATCTCGGCGGGGTCCAGCACCATCACCACATGGCCGCGGACCGGCGTCTCCGCCAGGCGCGACAGGCTTTCCCTGATGGCAGGCAGCGGCGAGAGGAAGTCGCCGAGCAGAACCGCGGTCGCGTGGCGCGGAGCGGCACCCAGCCGCGGCAGCTCGCCGCCGACGGGCAGCGCGTGCGCTACCCCTTCTAGTGCCGCGCGGCCGGAGAACACGCGGCCGCCCACGCCGATCAGCCTGACCTGCTCGCCTGCCCGCGTCACCAGGCTGGTCAGCGCCAGCAGCAGGAGCTCGGCCCGTTCGCGCTTCTCCGGCAGCGCGCGTGCCGAGCGCCAGCTCATGCTGGGCGAGGCATCGCGCCAGAGGCACACGGTCTGCGCCGCCTCCCATTCCATGTCCCGCACGTAGGCGCGGTCGGATTTGGCCGATTGGCGCCAGTCGATGCGGGTTTGCGCGTCGCCGGTGACGAAGGGGCGGAACTGCCAGAAACTGTCGCCCACCCCAACGCGCCGCCGGCCATGCACGCCCTGGGCGACGGTGGAGGCCACGCGCTCGGCCGCCACCAGCAAAGGCGGCAGCCGTGCGGCGAGGGCTTCTGCGTGTTGGCGGGTCAACACTGTATCAGCTTGTTGCGCAGGGCGTTCACCGGGTGGGCGGCAGAACCCGGCGGCGTCGAGCCTGACCTATCCAAGCCGCGCCACCAGCCGGTCGATCACGCCGGGCAGCGCCACGCCCTCGGCGCGCGCGGAGAAGCCCAACGCCATGCGGTGCCGCATCACCGGGTGGGCCAGGGCCGCCACATCGTCCAGGCTGGGCGACAGGCGGCCGTCCAGCAGGGCGCGTGCGCGGGCGGCCAGCATCAGCGCCTGCGCGGCACGCGGGCCGGGACCCCAGGCGACGTGGCGGCGCACCCCGTCATCCTCCGCCGTCTCCGGCCTGGCGCCGCGGACCAGGCGCAGGATGGCGTCCACGATCTGCTCGCCCACCGGCACCATGCGCACCAGGGATTGCGCGCGCATCAGCTCGTCCGCACTCATCACCGGCCGGGCGGCGGCGGCATGGGCGCCCGTGGTCGCGACCAGCATCGCGCGCTCCTCGGCCACCTCCGGGTAGCCGACATCGACCTGCAGCAGGAACCGGTCGAGCTGGGCCTCGGGCAGCGGATAGGTGCCTTCCTGCTCCAGCGGGTTTTGCGTCGCCAGCACGTGGAACGGCGCCGGCAGGGCGTGATCCACGCCGCCCACCGCCACCCGGCGCTCCTGCATGGCTTGCAACAGGGCGGATTGGGTGCGCGGACTGGCGCGGTTGATCTCGTCGGCCATCAGCAACTGGCAGAATATCGGGCCGGGCACGAAGCGGAAGGCGCGGCGCCCGCCCTCCTCGTCCAGCACCTCGCTGCCGGTGATGTCGGCCGGCATCAGGTCGGGCGTGAACTGCACCCGTCGCCGGTCCAGCCCCAGCACCGTGCCCAGCGTTTCGACCAGCAGGGTCTTGCCCAGGCCCGGCACGCCGACCAGCAGCGCGTGGCCGCCGGCGAGCAGCGCCACCAGCGTCTGTTCCACCACCTCCATCTGGCCGAAGATGACACGGCCGATCTCCGCACGAGCGGAGGAGACGGACGCGGCGAGCCGGTCGGCGTCGGCGATCAGGTTGTCTTGCACATGGGTGTCCTGCCCTGGGGGTGGAAATCGACGGGTGGGCGCACTCTGCAACCGTGCCTCCCGCCGCGTCCAGCTTGCCCCGGACCACGCGCGCGCAAAATCCGCGCGCCGCCATTACATACAGGATAGTGCGCTCCCTATATGCGGGTCATGCGAAGGATCAGCAATCTGGACCGCATCACGTGATCTCGCGCCTGATCGACTCCCCACCGGCTCCGGCCGTGGCGATGCCGCACCCGCGACGCACCCGCCATGAGTGCGGCGACATGCCGTTCCTGGTGCAGCGCGACGGCACCTGGCTCTATCGGGGCAGCCCGATCGGCCGCAAGGAGCTGGTCTGCCTGTTCAGCTCCGTGCTCACCCGCGACCCGGCCGGCGAGTATTACCTGGAAACGCCGGTCGAGCGCGGCCGCATCCAGGTCGAGGACACGCCATGGGTTGCCGTCGAGATGGATTGGCGGCGTTGCGGAAGCGGGCGCAACCAGTGCCTGTCGTTCCGCACCAATGTGGACCAGGTGGTGACCGCCGGGCCGGACCATGCGCTGCGCGTGGCGCATAACGCGCTGACCTGCGAACCCGTGCCCTACATCCACATACGCGACGGGGAGGGCGCCCACGCGCTCGAGGCGCGCATCGCCCGGCCGGTCTATTACGAGCTGGTCGCGATCGCCGTGCCGGGCTGCGTCGGCGGCCAGCAGAAGCTGGGCGTGTGGAGCTGCGGCGTGTTCTTCCCCCTGGGCGACCTCGCCAGCTCCGAAGATTTGTGACGCCCGAGGCGTTGCGGGCACGGCTGACCGGGCCTGACCCGGCCGACCCCGCCACGGTCACGCCGGATAGCGAACTGCCCGACCATCCGAGCCTGGCCGCCGCCTCCGTGCTCGTGGGCATCGTCACCGGGCCGGCGCCGGGCGTGCTGCTGACCAGACGCACAGACCATCTGCGCCACCATTCGGGCCAGGTGAGCTTTCCGGGCGGCCGCGTCGATGCCGGCGACGCCTCGCCAGAGGCGGCGGCGCTGCGTGAGGCGCAGGAGGAGGTGGGGCTCGATCCGGCGCAGGCCGAGGTGCTGGGCCGGATGCGCGACTACGTGACGATCAGCCGCTACCGGGTCACGCCTGTGCTGGCCCTGCTCTCTCCGGATTTCGTCGCCCGCCCCTCGGCGCATGAGGTCGCAGCCGTCTTCCAACTCCCGCTATCCGTCCTGCTGGACCCCCACGCGCCGCAGCGCCGGGAGGCGGAGTTTCGCGGCCGCGTAAGAAGTTTCTGGGTGTGGCCGCACCCCGAGCATTACATCTGGGGTGCGACGGCGGCGATGCTGGTCCACCTCGCGCGGCGGCTGCGCGGCGAGGTGTGATTGCCGGGCGTGCGGTCGCGCGCTAAGCCGGGGTCCGAACCGGTGGAGCCGAAACGATGCAGCGTGGCGTTCTCGTCGGAGCCGGCGCCATCCTGATCCTGGCCATCGGGTTCTTCGGCGCGCGATCGGTGACCCAGAAGCAGGCGGGCGCCGCGCTGGACCAGGGGATCGCGCAGATGCTGACGCAGCTGCCCCCCGGCTACGCCGTACGTCACGGAACAACGGATGTGAACCCGCTGACGCGCGCGGTGACCGTGCACGATCTGACGCTGACCAAGGACGGCGCGCCGGTGATGTCGGCCGCGGCGTTCACGGTCGCCGGCGCCGACCGGCGCGCGCTGCAGGACGTGTTCGATCCGGACGCCTATCCGCAGGGCCGCCCCGCCTGGACCGACCGCCGGCTGCTCATCGCGGACGCCTCGGCCAGCAACGTGCAGTTTCCGGCGCACCCGCCGCAAATCGGGGTGGTCACGGTCAAGAGCATGACGCTGCACCGGCTGAGCGGCCGGCCGTTCGTGATGCCGCCCACCCCGCAGAACAGGGCCAACCCGGTCTTCGGCGCCGACGCGGCGCTGGCCATGTCGTTGGACAGCGCGACCCTGACCGGGGTCGCATATCTGGAACAGGCGCCCAAGCAGGGCGCGGCCAGCATCGAGTCGATCACCGTCAGCGATTACGATGCGGGCAAGCTCGGTTCGGCCGCGCTGCGCGCCGCGGCGATCCACGCGCCTGCCAAGCCGGGCGGACCGCTCGTCGATCTCGCGCTGGACCACATGGACGCGAAGGACGTCGATGCGCGCGCGGCGCTTGAGGAAATCCGCCGCATCGGCACGTCGGACCGGGCCAGCCTGGCCAAGATCTCCTACAGCTCGGCCGCGGCCGGCGGGCTGGCGATGCACGTGCCCGCGGGTCCCGACATGTCCGTCTCCGACATGCGTGCCGAGCAAGGCCCGCTGGCGCCGGATGGCGGGCGCGCGGGTCGGGCGTGGCTGCACGGCATGGTGCTGGCGCTGGGGCAGATGGCGATCCCGCCCTCGGCGCAGCCCGCTTTGTCGGCGTTCGGCATGACGGCGCTGACGATGGACATCGACGCGCAAGGCCACTCGGTCAACACGGCCGGCGAGACCTCGGTGCGGGAGGATGTGGCGCTGCACGACCTGGGCACGCTGCATGTCGATGCCGAGCTCGGCGGTCTCAACCAGGTGGCCGTGCCGCAGCCGGTGCCTGGCCACCCGGAAGGACCGATGATGGCGGCCGTGATCGACCGCGCGACCCTGGTCTGGGACGATGCCAGCCTGACCAACCGACTCCTGGCGGTGGCCGCCGCCCAACTGCACACGACGCCCGAGCTGGTGCGGGCGCAGCTTGCCATGCCGGTGATCAGCCTGGGACTGATGATCCCGGACCAGCCGGACGCGGCCGATCAGGTGACCACGTTCCTGACCCACCCGCACAGGCTGACGGTGACGATGAACCCGCCGCAGAAGATCAGCATCGGCGAGATCGCCCAGGCGCCGGTGACCGCGCGCGCCCATCTGCTGGGCGTGCACATCAAGGCGGATTGACCGCCGGCTTTGTTGACCAGGCACCGAGGACCCGAGGCCGCCCCACGTTTGACACCCTGGAAACCGGACCCTTATCTACCCCAGAGGCGTCCTGGCAATGGCAGAACCGATGAAGATACTGGTGCCCGTCAAGCGGGTGGTCGATTATAACGTCAAGGTGCGGGTGAAGTCCGACCAGACCGGTGTGGAACTGGCCGGCGTGAAGATGGCGATGAACCCGTTCGACGAGATCGCCATCGAGGAAGCCGTCCGCCTGAAGGAGAAGGGTGTCGCCACCGAGATCGTGGCCATCTCGATCGGGGTTGCCGCCTGCCAGGAGACGATCCGCACCGCTCTGGCCATGGGTGCCGATCGCGGCATACTGGTCGAGACCGACGTCTCGCCCGAGCCGCTGGCGGTGGCCAAGATGCTCAAGGCGCTCGTTGCCAAAGAAGTCCCCAAGCTGGTCATCATGGGCAAGCAGGCCATCGATGACGACATGAACGCGACCGGCCAGATGCTGGCCGCACTGCTCGACTGGCCGCAGGGAACCTTCGCCAGCAAACTGGCCATCGAGGGCGACATCGCGACCGTCACGCGCGAGGTGGATGGCGGGCTGGAGACGGTGGCGCTGACCCTGCCGGCGATCGTGACCGCCGATCTGCGGCTCAACGAGCCGCGCTACGCGAGCCTCCCCAACATCATGAAGGCGCGCAAGAAGCCGATCGAGACGATCAAGCCCGCCGATCTGGGCGTCGATCCGGCCCCGCGGCTGACGACGCTGAAGGTCGTCGAGCCGCCGAAGCGGAGCGCCGGCCGCAAGGTGGGGTCGGTCGCCGAGCTGGTGGACAAGCTGCGAAACGAAGCGAAGGTGATTTCCTAGATGACGGTGCTCGTCCTGATCGACCACGAGAACGGCGCGATCAAGCAGCCGTCGCGCAGCGCCGTGGCCGCCGCCGCCAAGCTGGGCGAGGTGCATGCGCTGGTGGCCGGCTACCAAGTCGGTGAGGCGGCGCAGGCCACGGCCAAGCTGCCCGGCGTGGTGCGCGTGCTGCGTGCCGACGCCGCCGGCTACACCCACGCGCTGGCCGAACCGCTGGCCGCATTGCTGGTTTCGCTCGCGCCCAACTACACGCATCTGCTCGCCGCTTCGACCGCCACGGGCAAGAACGTGATGCCGCGCGTGGCCGCCCTGCTGGATGTGCAGCCGATCAGCGACATCGCAGGCGTGGAGGATGCCGACACCTTCGTGCGCCCGATCTATGCCGGAAACGCGCTGGCGACGGTGAAATCCTCGGACGCGAAGAAGGTGATCACCGTGCGTGCGGCGAGCTTCGATCCGGTGGCCGCCGATGGGGGCAGCGCCACGGTCGAAGACGTGATGGATGCGGGCAATACCGGTTCGTCGCGTTTCGTCTCCGCCGAGCTCTCCAAGAGCGAACGGCCGGAGCTGACCGCGGCGCGCGTGGTGGTCTCCGGCGGGCGCGGCATGCAGAACGGCGAGAATTTCCACCTGCTCGACCCGATCGCCGACAGGTTGGGGGCGGCCGTGGGCGCCTCGCGCGCGGCGGTGGATGCGGGTTACGTGCCCAACGACTATCAGGTGGGGCAGACCGGCAAGATCGTGGCGCCCGAGCTGTACATGGCGGTGGGGATATCCGGCGCGATCCAGCATCTGGCCGGCATGAAGGACAGCAAGATCATCGTCGCCATCAACAAGGACGAGGAGGCGCCGATCTTCCAGGTGGCCGATTACGGACTTGTGGCCGATCTGTTCACGGCGCTGCCGGAGCTGAAGGCGGAGCTGGAGCGCGCCTAGCGTTGGCGCGTGCGCGCTCGAGGACGGGCGGCCATCAAGGTTCCGCGGTGCAGCGGCCGGTGACATGATCAGCCAAGGATAGCGCGCATGCAGACGGTGGGCGTGATCGGCGCGGGCCAGATGGGCAACGGCATCGCCCATGTCGCGGCCGCCGCCGGGCTGGACGTGGTGCTACTGGATGCCAATCCGGATGCGATCGCCAAGGCGATCGGTGTGATCGGGAAAAATCTCGATCGCCAGGTCGCCAAAGGCGCGATGGCCACCGATGCGCGCGATGCCGCCATCGCGCGCATTACGGCCGCGAATGGCTATGAGGATTTGGCGCGCGCCGACATCGTGATCGAGGCCGCCACCGAGCGCGAAGACATCAAGCGCGCGATCTTTGCTGCGGCCGCGACGCATGTCCGGCAGGACTGCCTGTTGGCGACCAACACGTCGTCGATCTCGATCACCCGCCTGGCCGCCGGCACCGACCGGCCGGCGCGCTTCATCGGCATGCATTTCTTCAACCCCGTTCCGGTGATGAAACTGGTCGAGGTAATACGCGGCATCGCGACCGACGAGGCGACCTACGAGGCGGTGGTCGCACTGGCGCAACGATTGGGGAAGACGATCGCCCGCTCGGAGGATTTTCCGGGCTTCGTCGCCAACCGGGTGCTGATGTCGATGATCAACGAGGCGATCACCGCGCTGCATGAGAGCGTCGGCACGGTGGCCGCGATCGATACGGCGCTGAGGCTGGGCTGCAACCACCCGATGGGTCCGCTGGAACTGGCCGATTTCATCGGCCTGGACACGTGCCTGGCCATCATGCAGGTGCTCCACCACGGCATGGCGGACAGCAAGTACCGACCCTCCCCGCTGCTGGTGAAATACGTCGAGGCGGGATGGCTGGGGCGCAAGAGCGGCCGCGGCTTCTACGATTACGGCACGACGCCGCCGCACCCCACGCGATAGAGACGCACCGACCGCGCACGATGCTGTTCCACGATCTGCAGGATTGGCTGACGCCAAGATCGCCGCTGGACGTGGTGGCTGTGGTGACCGCCGTGCTGGCCGGCCTGTTCGCCGTGGTGAGCGAAGGCAACAGCACCAGGGACGGCAAGCGCGCCTGGTATCAGCGATCGCGCATACGCGCCTTTCTGTTCCTGCTGTCGGGCGGCGGCGCGCTGCTGCTGCTGGACCTGAAGGGTCTGGCCGACGACCCGACGCTCGACAAGCCGGCGATCGCCCGCCTGTTCACCTTGTGGGCGGCGCTGGTGGTGATCGTGCTGCTGGCCGCCGGGTTCTTCCTGGTCCTGGCGGAGACCGCGCTCTACGGCCTGCGGCACGAGACGTTCCGGCGGCGGCTGATCGACCTGCCGATGATCTTCGTCGTGCAGGGGTGGGAGGCATCGCGACGGGCGCGCGACGACATCTTCGCCGGGATCGAGGCCAGGCGGCGCGACGAGGCGCGTGACCGCGAGTACGATGCTCTGCGTGCCGAAACGCTCGGCATGCTGGCGCAGATCGCCATGCGCGTGCTGCGCGACATCGGCCGTTCGGACGCGGCGCAGCGGGCGCTGATGATCGACGAGATCTTCACCTCGGTCGCCAACCTCGTGCGCCGCCGGGCCGGGGAGGCCTCGCCGCGCATCGGGCTGAACTACCTGGCACTGCGTCCGTTTTCCGACATGCCGGTGGCGCGGCGCCGCGACCTGCTGTTCACCTTCGGCGACCCCGCCCGTTACGGCCATGTATTGGCGTTGCGCCGACGGCATAACGGGGTGGGCGAAGACCCGCTGGGCCAGCCGATCCTGATCCCTGTCGACTCGGCCGATAGCGGTCCGGACCGGCTGCTGCCAGGCGCCCCGCAACTGGTGCATGGGCAGGAATACGTGATGATCCAGCCGCGGAAGCTAAGCTTCGCGCCCGCGATCCCCGCCGAAACGCGCACCCGGATCAGCGCGTTCTTCCGTGCGCTGACCTGCCAGAGCGTGCTATCCCTCAGGCTCGTGGTCGGGGGCGCCGTCGTCGGCGTCTTAAATATCGAGTCCTCGCTTCCAAATATGCTTGGAATGGAGGATGATGCGGTGGAGGATTTGTTAACTACCGTCAAACCCTTCGCGGCCATTCTAGCCTACGTTGTGGAGCAGGATGAGAATGTCAGGCCAGTATAACACCGTATCCGACTATCTTCGTAGCCTGAGCGAAATGGCGGATGGGAATTATGCCTCGTTCTACCGCAACCTTGACGGGAAAATCATGTTTCCTGGGCCAGCCGGCCTTTCGGCCGATCGTTCGGCGGATGAGCCGCGCACCGACGAGTCGCGCGCGGATGCGCCGGAGCCAGCCGACGCCACCCGTCAGTAGCTACGCTTGGTCCGGCTTGAAGGCGACGCCCGCGTAGATCTCGGCCAGGGGCAGGGTCAAAGCCGGCTGATCGATGCGCAGGACCTGACCCTCCGACAAGGCGCGCGCGACCCATTGATCGCCTTCCCAGCGGCGGAACACCGTCAGCCCGACATAGTCCTGCTCCACGATCACGTATGTGACCATCGAGCGGACAGCTCGATACTCCTCCAGTTTGACGATCTTGTCGTTTCGCTCGGTGGACGGGCTGAGCACCTCGAACACCAGCACGGGCGCGGCCACGACCCGGTCCCGGCCTGCCACCGGCGAACACGTCACGGTCACGTCCGGAAACCTGAGCGCGTCGCCAACCGTGGCCACGGCCCCATCCCGGATGAAGGCCTCACACCCCGTCCCCACGAGCTGCCGGTCGATCGTGCGCCAAATCTTCTGCGCGATCCGCGCGTGGCTGATCGTGCTGCCGACCATGCCGACCGGTCCAAACCCGTCGAATTCGAAGCGACCATCCTGACACGCCGCCCAGTCCAGGAACGCTTCCCGGGTCATGGTCGAGTGTCTGGCTGGTTGGGACATGGCTTCAGCTACCATGCGCGCCGCCCCGTGGTCAGGATTCGGTGCAGCCCGGGGCGCGGCTGCCGACCATGGCGAGCAGCTCGCGGCGCGTCGCCGGGTCGGTGCGGAAGGCGCCCAGCATGCGGCTGGTCACCATCGTCACACCCGGCTTGTGCACGCCGCGCGTGGTCATGCACTCATGCGCCGCCTCGATGATCACCGCCGTGCCCAGCGGCGCCAGCACGTCGTTGATCGTGTTGGCGATCTGCGCCGTCAGTTTCTCCTGTATCTGCATGCGGCTGGCATAGGCGTCCACCACGCGGGCCAGCTTGCTGATGCCGACCACGCGCCGGTGCGGCAGATAGGCGACATGGGCGCGGCCGATGATCGGCAGCATGTGGTGCTCGCAATGGCTCTCCACACGTATGTCGCGCAGCAGGACGATCTCGTCGTAGCCCTCGATCTCCTCGAAGGTGCGTTCCAGCAGCGACACCGGGTCCTCGTCATAGCCGCGGTAGAACTCGGCATACGACCTGGCGACGCGCTTCGGCGTGTCCTGCAAGCCCTCGCGGTCCGGATTGTCGCCCGCCCAGCGGATCAGCGTGCGCACCGCTTCCTCCGCCTCCGCCTGGCTGGGGCGGGCGGCGGACATCGCGGGCGGCATCGGCTTGGGCTGGGTGGCTTCGTTCAACGCTGCGGCTCCTGCACGCGGCTGCGCCGCACGGGGATCAAGTGGGGTGCGGCTCCATACCCGCAACGGATGACGGCATCATGGGAGCGGCGCGAGGCCGCTAGTGGACCCGCCCGGACTCGTGCGGGCTGTCCAGGCTGAAGGCGGGGATGGCGACGTCGAACGTCTCGATCCTGGCGGTCGCCTGGGCCACCGCAGGCCCATGGCCATGGGCAGCCATGTGATACTGGCCGACCATGAAGCCGGACGGCGTCTCCAGCGGCGTGCCGGAGGTGTATTCGAACGCCTCGCCCGGTTCCAGCACCGGCTGCTCGCCCACCACGCCTTCGCCCTCGACCAGGAAGGTGCGGCCGCGCGCGTCGGTGATGCGCCAGGTGCGGCTGAGCAGTTGCACCGTCTGCGCGCCATGGTTCTCGATGATGACGCGATAGGCCCAGACGTAGCGGCCCTCATCCGGCTCGGACTGGTCCTCCAGATAGAAAGCGGCAACCCGCACGTTGATGTCGCGCGTCACCTGCGCGTATTCGCGCGCCTTCATTCTGCGGCCTGACGCAGCGCGGCAGCCTCCAGGCCGCGCGCCAAATCGTCCCTGAGGTCGTCCAAATCCTCAAGCCCGACCGATAGGCGCACCACGCCGTCGGTGATGCCAAGCCTGGCGCGCTCATCCGGCCCGATCCGCATATGCGTCGTGGTGGCCGGATGGGTCACCATGCTGCGGCTGTCGCCCAGATTGTTGCTGATGGCGATCAGACGCAGCGCGTTGCAGAAGCGGAACGCCGCCGCGCGGGCCCCCGCCAGTTCGAACGTCACCAGCGTGCCGCCGGCGCTCATCTGCCGCATCGCCAGCGCGTGCTGCGGATGGTCCGCCCGCCCCGGGTACAGCGTGCGCAGCACCGGGCCTGACGAGGCCAGGAAGTCGGCCAGGGCTGCCGCCCGGGCGCACATCGCCTCCACACGCAGCGCCATCGTCTCCATGCCCTTAAGCAGAACCCAGGCGTTGAACGGGGAGAGGGCAGGGCCGGTGTTGCGGATGAACGGCTGCAGCGTCTCCTCGATCCATTTCTGCTTGCCCAGCACGGCGCCGCCCAGCACCCGGCCCTGGCCGTCAATGTGCTTGGTGGCCGAGTAGACGACGACGTCGGCCCCGAACCTCAACGGCTGTTGCAGCAAGGGTGTGGCGAAGACGTTGTCGATCACCACCAGCGCGCCGGCGGCATGGGCCAGATCGGCCACCGCGCGCAGATCGACGATGTCGAGCATCGGGTTGGACGGCGTCTCGATCAGCACGAGCTGCGTGGGCTGCGACAGCGCGCGGCGCCAGCCCTCCAGATCGCCGGCATCCACGAACGCATGCCCGATCCCCAGGCGGGGCAGCAGGGTGGAGACGATCCAGTGGCACGACCCGAACAGCGCCCTGCTGGCCACCACCCGGTCGCCGGCGCGCAGATGGCTGAGCATGGCGGCGTTGACGGCGGCCATGCCGGTGGCTGTCGCCCGGCAGGCCTCCGCCCCCTCCAGCAGCGCCATGCGGCGTTCGAAGGCGGCGACCGTCGGGTTGCCGAAGCGCGAATATTGGTAGTGCGTGGCCGTGCCGGCGAATGTCGCCTCGGCCTGCTCGGCGTCGTCATAGACGAAGCCGGAGGTCAGGAACATCGCTTCGCTGGTCTCGCCATGCGGCGTGCGCTCCAGCGCGCCGTGCAGCAGGTTGGTGGCGGGGCGATAGCTCGTCATCGAACCGTCACGCCCCACGCAGCCGCTTGCTGCACGCGCTGTAATAGCCGCCGCCTTTCTGTATCCAGCTCATGCCGCCATTCGCGTCGGATGCCTTGTTGGCCTTGTATTGGTCGAGACACGTGTGGAGCCGCGCCTGCCCATCGCTTTGCCTGGCATATTTGGGCGAGATCTTGGCCGGGAAGACCGGCGCGGACGACGCTTGCGCCGCGCAGGCGAGCCAGGCGGAGACGCTGACGCTCAGGACCAGGCGGAGCATGGGATCAGAAGGCGGCATGCGGTGTTCTCGGCAGGGGAGAACAAGTCTGTCTCATCCGCCGGCATCCCGCCAGCCGGCAGCGCCTCAATGCCAGGTGGTAGACTGCTCGGCCACGGCATCGGCGCTCGTCTCCGCCTGCCCACCGAAGGTGCGATAGGCGGTCGGCGCGTAGGACGGATCGACCAGCGCGTCGATCTTCAGCTGCTCGGGCAGGCCAAACAGCCGTACAACGGGCGCCGCATGGTAGAGCGCCGCATTTTGCGCCGGGGTCTGCACACCCGGCTGCGTGGCGCCCGGCTGCTGGCCGAGATCGGACGGGGAAGCGGATTGCGCTGGCGACGGGGCCGTCGGTGCGTCCTGCGCGGCGGCGGACAGGCCGGTCAGGCTTGCGGCGATCAGCGCGACGAGGGCGAGGCTGTGGTGTGTCATGAAAACCTCTCAGGCCGGAAAATCTGGACGAGCAACAAACGCCCGTCAGGCGTCTTCGTTCAGCACCTCTCCCTCACGTGACTGAAACGGGGTCCGGATGCGCAAGCCGATGACGTCTCGCCTCGCGGCGTTGCTGTGCATGCTTGCGGGCCAAGCCGGCGGCGCGGAGCCAGCCGGCCTGCGGCTGGTGCCGTCCGGCCAGCCCACGCCGCTGATCACCGATGCCCAGCGTTCCATGCTGGAGATCAGGTTCGGACCGGACGCGCCGGTCGATTACTTCCAGGGCAAGGACGGGCGGAGCTACATCAACTCGGCCGGTTCCTTGGGCCCCCCGCGCGGGCCGGGGCGGATGGCGGCGTTCAACCTGCATGTGGACCCGCAGCTCACCCGCATCCTGGCGCTCGGCTCCGACGCGCCGGCCTCCGGGCCGCAGGATGTGCGGGTGATCATGACCGACCATGCCGCCGAGTGCGGCGCCGGCCGGTCCCGCCTGCCGGCCAATGTCTCTGGCGGGACGGCATGCCTCGACTTCTTCGATCGCGACTATGCCGGCGGCGGCGCCTATTTCCGCTGCCCGGACAACCGCACCAGCGTGTATTTCTTCCACGGCGAGAACCACACTTCGCCAGACGGGGTGAGCGGCAGCGGCGGCTGGTTCGGCCAGGGCGTGGGCGTGTACAATTCGGACGAGACGGCCGTCATACGCGCCAGGCAGATGCCGGCGGCCGAGGGTGCGAGCACGTCGCAGATCATCGGGATGAACCTGTCCACCGACTGGACGCGCAGCGGAGGGCAGCCGCCCCAGAAAAACCCGTACAACAACGTGCCGAGCGTGGTCGCGGGCGCAGATGGCTACCTGTACCTGTTCTCCGGCAACGCGACCCTCGATCCGGCTTACAACCCGAGCGCCTGCACGCCCGGCTGCCTGAGCGTCAGCCGGGCGCCGGTGGCCGCCTTCTGCGCCGGGGTGCAGAGCGGCGCGCCGGTGGCGTGGCACAATTATTACCGCGGCGGCTGGTCGCAGCCCTCGGTCCTGGGGTCCGGCTCGCCTGCCGGGTATGGCGCCGGCGGGGCGTTCACGCCGTTGCTCGACCGTGCCGTGCCGGGCGAATTCGGCGGCACCGTGACCTACCTGCCGGCGCGCCGCCAATACGTCATGCTGCGGCTGCGCGATGGCGGGATCGATGCGCGCCTGTCGGGCGACGGGCTGCATTGGGGCGAGCCGTACCAACTGGCGGACCGGCCGAGCGAGCCCACGCCGCTGGGCGACCAGGCGATGCTGCTCTACCCGCGGCTGGCTGTGGTGGGGTCCGGCGGCGGCGAGCAGTACGTGCTCACGTATGTCGTGGTGACCAAGGGCCATTTCTGGCGCTGGGCAGAGCTGATGCGCGAGGCTCTGGCGGTGCGGCCTAGTTGATATTGGGCGGCTTTGGGGGTTATACTTGAAGCAAGCAGTCCTTTTTTGAAAAAAAGGACCAAAAAACTTTTGTCTCCTGCGCCTGCACCACGGCCCGCGCAGATTCTGCCAGCATCGCGTTGGCAGAATCGTTGCGAGCCGTAATGCAGGCGAACAGAGCAAAAGCTTTTTGCTTCTTTTTCTCGAAAAAGAAGGCCTTCTTCTTCCTCACCCCCACCTATTGCACAACACTGTCCAACGCCGCCGGCACGGGCGGCGGTCGGGTGTGGATGGCGGGCGCCTGCGGCATGGCGGGCGGCGCCTGCCAGCTGCCGCCCAGCGCCCGATAGAGCGCCACGATGTCGTTGATCAGCAGCGTGTCGGCCTGGACGAGTTGCTGGCGCGCGGTGGAAACGCTACGCCGCGCATCGAGCACCTGGATGAAGGTGCCGAGCCCGTGCTGGTACTGGCTGGTGGCCAGGTACTCGGTGTCCTGCGCGGCGGCCAGAGTTGCAGCCACCCTCTCTCGGGCGGCCAGGTCCGTGCGGTAGGCGACCAGGCCGTCCTCCACCTCGCGCAACGCGTTCAGCACCGTGCCGCGGTAGCGCAGCGCCGCCTCCGCCTGCTGCGCGCGGGCCATGCGCAGGCTGGCGGAGAGGCGCCCGCCCTCGAAGATCGGCAGCGACAGGCTCGGGCCCGCGGAATAGAAG
>CAXUNK010000059.1:0-15065 GCA_964252425.1 uncultured Acetobacteraceae bacterium
GCATGTTCGTTGATATGCCTACGAGCTTTGTATCAGAGGTTTTGAAAGGTGCTCTAAGCTGTGTCGATCGACCTCCAGCTGTCTCGAACGGAAATCATGCGCGCCGCGACTTCCCTTAACGTCCGGCACGAGTGGCAGGTGAACACTACGATGTCTGGAAAGGTCTTGCCGAGCACATGCATGCTTTCTTAATATTGCTCAACGCGATTGTGTCCCTGAGTTCGGTCGTTTTCGCGATCGTTGCTCTGGTCATGCCTGGCAAGCTGTCGGGTTCGGAGCATGTGGCGTTCGGTGAGCAATACTACGCGCGCCTTTACGCCGTCCGCTCCGCGCCGCTCGAACTGGCTTCTGCCCTCGTTCCGATAGCGACAAGCGGAGACGCCGCCTTTCTGCTGCTCCTGGCGGCGGCAGCAATTCAGGTTGCTGACGCCATCGTCGCGGTTGCCGGAGCAAAACGGAACATGC
Source organism: uncultured Acetobacteraceae bacterium (assembly GCA_964252425.1). Classification (GTDB taxonomy): domain Bacteria; phylum Pseudomonadota; class Alphaproteobacteria; order Acetobacterales; family Acetobacteraceae; genus BOG-908. The sequence continues at coordinate 466 of CAXUNK010000059.1, forward strand.
TTATCGGCGCGTCCGGAGCAGCTATCATCCATTTGGCTTGCGCATTTGCAATACATTAAAGGGGTAATTCATAAATGACGATGTCGTTGAAAATAGCGGCTCCGCATTATCATATCCAGTCAACGGGGAAAGACTTGCACGGCGGATTCCCTTATTTCGAACATCATGATACCGTATCAAAGCTTTGGGCCCAGAAATGGCGGCCACCTTGCACCCGCGGGATATATCCCTTCACAGATGCAGATGTCACCGACTTCGACCCGATCTTCGCCGAGCTTGTGGCCCGGTCAGGCGACGACCCGCGCGTCCTATATCGACCAGACGAGTACGCCGAACCGTTTCTCCCCGTCGGGCAGAGGCTGGCCTCTGAAGCTGCCGCGGTTTTGTCGCGTTTGCAGCCGGACATAGCCCGGACGCTGTTCCTTCGTGCGGCTGCAGTCTTTCGAATCGCGAGGTTCCCGATCAACCGCTCCGAGCTCGGCCAGGAAGCTTGGCGCCTAGGCAAGGCCGCCTACGAGCAAGCGGGCCAGCTACTCGATCCGCCCAGCATTTCGGTCAGCCTTCGCTTCACCCATGCAGACGCCGGTCCCGGCGACGAAGATCGCCCCATTGAGGCCTACCTACGGCTTCCAAAAGGTGAGCGCCCCACGAAAGGCTGGCCTGTTCTGCTCTTCATCTGTGGCTTGGACGCCTACCGCACCGATCACACGCCGCGCACCCAGAAGCATGTCGACCACGGTTTCGCAACGCTGAGCTTCGAGATTCCTGGCACTGGCGACTGTCCGGCGGCCCCAAGTGACCCCATGTCGCCGGATCGCCTCATGAGCAGCGTCCTCGACTGGGTGGCAGCGAACGCATCCAGCTATGGCTTCGACACGCAGAAGGTTGTCGCGCGCGGGATCAGCACGGGTGGGTATTACGCTTTTCGAGCTGCTCACACCCACGCAGACCGGCTTTTCGCCGCCGTCGCCCAAGGCGGCGGCTGCCATCATATGTTCGACCCGGAGTGGATAGGCGCCCAGGATCAGATGGAATATCCTTTCGCGCTCGCGGAGGCACTCGCATACAAGTTCGGTTATCGAGACGCCGATCAAGCCGTCGCCGTCAGACGTTACGCAGCTGACGCGCGCAAATTCAGCTTGGTGGACGCAGGAATCGTCGGCACGCCTACCTGCAAGCTGCTCGTCATCAATGGCATGGAAGACTCGATCTTTCCAATCGAGGACAGTCTTATCATTGCATTGCAGGGGCATAGGAAAGACCTCGTCGCACGCGGGGATCGCCAGCACATGGGCAATCCAGGTGCGGAGGATATCCTTTATCAATGGATCGACAATGCTGTTGCAGGAAAGCCTTGACCGGTCGAACGATGCTACAAGCGCAACGAAGACGAGGCGGCGATCTCAGACCTCTGTAACGGGGAGGCTTTAGCTAGGGTGCAACATGATCCGGGAGAAAACGCCCATGACGATGGAGAACACCTCGACGGCAAGGGACATAATGACGCAGGAGCCGATAACCGTTGGGCTCGGCGCGGATGTCGCCGAGACGGCGCGACTTATGATAGACACCCAGGTTCGGACGATCCCCGTTATCGACGACGACAATCGCCTGCTTGGTATCGTCACGGCCGCATCACTTTTTCAACGTGCATCAGAGCGTCTGACCGAGCATCCTCTGGGCTGGTTGGAGGAGTTCTTTTTTGCCGGCCGCGCAGCGTCTGCTTATGGGCATCTGCACGGGCGCCGGGTGACGGAAGTGATGACTAATCCACCGGCCGATGTCGCCGAAGACACCCCAGTGTCCAGATTGGTGGAAGAGCTGCATCAGTCGGGTCTCGACCGGTTGCCGGTCACACGACATGGTAAGCTGGTGGGCGTTGTCACCAGTGGCGACGTGCTGCGCGCTTTGGCTCGCAGCTTTCGAGACGAGCCAGGCGCTGCACCGGGCGACGACGGCATACGCGACCACATTCTTCGCGAGCTCCGCGATCAGCCCTGGATGCGCAAATGGGAGATCGCCCTGGATGTCAGGCACGCGGTCGTCGAGCTTCACGGGCGAATTTTCAATGACCATTTGAGGGAGGGCATCCTCGCAATTGCTGAGAACGCCCCGGGCGTGAAGGCCGTACACGACCACCTGGTCTGGATCGGTCCGGCATTCAGCGGCATACCTATTGCCTCGCCCGAGGACTTGCGGGCGCAGAGATAATTGGAGCAAGTGCATCCGTCCCACGCTCATGAATGCTAGATTAGCACGATGGCGACCGCGGCCCCAGCACGGCCGTGAGCGCGATGCTCACGATGCCGCCGGCAGAACTCGGGAGACTGCGTCGGCGCTCGTATCAGGACCGCCGTTGAACCCGATCGGCGTCTGCGGTGCATTCTCTCGGACAGCGTTAACGATCGTCTCGCACACGCCGATGCGCTTGGTGGTGACCCGGACGCCGGCGCCAATGACGATGCAATCATAGCGTTTTCCGGCCAGCCTGTTGCGTATGATGCCGGTGAGATCGTCGTCAGCCCTGATATTTAGATGCTCGGCGTCCCATCCCCTCTCGCGCATCTTGCGCATATCGGCATCTATTCCCTCTGCAACCTTTTTCTCGTCAACACCCTTGGGAATAAGAGGGTCCGTGTAGTCGACCGCGTCGGGAGCGTATCCGATCACTAGGATCTGCAACATCACTGCCTCCTTTGTTTTGCAGAATGCTCAATTTTCGGGTCAAGCCCATTCAGACCCGAACGTTCTGCGCCCCGCATTTGCTCGTCGATTTGCAGGACAGCCGAAATGATGTTCGGGTAGGCGGCGCAACGGCATAGGTTTCCGCTCATGAACTCCTGCACCTCCATGCGGGAGCCTGCATGGCCCTCCTTCACGCAGGCGATAGCCGACATGATCTGCCCGGGCGTGCAGTAGCCGCACTGGAACGCGTCGTGGTCAATGAAAGCCTGCTGCATAGGGTGGAGATCACCATCTGGATCGCCGATGCCCTCGATGGTCGTCACCTCTTGTCCGACGACGTGCTCCACCAGCAGCAGGCAGGAAAGGACCCGCTCGCCGTCGAGATGGACCGTGCAGGCCCCGCACTGGCCGTGATCGCATCCCTTCTTGGTCCCCGTCAAACCGAGTTGCTCGCGCAAAGCGTCGAGCACGGTGGTACGCGAGTCGGGGCGCAGCCGGTGCTCCTGGCCATTGACCTTGAGGATGAGGGCGTGGGCTTCAGGCATCGCGCGAGGCTCCGATTATTCTATCCGGAAGGGAACGGAGGGGTTTCCTTATAGCGTTGAAGATGGCGGTGCCGATCACGGGCGGAACGCCGCTCGTTCCCATCTCTCCGGCCTGCCGGCTGCACCACTCGCCTGCGCCCAGAGTTGGGCCGGAAACGGTCCAAGTGGCCCTGTCTGCGAGAAGATCGAACACGCTGCACTCTCTTGCCGCCCACGCCGCGAAAATGGCGTGGGCCATCATCTCTTCACGTTCGACGGCGTTCATGCGTCCTCTCTCACGCCGGCGATGCCACCCACGCTTGCCGCGAATGCTGTGCCTGCCTCTCCCTGCAGCGGCTCAAGTTCCGACGTTTCGGCCAATGCGCGAACCACCAGCACGCGAGCGAGATCGGGCTTGTAATCGTTCATGGGGTAAGTGCGGGCGCCTTCCAGTGCTGCAGCGGCTGCACGACGGAAAAGGTCCAGGTGGGGCCGCTCGCCCTCCAGCATCGACTCGGCTGCCCGCAACCGCCACGGCTTGTGTGCGACGCTGCCAAGCGCGACCCGCGCCCGTGCGATCCGATCACCATCCATCTCAAGGGCCGCCGCGCAGGACACCAGCGCATAGGCGTAAGAAGCTCGGTCGCGAACCTTCAGATAGTGCGACCGCCCCTGGAAAGGCGGCAACTCAATCGCGACGACCAGGTCGTCACGTGCCAGGTTTGAGTCGCGCGACGGGTCGTCCCCAGGCAAGCGGTGCAAATCCTCAAAAGCGACGCGTCGCTCGCCTTCGGCGCTCCTGATGACGATCACCGCCTCGAACGCCGCCATTGCGACCGCCATGTCAGACGGATGGACGGCGATGCAGGTGCGGGGGGACACAGGCCCCTCGTCGGTCTGGCCGAAGATGGCGTGGAGGCGATTGAACCCCGCAACCGCCGCGCAGCCACTGCCGGGGTCGCGCTTGTTGCAGGCTTGCGCCGGATCGCGCAGGTACGGGCAACGCGTCCGCTGGAGAAGGTTGCCCGCCATAGACGCCATGTTGCGTATCTGCTGCGAGGCGCCTGCGTGCAGCGCCTCGGCGATCGCCGTGTAGCGCGCGCGAATGGCGGGATGATCCGAGGCGATCGAATTTCGAACGTTGGCACCGATGCTGAGGCCGCCGCCTGCCATCTCGGCGATGTCGTCCAGTCCGATGCGGAAGATGTCGACCAGCATGTCTGGTCGTTGCACCCCCTCTTTCAGCAAATCGACTTGGCTGGTGCCGCCTGCGATGAACTGCAGGCCCTCTTGGCCGGCCGCGAGCGTCACAGCGTCATTGACGTCGGCTGCACGCCGGTATTGGAACGGCTTCATCCAAGTGCTTCCCTTATCCGATCAGGGGTGAGCGGCAGGTTTCGGAGTCGCCTGCCCGTCGCGTTGAACAACGCGTTCCCGATAGCAGCGGGCACGTTGTTGGTGCCAAGTTCGCCGAACCCGCGCGCGCCCAACTCGCCCATTTGAGGATCTGCGATGTTCAGCATTTCGACGGCAATCTCCGGGACATCTGCGCAAACCGGGATATGATAGTCGGCCATGTTGCGGACCACAGCTCGGCCGGTATTTGGGTCGAAGTAACCTTCCTCCGTCAGCGCACCGCCAAGCCCCGCGATCATCGCACCTTCGAGCTGCGAGCGGGCAGTGCGCGGATTGATGACGCGCCCGACGTCGTACACGCCCACCAACCGGAGCACCCGAATGACTCCCGTGTCCAGATCGACCCGGATATGCGCGAATATCGCGCCGAACGAGTGCATCTCATACTGCTTGGTCAGCATTGGAACTGGAAACTTGCGCATTGAAGCTGGAATGAAAGCGCCATCGGCACTCAGACTGTCCCGGCCCGAGCGCCGCAGGATCGTGGCGTAGTCCTCGCTGATGGTCGGATCGGACTCGAGTACGAGTCGGCCGTCTGCGGCAGTGAGCGCGTTGGCCGCAACACGCGCAAGAGGTCCGTCATTTGCGTGTCGCGCCAAATCCTTGAGCGCAGCCACCAACTTGTTTCCTGCATCCAACACGGCGGCGCCGACGCTAGCCGTCGTGCGCGAGCCCGCTGTGATAGGAGCGTCGGGAAAGGTCGAGTCACCGAGATCAAACCGAACGTGCTTGACCGGAAGCACGAGCGCATCCGCTGCGATTTGCCGAAATATCGTATAAGCGCCGTTACCAATCTCGTGGGTCGCGCTTTGCACCAGCACCGTCCCGTCTGCTGACAGCGTTGCTCGCGCGGCCGCTCGATCGAGCACGGCGGGCAACGTGCTCGCAGCGACTCCCAGTCCCATAGCCCAACGTCCGTCGCAGGCCGCTCCGGGCCGCGATCGGTGATCCCAACCGATCAGCTCGCGGCCGCGAGCAAAGCACTCGGCCAGGTGCTTGGAGGAAAAAGGATGACCGGATAGCGGGCCTGTCTTCGCGTCGTTGCGCGTCCGCAGCTCGATAGGGTCGATCCCGAGCTCGTGGGCGAGTTCGTCCATTGCGGTCTCGAGCGCCCAGCCGCCCGCCAGCACTCCGACGCCGCGCATGGGTGACGGCGTGGGCAGGTTCAGGTGCCGGATCTCCTGTGAGATCGCGAGGTTAGGCGCCGCATACATCATCGTCGTCATGCCGGTGACCGGCTCGGGATAGCCGCTCACCTTGGATGTCGGCGACACCGCGTCATGGCGCAGCGAGGCGACGATACCGCCGTTCGAGGCGCCAATCCGGATCGTCTGGCGCGTCTCGGGCCGGTAGCCGTTCAGTTCGAACATTCGCTGGCGGGTCCACTCGACCTTGAGCGGACAGCCGATCAATCGGGCGCAACTCGCTACGAGCAGGACGTTGCCGAACATCCACGCTTTCGACCCGTAGGAACCGCCGAGGAACTTGACGATTAGGTGGATATTGGCCTGAGGCATGTCGAGGCAATGCGCGAGCACCGTGTTGGCGGTCTTGATGACACGCGTGGTATCGTAAATCGTCAGAAAGTCCTCGCCGTCGCGTCGTTCCCAAGCGGCGACCGTCGCGAGGGTCTCGATTGCGCTGTGCAAATGAACGGGCGTTCTATAATGACGCTCAATGCGGACTTCCGCATCGTCGTATGCCTTTGCGGGCTTGCCGGTCGAGACTTGAAGTGGCTCCATCCCGCAATAGCTCTTCGGCTTCGATCGCTCGGTGGCGGTGTCGAGATCGAGCTCGGGCCTTCGCGCTCATAGGCGATCCGCACCTTGGTCGCCGCGTAGGTTGCTCGTTCGAGTGTGTCCGCCACCACCAGCGCTATTGCCTGGCCAGCGTAGTGGATACGATCGTCCTGCATAGGCAGCAGCATCTCAATCAGGCCACCCTCACCGGAATACTGGATGCCCTGCACCTTGTCGGGCAGCGGCTTGAGTTTCGGCGCAGTGGTCGGCGTCACTACGGCGATGACGCCGGGAAGCGCTTCTGCTTCCGTCGCATTGATCGATGCAATCCGACCCCGGGCAATGGCGCTGCCGACCACCACGCCATGATGGAGGTGCTCGAGCCGATGTTCGGCCGTGAAGCGCGCGCTTCCGGTGACTTTAAGACGGCCGTCCACGCGGGGCAGCGGCTCACCCACTGCGCGCGGTTGGAACGCGACATCAGCCATTCGTAGGCTTCTTCGAACCGGGGCCGTAGAACCCACTCATGTTCTCGGGTGGGCAAGTGACGGCAAGATATGCAAACGGCGCTTGTCCAGTGTTTTCGATACCGTGAATATCGCCAGCGGGCGTGCGGATCACGTCACCTGCCGCGACCTTCTCCGTTCTGCTGTCGTCGAGCAGCAGCACAGCCTCACCTTGCTCAACGATCCAGATTTGCTCGGATGTTGGATGATTGTGTCGAGGCGACACCGAACCCGGCGCCATCGTTACGCGCGTGATGGTCGCCCGTGCGTCTGATGAAGACTCAGGCCAAACAATCTGCACCGACTGCTTGCCTGGCCTGTGCAGTACGACTGCATCCGTCACGCTCGAACGCTCGATCATGGCGTCGGCCTCATGGCGTCCTGGCGTTTGCAATGAATCATAGGCTGCGAACTCCTTCAGAAGGCGAGCCGCATGGCGCCGCCGTCAACCGGGATAGTCGTTCCCGTGACGTAGCTTGCAGATCCCGATGCCAGGAAGGCGATCAACGCGGCAGCCTCCTGCGGATCCCCGAAACGGCCGGCCGGTATATTATCCTTTATGAAAGCGCGGCGGGATTCTTCCGTTGGATGCAGCCTACCAAGTATCTGTTCGCTGTTGATCCGACCCGGCGCGACACAGTTCACGGTAACACCGTCCGCGGCATAGGTTGCCGCGGCAGCCTTGGCCCAACTCTCCAGCGCCGCTTTCGCCGGAGCCGCAGCGTTGCGCGTCTTACCGACGATGGCGCCTGTGACGTTGATGATGCGCCCCCATCGGCGCCCGCGCATGGCCGGTGCCAGATGCTCCGCCAGCAAGCGCGCGGAGATAAAGTTGAGTTGAAATGCCTCGGCCCAGGTTGCCTCGCTGGCTTCTTCGTCGAGCGGGCGTGAGCCGCCTGCGCAGTTGACCAGCACATCCACACGGCCAGCTTTGGCGACCGATTCGTTAGCAAGAATCTTTGCGGCACCGTCGATCGCTAGGTCGGCAGTGAGCGCAACCGGCTCTCGGCCTGTGGCCGCCATGATTTCCGAGACTAGGGTGCGTAACCCATCGAGGCTTCGGGCGGCGACTACCAAATGGGCGCCCTCGGCTGCCAGTGCGACCGCGGTCGCCCGGCCGATGCCCGCGCTCGCTCCGGTGACAACGCAGGTTCTCTTTCCCAAGTTCAAGTCCATGGGACCGCCTCCTGTTCCTGCGCAAGTCCGGTCAGGTTCTTGGCCAGCCCGCCTCCTGGCGGCGCGCTCCGGCTTTTGACGAAGCGAGCACCTCGTCACAAAGTCGCGTGAGTTGAACGGCATGATCGAAGCTGGGCGCAGTGGCTGTGCCAGTGAGGATGTCATCCCGCAGCGCCGCATAGACCCCGGCAACGTTGACCGCAGTGTCTGGCGGACCGGCCGCCGCAGGCTCGGGCACGTTTTGCGTCTCGCCGTCAAACACGAGGGCGAGCGTTCCCGATTGGAAGCCGCGCGCCGCGCCGCCTTCAAGACGCAGCGCAGCGCGGTCGCCGGTGATCTCGAAACGAAACGTGCTGTCCTTTCCGCGTCCGCCGACAACGTCGAGCGACAGCCCGGCGCCCGACGCCAGGCGCGCCACGAGGCGGATGTCGTCCGCCACAGAGCGCATGAGCGTCTTGTCGCCGATTTTCACGATCGGGAACTGCGTGCTGAGCAGTGCCGTCAAGTCTGAAAACGGGCCGAGCACAGCGATGGCGGCGTCGATCGCATGGCCGCCGTGGATCGTCAGCAGGGTCGCGCCGTTGGCCGGATCCTCCAGGTAGGCGTCTGTCTCACCCTCTTCCCGTCCGAACGCGATCGTCTCCGAATAGAGCCGCGCACCCAAGACGCGGCCGATGGCTCCGGTTCGGATCATCTCGGCGGCGCGAAGCAATGCGGGGTTTGTCCGTACCTGCAGCCCCAGAGCCACCCGCACGCCGGCGGCGTTTGCAGCGTCGCGGATCGCCTCGGCCTCGGCAGCATCGCGGCCCAGAGGCCACTCGCAGTAGACGTGCTTGCCGCCATCGAGCGCCGCCTGGACCAGTTCGCGGTGAGCCGGAACTCGGACAGCAACGGTCACGACATCGATAGCAGGGTCGGCAATCAAGGCCCGTGGGTCGCTATAGCCCTTTGCGCTGAACGCGCTCTCGGCGCGCCGCGCCGACTCGGCGTCCGACGTTGCGACTGCTCGTAATTCGAGTCCCTCGAGCGCCTGCACCGCGGGCACATGCGAAATGCTGGCCCATCCCCGTTCGGGGTTAGCGCCAATCACTCCTACACCAAGCGTCATAGCTTTCTCCGTATTCGAGGGAAGTCGCGGCAAGCCCCTAACTACGAAGGCGCCGTCCTGTCGAAAAGCGGCACTTGTGTCGCTACACTCCTGTTCGTCATGCAGCAAACCAACGACGGCTCGTCCTATTCGGAGCTTTTGGCCTTCGTGGCCGTGGCGGAGGAGCTGTCCTTCTCGCGCGCAGGCGTGCGGCTGGGGCGTGATCCCACCGTGTTGTCCCGCCGTGTCAGCGCGCTGGAACGGCGACTTTGCGTCCGCCTGCTGGAGCGAACAACACGAGCCGTCACCCTGACGGAGGCAGGGTCACTCTATTTCGATCGTGCTCAGGCTATCGTGGCGTCGATGGAGGAGGCCGAGCGAGAGGCTGAAAACCTCGGAACCGGCGAGCCTACGGGCCGGCTACGCCTGGCACTACCTGGCGCTTTTGGGCGCATCTGGATTGCCCCCCTCATGGTCGAGTTCCTGCGCGCCCACCCTCGGGTCGGTGTTGAGGCAGACTTCTCCAATCGCTTTGTCGACCTCGTTGGCGAACGGTTTGACCTCGCAGTGCGGATCGGGCCGCTGACCGACTCGCGGCTGGTCGCGCGCAAGCTTGCCGACCGCCGGCGGCTGCTCTGCGCATCGCCTGCCTATCTCCATCGCCAGGGTGCGCCACAGCGTCCAAGCGACTTGGCTCGGCATGCCTGCCTCCTTTTCAACGGCGCGCCTGGTCCGCGCTGGGACCTGCTTGGCGAAGATGGGTCGTCGTTACAGGTGCATGTGGGCGGCCCCTTGGTCACCGACGATCTGGACGCGCTCCGCGCTGCCGCAGTCGGCGGCCTCGGTGTCCTTCTCGGGTCCGAGTGGCTGCTCGGCCCTGAAATCAGGGCTGGACGCCTTGTCAGAGTATTGCCGGCGTGGACTTTGCCGGATGCAGGCGCGATCCACATTGTAACGCCTTCTGGGACTCAACACGCCTCCAAGACGCGCGCTTTCAGCAACTTCTTGATCGACCGCTTCCGCATTCCGCCTTGGCTCAACGGCTGACCAAGCCGTACCGCCCCGGCAGCCCCAACGCTGCAACTGGTGCAGCATTGTGCTGCGTCACGACTGCTTCAAGTCAGGCGGGCGAGAGATCAGGTGTCGGTAAGGACGCTAGGTGATCGTTGGGGAGAACTGCATGGGCTATGAATCAGTAAACCCATTTACAGAACAGATCGTTGCCGAACATCCCCTTCTGGATGATGACGCCCTTATATTCCGCGTTCCAGACGACGCAGCAGCGATCCGGATCGCGAATGACACGCCGTTCGGCCTTGTGCGATTATTGTAACACCAGACATTGCGCGAGGCCGGCGTATGGCGGCCGAAATCGATACGGGCATGATGTTTGTCAACAGCACGTTCTGTTCGTCCCCGTACTGCCGTTCGGCGGCGCAAACGCTCCGGCTCTGGCCGCGAACTCTCCGACTTGGGCGTCGGCGAATTCGTCAACCGCAAGCTCGTTGCGGTGCGTTGATCCGGCGCTTAAGCAGGAGGCTTCCATGGTCGAAAATTCGGTCTTTGCCAGCTATCATCGCGCCGAAATCGAAGGCGTGCGCATCTACTACCGCATAATGGGTCGCGGCGACCCCGTCGTGCTGTTGCACGGCTTCCCTGAGACCTCATACGCGTGGAGGAAAGTGATGCCGACGCTCGCCGAGCACTACACGGTCGTGGCGCCGGATTTGCGCGGCTGCGGTGCGTCGGACCGGCCGGATGGCGGCTACGACAAGCAGACCGTCGCGGCTGACATCCGCGGCCTTGCCAAGCAGCTTGGCTTGGGTCGCATCAAGCTCGTCTCTCACGACGTCGGCATGATGACTGGCTACGCCTACGCTGCGACCTACCGCGACGAGGTGGAGCGGGTCGTGCTGATGGAGGCCGCCCTCCCTGGTCTCGGCCTCGAGAAGCTCTACGACGCCGCCAAGTATCCCCGCATGTTCCACCTCCCGCTTTTCGACGCACCGAACGGATTGGCCGAAGCCCTCATCACCGGTCGGGAGCGGCTCTATGTCGGCCATATGATGCGGCAGCAAGCCTTCGATCCCGCAGCCATCGAGGACGCGCTGGACGAATACGCGCGCTGCCTTGCCCAGCCGGGCGCTCTGCACGCAGGCATAGGATATTTTCGCGCGCATCGCGTAGATGCTGAGCGGAACCGTGAACACGCAAGACGGAAGCTCGAAATGCCGGTCCTTTCCATCGGCGGAAGCGCAAGCTTCGGCGCGGATCTGGAAGAGGAGATTGCGCCGCTAGCGGAAAACCATCGCCATGTGATGATCGACCGCTGCGGCCATTATCTCGCCGAGGAGCAACCCGAAGAATTGGTCGCACACCTTCTCGCCTTCTTCCGCGAAGGCGGGTGACACGATGCTTGCCGCGGCCGTGCTGACCGTCCCGGAGGACCGCGATGTCGAGACGGTCGCGACGATGGGCGGCGAACAGATCACCCACGACGACATCCGCAGCCGCGAGCTCGTTCGCGCTCGTCGGGCGCTTGCGTATCTGAAGGCGAAACTTGGTGACGCCTCCATGCGCGCCCTCGTAGCTGACGACGTCGCCTCAATGATGACGGTCATGCGAGGTTGGCTGGAGGCCTCGGAAGGGCGTTGGCGTTCCGGGGTGGTGACGATGCGAATGCCCGGCCCAGGAGCGGAAGCTTTCCGGGACTGGTATGCGGCGGTCGTGACCACCGGCCGGGCAGATGCCATGCGGGCAGGTCATCCCTAGCACTTCCTGAACACGCCGGGATAGGCGGCGATTGAGGTAGTCGAGCCCATAGGAGAGACTGACCTCCCATGGCGCATCTTCTACCGGTCGCTTGGGGAAGGCGCTCAGCTACCGTCGGTCTGGGATCCTGCTTTTCCAGTCCGCTTCGTCGCAGAGGTGTTGGACGGGGAGGGCCGGCGGGTAGGCTATTCCATGCGCGAGTTGCGCGACGTGGCGCAACACATGGAGATCAAGCTGACCACTCATTTGCCCGCTGCCGCGCCAGCGGAGTTGGCCGAGCGCCACCTGCAACACCTTATGATCGAATACCGCAACTGGGCTGTTATTGCGATTGCGGAGCGGAGCGAGAGCGCATGAGACGGTTCCCCTCTGGCTCGCAGCCGAACACCCCTCCCGATCCAAAGCGCTACAGCGACGAGGTCTGGACGGATGTGCTGGCGGAAGGCGCAGAACCTTCCCGCATTAACGTTGCGCGCGTTGCCTTCGCCCCTGGGGCGCGCACAGCCTGGCACACCCACCCGTTTGGACAGATACTCCTGGTCCTCTCCGGCGCAGGACTGGTGCAGAAGGCGGGGAGCCAGCCATACTATTGCGTGCCGGGATGCGGTGGTGATTGGGCCCGATGAGCGCCATTGGCATGGGGCCACACCTGATCACACGTTTACTCACATCGCCATTCAGGGCGCCAACGAGACCGGTCGCATGGCCGACTGGGAGCAACTTGTTGAGAAAGACGCTTATCGATCTGCAGCGGGAGACGCGTTATGACGGCAATGCACGCTGATCATTGGGCGCCTTACGATCGTGCGGTAGTTTTGGAGCAGCGGTCGACCCTTGGCCGACCCCGACTTGCCATCGAGATCGCCCTTGGGCGACCTATCATCGCGTAAGTATGTGATGGAAGCTCGGTCAGGCGGTAGACGCTGGCAACGCCGGTGGACGCCGAGGGCACGACAGAGCTTTCGTCCAACTGCTTCCGATTAGCTTCCGTGTCGCTTAGAGACAGCTATCGGAAGCGACCCAGCGCAAGGGAACTTTGAGCCAAATACCTGATTTCAAACACGAAAACCTGGAGCGGGCGAAGGGATTCGAACCCTCGACCCCAACCTTGGCAATGTGCTGATCTTTGGCCGTCGCAGGTAGCCGATTTTACGCTGCTGTATCCGCCGGTGTCCGCACTCCCGCCTTCCGCTTCCCAACTGTTTGTTGGTCGATACCGATGTCATGTTTGCCCGCGAGAGCGTCAGCGATCCGCCTTGTCACACGATCGGCAGCCCGCCGCGACGGATCGTACTGCACATGGGCGTAGATCGCCGTCGATCTTGGGTTCACATGCCCCAGGATCGCGCCCGTTAGCGCCAGCGCCTCTCCGAACGATACTGCAGTCGAGCCTATGGTGTGCCGCAGGGTGTGGGGAGTTACGCCCGGAAGACCGGCCTTCAGAATAACTCTGGACCACAGCTGCTTCGCGACTTGATAATGCCGCTCGCCCCTTTCCGCTGGAAAGACGAAGTCGGATTCGGAGTGGCGCACGATTCCTTCCAGGATCGCGATAGCGGCAGCGCCTAGCGGCCTGATGGACTTTCCAGTCTTTGAGTCAGCTAGCACGAGCATTCCCCGCTCAAGGTCCATTTCAGACCAACGCAGCCCGGCGATTTCGTCCCGCCGACACCCAGTGAGTGCCTAAAGACGGATGATGGCCACCGCCTTCGCGTTAGTGCCTTCAGCCTCGACCTGATCGAAGGCGGCGCCAAGGCGCGAAACCTCCTCCAGCGTCAAAAACCGGTCGCGCCTATTATCTGTTTTTCGGACCGCGGCCCGCTCGACTGGGTTCTCGTCAACAATTCCACGCCGAACCGCAAAGCTGAACACGGCGGACAGATCCCGCACGACCTTGCGCGCCGCGCCATCTCCGCCTCGCACGATGACACGCTTGCGCGGACCAAGCTTCTCGTCTCTTGCAGTCTTACCCGCTCCGACATCGCGAACGAAGCGTTCGATCTCGCCCGCTCCAACCTCTGTGACACGCTTGTGCCCGAGGAGTGGGACGACGTGATGCTTGAGCCTTCCTATAGTGTAAGCCTTGGTTCGATCCTTCATAGGCTCGCCCTGCCTGATGCCGCGCTGCACAAAGCATCCTTCGCTCTCGTACAGGTCGACGAGCTTTGCCACGGTCATTTCCCTCCGCTTTCGCTGGCGATCTCCAGCGGGATCGCCGCCAGCCACGGCTGAAGCGAGCAAGAGCCGCGCCTGTCGTCTCGCTTCGTCGACGGTGAGAGCGCCAAACCGACCGACTGTTACGAAGCGGCGCGGCGCAGACCGGCCGCCATTCTCAGCCCGATACCGGACAACAAACGTCTTGGTCCCGCTCTTCTCTATTCGCAGCCCAAACCCCGCTAAGCGAGTGTCCCAGACGTGATATCGCTCCGGCCGGACCTCAGCCTCGTCGACCGCTGTCTTTGTCAGGAGAACACTGGAAGACCTGTCCATGAGGAGCCCTGGATAAAAATGGTGTCCACATGGTGTCCACCGCGATCGACAGGCGCAGGATATCGGGTCGTGCCATGTCGTAGCAAGTGCCTGTAAGCACGGTGTTTTGTAGTGCTCTCGGATATCGCTGGATACCCCGGAGTAGCCGTCCTGCACCCTTGCCAAGGTTGGGGTCGAGGGTTCGAATCCCTTCGCCCGCTCCAAT
>CAXUNK010000060.1:0-14942 GCA_964252425.1 uncultured Acetobacteraceae bacterium
TCACCTCGATGTGCTTGTCGTTGATCTTCACGCCCTGCAGCCGGTAGACGTCCTGAATCTCGTTGACCAGGTAGTCGGACAGCGCCTCCACGCCCAGCACTTTCAGGATGTCGTGCGGCACACGCGGACCATCCACCAGCGGGTCGCCGCGCAATACGAAGTCGCCTTCCTGAACCGAGACGTGCTTGCCTTTCGGAACCAGGTACTCGGTCTCCTCGCTCGTCTCGTCGTTTTTCACGATGATGCGGCGTTTCGCCTTGTAGTCCTTGCCGAATTCAACGCGCCCGTCATTCTCGGCGATGATGGCGTGGTCTTTGGGCCTACGCGCCTCGAACAGCTCCGCCACACGCGGCAGACCGCCGGTAATGTCGCGAGTCTTGCTGCCCTCACGCGGGATGCGCGCCAGCACGTCGCCCGCATGCAGCGTAGCGCCGTTCTCCACCGAGAGGATGGAATCGGGTGACAGGAAGTAGCGTGCATCCGTGCCGTTCGGCAGCTTGATGACCTCGCCGCTCGGCCCCTTCAATTGCAACCGCGGACGCAGGTCGACGCCCTTGGCCGTCTGCTTGTAATCCACGACGACTTTCGAGGTCAGGCCTGTCACCTCGTCCATGCGTTCGACCAGCGTGATGCCCTCGATCAGGTCGAGATACTCCACCTGCCCGGCCAGCTCCGTCAGGATCGGCAGGGTATAGGGATCCCACTCCGCAAGTTTCTGGGCACGCGTGACCGCCATGCCGTCATCGGCCAGCAGACGTGCGCCGTACGGCACGCGAAAGCGCGCGCGTTCGCGATCCTTGTCGTCCACAAGCACGATCTCGCAATTGCGCGACATCACCACGGGCACGCCCTGGCTGTTCGTCACCACGTTGCGGTTGCGTACCGTCACGGTGCCCTCGTGGCTGGCTTCCACGCTGCTTTGCTCGGCGCCGCGCTGTGCTGCGCCGCCGATGTGGAACGTGCGCATCGTGAGCTGCGTGCCCGGCTCGCCGATCGACTGCGCCGCGATCACGCCCACCGCCTCGCCGATATTGACCGGCGTGCCGCGCGCAAGATCTCGGCCATAGCAGCGTGCGCATACGCCGATCTGGCTTTCACAGGTCAGCACGGAGCGGATTTTCATCACCTCCACGCCGGCCCGCTCGATCTGCTCGGCCTCGGTCTCCTCGATCAGCGTGTTGCGCGGCACCAGCACCTTGTTGGTGACCGGATCGAGCACGTCTTCGGACGCGGTGCGGCCCAGGATACGCTCGGACAGCGAGGAGACGATGTCGCCGCCATCCATCACCGGGCGCACTGTCAGGCCGCGCTCGGAGCCGCAATCCACCTCGACGATGATGCAATCTTGCGCCACGTCCACCAGACGGCGTGTGAGATAGCCGGAGTTCGCCGTCTTCAACGCGGTATCGGCCAGGCCTTTGCGGGCCCCGTGGGTGGAGTTGAAATACTCCAGCACGGACAAGCCTTCCTTGAAGTTGGCGATGATCGGCTGCTCGATGATCTCGCCAGACGGCTTGGCCATCAGACCGCGCATACCGGCCAACTGGCGCATCTGCGCCGGCGAGCCGCGGGCGCCGGAATGGCTCATCATCCACACGCTGTTGGTCTGACGGCCGACCTCCTGTTTGCTGATCTCCTTCATCATCGCACTCGCGACCGCGTCGGTGCAGCGCGACCAGGCATCGACCACCTTGTTGTAACGCTCACCGGCGGTGATCAGACCGTCCTGATACTGCTGTTCGAACTCCTTGACCTCGCCTTGCGTCTTGCTGATCAGCTCGCCCTTTTCGGCAGGGATGATCAGATCGTCCTTGCCGAACGAGATGCCCGCCTTGGCCGCCTGCTGGAAGCCAAGCCCCATGAGCCTGTCGGCGAAGATCACGCACTCCTTCTGGCCGCAATGGCGATAGACCGCGTCGATCACGTCCGACACGTTCTTCTTCGTCAGCTGCTTGTTGATCAGCGCGAACGGCACGTTCGGATGCTTCGGCAGGATCTGCGCGATCAGCATGCGGCCCGGCGTCGTCACCACGATCTGCCGGCGACGCGCACCGTCCGGCTCGATCAGCTCCATGCGCGCACGTATCTTGTCGTGCAGCTTGATCGCCTTGGCCTGCAACGCGAACTCGATCTCACCGATCGTGCCGAAGGCGGGCGCGTCGTTCGGCTCGGTCGCACGGAAATCCGCGGTCTCCAGCGACAGGTAGTATAGACCGAGTACAATATCCTGGCTCGGGACGATGATCGGCTTGCCGTTGGCGGGGCTCAGGATGTTGTTCGTGGACATCATCAGGACGCGCGCCTCGAGCTGAGCCTCCAGGCTCAAGGGCACGTGCACCGCCATCTGGTCGCCGTCGAAATCCGCGTTGAACGCCGTGCACACCAGCGGATGAAGCTGGATCGCCTTGCCTTCGATCAGCACAGGCTCGAACGCCTGGATGCCCAGACGGTGCAGCGTCGGCGCACGGTTCAGCATCACCGGATGCTCGCGAATGACCTCTTCCAGGATGTCCCACACCTCGGGACGCTCCTTCTCCACCATGCGCTTGGCGGCCTTGATGGTGGTCGCATGGCCGTATTTCTCGAGTTTGCTGTAGATGAACGGCTTGAACAGCTCGAGCGCCATCTTCTTCGGCAGACCGCATTGATGCAGCTTCAGCTCGGGTCCCACAACGATCACCGAACGGCCGGAATAGTCCACGCGCTTGCCAAGCAGGTTCTGGCGGAAGCGGCCCTGCTTGCCCTTCAGCATGTCAGACAGCGACTTCAGCGGACGCTTGTTGGCGCCGGTGATCGCACGGCCGCGCCGTCCGTTGTCGAACAGAGCGTCCACGCTCTCCTGCAACATGCGCTTTTCGTTGCGCACGATGATGTCCGGCGCGCGCAGCTCGATCAGCCGCTTCAGACGGTTGTTGCGGTTGATGACGCGGCGATAGAGGTCGTTGAGGTCCGAGGTGGCAAACCGCCCGCCATCCAGCGGCACCAGGGGACGCAGCTCCGGCGGTATGACGGGCACCACGTCCAGGATCATCCATTCCGGCTTGCTGCCGCTTTCTCCGAACGCCTCGATCAGCTTCAAGCGCTTGACCAGCTTCTTGCGCTTGGCCTCACTCGTGGTGTCGCGCAGCTCGGCACGCAAGCGCACCTTGTCGGCGTCGATGTCGATGCCGTGCAGGATGTGCTTGATCGCTTCCGCACCGATCGCCGCGCGGAACCCGTCCTCGCCGAACTCGTCCTGCTTGGCGGCAAGCTGGTCCTCGGTCAGAAGCTGGTGCAGCTTGAGGTCGGTCAGCCCCGGCTCCAGAACCACGTAGCTCTCGAAATACAGGATCTTCTCGAGTTCCTTCAACGTCAGATCGACCATCAGGCCGATCCGGCTCGGCAACGACTTCAAAAACCAGATATGCGCCACCGGCGAGGCGAGTTCGATATGGCCCATGCGCTCACGCCGCACCTTGGCCAGCGTGACTTCCACCCCGCATTTCTCACAGATGATGCCGCGGAACTTCATCCGCTTGTACTTGCCGCACAGGCACTCGTAATCCTTGATCGGGCCAAAGATCCGGGCGCAGAACAGCCCGTCCCGCTCAGGCTTGAACGTGCGGTAGTTGATCGTCTCCGGCTTCTTGATCTCGCCATACGACCAGGAGCGGATCTGCTCCGGACTGGCCATCTGAATGCGGATCTGGTCGAAGGTGACCGCCTGGCCAGCCTGGCCCAGGATTTTCATGAGCTCATTCATGACGAGCGCCTTTCACACACAAGAGATAAGGCCAGGGACGCTGTCCCTGGACCCTGCTGGGGCCAGTCGGCCCCAGACCCCATTTCCTAGATTACGCTTTGGTCCAGATCGACGTTCAGGCCTAAGGATTTCAGTTCCTTGACCAGGACGTTGAAGGATTCAGGGATGCCGGCTTCGAAATTGTCCTGCTCGCGCACGATCGCCTCGTACACCTTGGTGCGTCCCGACACGTCGTCCGACTTCACCGTCAACATCTCTTGCAAGGTGTAGGCGGCGCCGTATGCCTCGAGCGCCCAGACCTCCATCTCGCCGAAGCGCTGACCGCCGAACTGCGCCTTGCCGCCCAACGGCTGCTGCGTGACCAGGCTGTAAGGCCCGATCGAGCGCGCATGGATCTTGTCGTCCACAAGATGGTGCAGCTTGAGCATGTAGATGTAGCCGACAGTCACCTTTCGCTCGAACGGCTCGCCTGTCCGACCGTCGGTCAAAACAACCTGGCCCGACGTATCCAGCCCAGCCTTGGTCAGCATCCGCTCGATGTCGCTCATGCGGGCGCCATCGAACACAGGTGTCGCGATCGGCACGCCCTTCTTGAGGTTCTCCGACAGCTCGATCAGCTGGTCGTTGTTCAGCCCGGCAATCTCGTCGTCATAGACGCGATCGCCATACACATCGCGCAGCTTTTCCAGCAACTCCTGCTTGGCCGCCCCGCTGCGGCGATACTCCTCCACCAGCTCGCCGATCTCGCGTCCCAGGTTGGCGCAGGCCCAGCCAAGATGCGTCTCGAGGATCTGACCCACATTCATGCGGCTCGGCACGCCAAGCGGGTTCAGCACGAGATCGACCGGTGTGCCGTTATCCAGGAACGGCATGTCTTCCACCGGCACCACGCGAGAGACGACGCCCTTGTTGCCGTGCCGGCCGGCCATCTTGTCGCCAGGCTGCAGCTTGCGCTTCACCGCGACGAACACCTTGACCATCTTCATCACGCCGGGCGGCAACTCGTCGCCGCGCTGCAGCTTCTCGACCTTGCTCTCGAAACGCTCCTGCAAGCGGTGCACGGCCGTGTCGAACTCGCGCTTCAGCACCTCGATCTCGGCCGTCACCGCATCGTCCTGCACGCCTATGTTGCGCCAGGCGCCGCGCGGGTGCTCGGCCAGGATGTCGGCCGAGATCACCGTGCCAGCCTTGATGCCCTTGAAACCGCCCGCCGCCTTGCGATCCAGCAGCTTCTCGCGCAGCCGGTTGAGGAACGCACGCTCCTGAATCGCGCGCTCGTCGTCGCGATCCTTTGCCAGCCGCTCGATCTCCGCGCGCTCGATCGCCATCGCGCGCTCGTCCTTGTCCACGCCGCGCCGGCTGAACACGCGCACATCGACGATCGTGCCGGCCACACCGGGCGGCAGCTTCAACGAGGTGTCGCGGACATCGCTGGCCTTCTCACCGAAGATCGCCCGCAGCAGCTTTTCTTCCGGCGTCATCGGGCTCTCGCCCTTGGGCGTCACCTTGCCCACCAGTATGTCGCCCGGATTCACCTCGGCGCCGATATAGACGATGCCGGCCTCGTCCAGGTTCTTCAGCGACTCCTCGCCCACGTTCGGGATGTCGCGTGTGATCTCCTCCTGACCCAGCTTGGTGTCCCGCGCCATCACCTCGAATTCCTCGATGTGGATGGAGGTGAACACGTCGTCGCGCGCGATGCGCTCGCTGATCAGGATCGAGTCCTCGAAGTTGTAGCCGTTCCAAGGCACGAATGCGCATAGCACGTTCCGCCCCAAGGCCAGCTCGCCCAGCTCGGTCGATGGCCCGTCGGCGATGATCTCACCGGCGGAGACCTGATCGCCCACATGCACCAGCGGACGCTGGTTGATGCAAGTCGATTGGTTGGACCGCATGTATTTGCGAAGCCGATAGATATCGACGCCGGCCGTCGTCCCGTCCTCACCCGACGCACGCACCACGATGCGTGCGCCGTCGATCTGATCGACCACGCCGCCGCGCCGTGCCACGATCGTGGCACCCGAATCGCGCGCCACCGCGGCTTCCATGCCTGTGCCCACCAGCGGCGCGTCGGCCTGGATCAGCGGCACCGCCTGGCGCTGCATGTTCGAGCCCATCAGCGCGCGGTTCGCGTCGTCGTTCTCGAGAAACGGGATCAGCGCAGCGGCCACCGAGACAAGCTGCTTGGGCGAGACGTCAACCGCGGTCACATCCTCAGGGCGCACCAGGCGGAAATCGCCGCGGTTGCGCACGGAGACGAGCTCGCCTGAAAACCGACCGTCGCCATCCTGCGGCGCGTCCGCCTGCGCCACCACAAGCCGCTCCTCCTCCATGGCCGAGAGGTATTTCCACCCGTCCTGCACCTGGCCATCCTTCACCAGGCGATACGGCGTCTCGATGAAGCCGTATTTGTTCACCTTGGCGAAAGTCGCGAGCGAGTTGATCAGGCCGATATTCGGGCCTTCCGGCGTCTCGATCGGGCAGATGCGGCCGTAATGCGTGGGGTGCACGTCGCGCACCTCGAATCCTGCGCGCTCACGCGTCAGGCCGCCGGGACCAAGCGCGGAGAGACGACGCTTATGCGTCACCTCCGAGAGCGGGTTGGTCTGGTCCATGAACTGCGAAAGCTGCGACGATCCGAAGAACTCGCGCACGGCGGCCGCAGCCGGCTTGGCGTTGATCAGGTCATGCGGCATCACCGTGTCGATATCGACCGAGCCCATGCGCTCGCGTATCGCACGCTCCATGCGCAGCAATCCCACGCGATACTGATTTTCCATCAGCTCGCCCACCGAGCGCACGCGGCGGTTGCCGAGATTGTCGATGTCGTCGATCGTGCCGCGCCCGTCCTTCAGCTCGATCAATATCTTGACCGTGCGCAGTATGTCCTCGCGGCGCAGCGTGCGATGCTGGTCGTCGCACTCCACGTTCAGCCGCATGTTCATCTTCACGCGTCCCACGGCCGACAGATCGTAGCGGTCGGGATCGAAGAACAGCCCGCGGAACAGCGCCTCCGCCGTCTCCGGCGTGGGCGGCTCACCGGGCCGCATCACGCGATAGATATCGACCAGCGCGTCGTCGCGGTTGGTGTTCTTGTCGATGGTCAGCGTGTTGCGTATCCACGGCCCGTTCGCCTGATCGACCGCGAGCGTCGGCAGCGAGGTGATGCCAGCCTCCTCGAGTGCTGCCAGACGCGCCTCGGCCAGTTCCTCGCCGGCCTCGGCGTAGATCTCGCCCGTCTCCTCGTTGACCATGTCAACGGCGACGTAGCGGCCGAGCAGGTCGGCGCGGCCGATCAGAACGTTCTTGGTCTTCTCGGCGATCTTGCGCGCGCTGCGTGCGGTCAGCTTGGCGTCGGCATCGGCCACCACCTCGCCCGTTTCGGCATCGACCAGCGGCTCCAGCAGCTTGACCCCGCGAAACGCGTCCGGATCGAACGGCCGCGCCCAGCCCTTGTCGCCGCGCGTGAACACCACCTGACCGTAGAAGTAGTTCAGGATCGTCTCGGAATCGAGACCACGCGTCTCCAGCGTGTCTGGATCCTCGCCGGCCGCGATGCGCTCGGCGCGGCGCTTCTCGCTCTCCTCGCTTTCCAGCGCGTACAGAAGCGTCGTCACCGGCAGCTTCCGCTTCCGGTCGATGCGCACGTAGACCATATCCTTGCTGTCGAACTCAAAATCCAGCCAGGACCCGCGATACGGGATCACCCGGGCCGCGAACAGGAACTTGCCCGAACTATGCGTCTTGCCCTTGTCGTGATCGAAGAACACGCCCGGCGAGCGGTGCATCTGGCTGACGATCACGCGTTCGGTGCCGTTGATGATGAACGTGCCGTTATCGGTCATCAGCGGCATGTCGCCCATGTACACGGGCTGCTCTTTAATATCGCGGATGGAGCGCGCGCCGGTATCCTCGTCCACATCCCACACGATCAGGCGAAGGATCACCTTGAGCGGGGCGGCATAGTTCATGCCGCGCTGGATGCACTCCTCGACGTCGTATTTCGGCTCTTCCAGCTCGTAATAGACGAACTCCAGCCGGCCGCGCCCGGCGAAATCGTCGATCGGGAAAACGCCGCGAAACACTTCCTGCAATCCGGTGTTGGTGCGGCTGTCAGGTGCGATGTGCATCTGCAGAAAGCCCTCGTAGCTGGACCTCTGCACGTCGATCAGGTTGGGCATCGGCGCCACTTCCGGGATGCGCCCGAAGCTCTTGCGTATCCGCTTGCGCGGCGTGAAGGTCTGCGTGATTGCGTCCATCAGATTCGCCCCATCCTGCGCACGCGACCCATGCCACCGCGTCGCGCGCAAACTACCCTGTCAGCCACGCCTGATGGGGCGGGGATCACGCGCGATCCCCGCCCCATTTCAGCTCAAAACCCGCGGCACGCCGCGCGGGTGCTCAAAAGATTACTTGATCTCGACAGAAGCGCCCTGCTCTTCCAGCACCTTCTTGATCTTCTCGGCCTCGTCCTTGTTGACGCCTTCCTTGACCGTCTTGGGCGCGCCCTCGACCAGGTCCTTGGCCTCCTTCAGCCCAAGCCCGGTGATGGTGCGGATCTCCTTGATCACGTTGATCTTCTTGTCGCCGGCCTTGGCCAGCGTCACCGTGAACTCGGTCTGCTCCTCGACAGGTGCCGCGGGTGCGCCGCCGCCCACGGGGGCAGCCGCCACAGCAGCAGGCGCCGCCGCCGAGACGCCCCACTTCTCTTCCAGCATCTTGGAAAGTTCGGCCGCCTCCAGCACGGTCAGTGCCGAGAGGTCGTCCACCAATTTCGTCAAATCAGCCATTCCCTAGGTCCTTAGTTAGCGTTTGATCGGTTCCCTGCAAGCCCGACGCCCGGAGGGGCTGGGCCTGCCTAGTCTCAGGCAGCCTCGGCTGCCGCCTCGTCCTTCTTGGCGTAGGCCGCCAGAACCCGCGCGAGCCCTGCTGCCGGCGCCGCCACGACACCTGCGATCCGTGTGGCGGGGGTGTTGATCATCCCCAGCAACCCGGCGCGCAGCGTATCGAGCGACGGCAGTTCGGAGAGCGCGCGCACGCCAGACGCATCCAGCGTCTGCCGTCCGAGCGCGCCGCCGATCAGCACGAGCTTCTCGTTGGTCTTGGCGAACTCGACGCACACCTTGCTGACAGCCACGGGGTCGCGCGCCCAGGCGAGCGCGGTCGGTCCCTTCAGCATCGGCGCGATGGCGTCGAATCGGGTCCCATCCAGGGCGAGGACGGCCAGCCGGTTCTTCGCGACTTTGAAGTGCGCACCCGCCGCCCGCATCCGCGTCCGCAGCTCCGTCACCTCGGCCACCGTCATCCCCTTGTTCTGGGTGACGACAACCATCGACGTTTCCGCGAAGACGGCGGCGAGCGATGAGACGAACTCCCGCTTCTCCGTACGGTCCAAATCCCGTCTCCTTTGTGGCGTGGCACGCGAGCGTGCCAGACCGGGTTACCCAAGGGGCCGCGCGCTGCCGCAACGACCCCGGTCCGCCTGCCTCAAGGTAAAGCCGGAACCGCCAAACACCCTTTTGCAAGCGTGTCGGGCCACTCCCGTCTCCCACGCGCGAATTCCGGAGAATTCCTTAATGCCCGAAGGCAACGTGCGGTCTTGGACAGGTTCGGAAGCCGCAAACGGCCCCCTGCCCACCCGGCAAACCCGCCGGGCGTATCTCGTTCGAGCGGGCCCTGGTCAGCCAGCCAGCGTCGCCACATCCACCCGCACGCCAGGCCCCATGGACGAGCTGAGCGAGGCCTTCTGCAGGTAGGTGCCCTTGGCGCCTGTGGGCTTGGCCTTCTGGATCGCGTCCACGAAAGCGCGGATGTTCTCGAGCAGCTTCTCGGACTCGAAGCTCGCCTTGCCGATGCCGGCATGCACGATCCCGGCCTTCTCCGCCCGGAACTCCACCTGGCCGGCCCGCGCGGCCGAGACCGCGCCGCGCACGTCCATCGTCACCGTGCCGAGCTTCGGGTTGGGCATCAGGCCGCGCGGGCCCAGGATCTTGCCCAGTCGGCCGACCAGACCCATCATGTCCGGCGTGGCGATGCACCGGTCGAACTGTATGTCGCCGGCCTGAACGCGTTCGGCCAGATCGTCGGCGCCCACCACGTCGGCGCCGGCGGCCAGCGCCTCCTCCGCCTTGGCACCGCGGGCGAACACGCCGATCCGCACCGTCTTGCCGGTGCCGTTCGGCAGGCTGATCAACCCGCGCACCATCTGGTCGGCATGGCGCGGGTCGATGCCCAGGCGCAGCGAAATCTCGACCGTCTCGTCGAACTTCGCGCGGGCGTTGGTCTTCACCAGGCCGAGCGCGTCCGGCAGCGGGTAATTCTTGGTCCTGTCCACGGCCGATTTCGCGGCCGCCAGTCGCTTGCCACCCGACATGATCAGCCCTCCACCACGGCGACGTGCATCGACTTGGCCGTGCCCACCAGCATGCGCACCGCCGCATCCAGATCGGCCGCGTTCATGTCGACCATCTTCTGCGCCGCGATCTCGCGCAGTTGGCTCATGGTGACCCGGCCCACCACCGCACCCTTGCCCGGGGTGGTGCTGCCCGCCGTGATGCCGGCCGCCTTCTTGATGAAATAGGTGTTGGGCGGCGTCTTGGTCACGAAGCTGAACGTGCGGTCGCCGAACGCCGTGATGACGACGGGCACCGGCATCCCTGGCTCCATGGTCTGGGTGCGCGCGTTGAACTCCTTGCAGAACTGCATGATGTTCAGGCCGCGCTGGCCCAGGGCAGGACCCACCGGCGGCGAGGGGTTCGCCTTGCCCGCGGGTATCTGCAACTTGACGAAGCCGACTATCTTCTTAGCCATGACCTGATCCAGGCTCCTTCGAACGGGCCGGACCGCGGTGCAAACGGCGCAGCCCGCCGCGCGGCCATGGGCCGGTGGCGTGGATACGACTCCCGCGTTCCAAACGAGCCGCATCCCATAGCCAAGGCGTCCACGCCCTGTCAACCGCACACCCGAGCGCGCCGGCCGCACGGCAACGCGCATCTTCGCGCCGGCAAGGCCCGATCACGGCTCCGTCAACCCAAGCGGTGATCGCTTGACTGGGTCCGCGACCGCATGTCACGCGGCTTTGACATGCAAACGGCCACACGCGGCTGAACCCTCCCCTGCCGAGCGCCGGCGCCGCTGATCCCGCCCACACCCCGCCACTCTCCACCAGGTCATGACATGGACTTGAGCAGTTTCGAGATCGAGCGCGCGCCCGACAGTGACGTTGCCTGCGAGCCGAGCCGCATGACGCACGGCGCGGCGCCGGTCCAGGTGCTGCGGACCCGCACGCGTCCCGCACCGTCGTCGGAGAGAAGCGACAAGCCGGACAGGGACAAGGGAGACAGCAACGACAAGGGCGATGGCAAGGATAAGGGCGATAGCAAGGACGGGGACGACAGCAAGAAGAGCAAGGACAAGGGCGGCGACAAGGAAAGCAAGGACAAGGACGACAAGGAGGGCGACGACAAAAAGGGCGACGACAAAGAAGACGGCGATAAAGGCGAGGACAAGCCGAAAAGCCGGCTGCCGCTGATCATCCTCGGCATCGTCGCACTGCTCGCCGTCATCGGCGGCGTGGTCTACTGGTACCTGAACCGCAACCTGGAGAGCACCGACGACGCCTACACCGAGGGCAACGCGGTCGCCATCGCGCCGAAAGTGTCTGGCTACGTCGTCGAGCGTCTGGTGGACGACAACATGTTCGTGCACGCCGGCGACCTGATGCTGCGCATCGATCCGCGCGACTACATCACCGCGCGCGACCAGGCCCGCGCCAATCTCGATCTCGCGCGCGCGCAACTGCGCAGCGCCGAGATCGACCTGCAGATCGCCCGTGTGCGCTACCCGTCGGACCGGCTGCAATCGCAGGCACAGCTTGGCCAGGCACAGGCCAACCAGGCCAACGCCGCGCGCGAATATCGCCGGCAGCGCACCGTCGATCAGCGCGCGACCACGCAGACCAACGTGGACCAGGCGGCCACGCAATTTGCCTCGACCAGCGAGGCGACGAAACAGGCGCTGGCGCAGCTTCAGGTTGCGAGCCTGGTCGGCCCCAACATCGCGTCCACCTCCACCATGGTGAAGCAGCGCCAGGCGCAGGTCGAACAGGCCCAGGCCAGCCTCGCCCAGGCGGAGCTGAACCTGTCCTACACCGAGATACGCGCCCCTCAGGAAGGCCGCATCACACGTCGCAACGTCGATGTCGGCACCTTCGCGCAAGCCGGGCAACAGGTGTTCTACGTCGTCTCGCCCGTCACCTGGGTGGTCGCCAATTTCAAGGAAACCCAGCTCAACCGCATGCGCGTCGGCCAGCAGGTCACCATCGACGTCGATGCCTACAGCAAGCTCAAGCTGCACGGACATGTCGAAAGCATCCAGCAGGGCGCCGGCGCGCGCTTCACCACCTTTCCGTCGGAAAACGCCACCGGCAATTTCGTCAAGATCGTCCGACGCGTGCCGGTCAAGATCGTGATCGACAGCGGCATGGACCCGCGCCTGGGCTTGCCGCTCGGCCTCTCGGTCGAGCCCACGGTGGATCTGAAGTGAGCGGGCGCGGCCAACCAAACCCCTACCTGATCGCC
Source organism: uncultured Acetobacteraceae bacterium (assembly GCA_964252425.1). Taxonomy (GTDB): domain Bacteria; phylum Pseudomonadota; class Alphaproteobacteria; order Acetobacterales; family Acetobacteraceae; genus BOG-908. Next base: position 12,322 of record CAXUNK010000060.1, read on the forward strand.
ATCGTCGTCACCCTGGCCGCGTTCATGGAGGTGACGGACACCACCATCGTCAACGTGTCGCTGCCCTATATCGCGGGCGACCTCGGCGTCAGCACGGATAACGCGGCCTGGACGCTGACCACCTATCTGGTCGCAAACGGAATCACGCTCACCGTCTCGGCCGCCATCAGCAAGCAGATCGGCAGGCAGAAATACTTCCTGATCTCGATCATCGGCTTCACCGCAACCTCGCTGGCCTGCGGGCTGGCCACCAATTTCGGCGAGCTGCTGCTGTTTCGTGGACTGCAAGGCCTGTTCGGCGGCGGGCTGCAGCCGATGCAGCAGGCCATCGTGCTCGACACGTTCCCGCCCGACAAACGTCAGCAGGCGCTCTCGATCACCGCGGTGGCCACGATCATCGCACCGGTGATCGGCCCGCTTGTCGGCGGCTATCTGACGTTCAACTACTCCTGGCACTGGATCTTCCTGGTCAACATCCCGATCGGCGTCGGCACGGTGTTCGGCGTCCTGGCGTTGGTGAAAGACCCGCCCGAAATGGCCGAGCAGGTACGCCGCGCGCCGCCGTTCAACTGGACGGGCGCGGTCTTCATCAGCATGGCGCTGGGCTGCATGGAGCTGGGTGCGGACCGCGGCGAGGATTACGACTGGCTGGCCTCCAACTTCATCCGCGTCATGCTGGTGCTGTCGGTCATCGGCTATGTCGGCGGCACAGCCTATCTTCTCTACACGAAGAACCCGGCGGTGAATCTGCGGGTGTTCAAGGACCGCAACTTTGCCCTGTCCTGGTTCGGCATGGCGATGATGGGCTTCACCCTTTACGCCAGCGCCATCATCATGCCGGTGTTCTCGCAGAACGTGCTCGGCTACAATTCGGTGCTGGCCGGCTGGGTGCTGGCGCCGGGCGCGCTCGTGCTGTGCACGATGATCCCCGTCGTGAGCCAGTTGCTGAACATCGTGCCGGTGAAATGGGTGATCATGTCGGGCGGGATCGCGCTCGCCGCATCCTGCTACTACTCGATGACGCTGGTGCCCGATCTCGACTTCTTCCACGTCGCACTCTATCGCGCGGCGCAGACCGCGGCGCTGGCGCTGCTTTTCGTGCCGCTCAGCGCCAGCGCCTACTCCACCATCCCGCCCGAACTGAAGGAGGACGCGGCCAGCCTGTTCACCATGGCGCGCAACGTCTATGGCGGCGTCGGCATCTCGGTCGGCACCGCGCTGGTGACCGACCATCTGCAAATCAGGCAGGCCAATCTGGTCAAATATCTCGACCCCACCAACCAGCCGTACAACGACTTCCTCCAGCAGGTGCAGCAGGCCTCGACTGCCTATGGCAGCGCGGCCGAACAGGCCGTGGCCTCCGCCCCGGCGCAGGTGTTCCAGATCCTGCAGCAGCAGACAGCAACCCTGGCTTATACGGACGTGTTCTTCATCATCGGTCTGCTGTCGCTCAGCATAGCGGTCGCCGCCGCCTTCCTGTCGAACATCACTGCCGGGGCGGAAGCCGGAGGCGCCGGTTGAGGTGGTCGCGCGCCACCGCCGCTGCCCTGGCGCTGGCAAGCGGCTGCACGGTCGGGCCGAACTTCGTGCCGCCGAAGCCGCCGGCGATCGCCGGCTGGCACCGGCTGGCGCCGGACAATCCGGGCTTCGCCACCGCGAGCGATCCCGATCCGCGCTGGTGGGAGAGCCTGCACGACCCGATGCTGTCTGCGCTCATCGCCCGCAGCATCGCCGGCAACCTCGATCTGCAACAGGCGGTGCTGCGCGTGGTCGAGGCGCGGCAGAGTGTCACCACGGCACAGGCGGCCGGGCTGCCGTCGCTCAACGGCACGGCCAGCTACATGCGCGAGCAGCTTGGCCTGAAGGGCATATTGGAATCGAAGGGCGTCTATGGGCAGTTGAACAGCCTGGCCGACCAGAACTCGCCCATCAACCAGCAATATCCGGGCCTGGGCGGCCGGCTCGCCACGAGCGGCAACGGGCTGCTGAACCAGCTCACCCAGCCGATCGACCTGTTCCAATACGGGCTGGACGCCTCGTGGGAGCTGGACCTGTTCGGCCGCGTGCGACGCTCGGTCGAGCAGGCCAAGGCCACCGCCCAGGCCCAGCAGGAATCGGTCAACGACTCCGTCGTCATGCTGGAGGCCGAGGTGGCGCAGGACTACGTGCAGTTGCGCGCGGCCCAGGCGCTGACCGACTCCGAACAGCAGAACATACGCGACGACCAGGGCGCGCTCGAGCTCACGATCAACCGGCAGCGGCGTGGGCTGACCACCGCGCTCGATGTCGATCAGGCGCGCACCCAGCTCGACACCGACGCGCAGCAACTGCCGGGCTACGAGAAGCAGGCGCAGCAGGCCGTGGACCAGCTCAACGTGCTGGCGGGCCAGCCCCCGGGCACGCTTGACGCCATGCTGGAGCCGCGCGCGCCCCTGCCCGCGCCGCCGGCCCTGATCGGCATCGGCCTGCCCTCGACGCTCGCGCGCCGCCGGCCGGACATCCGTTCGGCCGAGGCGCAGTTGCACGCGGCCACGGCCAGTGTCGGCGTCGCCGTCGCCAGCTTCTACCCGGACATCTCGCTGACCGGGAACCTCGGCATACGGGCGACCGACGCCAGCTAT
>CAXUNK010000061.1:0-14927 GCA_964252425.1 uncultured Acetobacteraceae bacterium
CAAAAGCTTTTTGCTTCTTTTTCTCGAAAAAGAAGGCCTTTCTTCCTCCTACAATGTGTCAGCCTTCAGGCCGATCGGTCTTAGCGGCTCCTCAGGATCCCTCGCTTTTCGAGAGCGACAGTCTGGTGTCAAGCCGCCGGAAACGGAACGGCGGCTGGCTGTCTTCGCTTTCCGAGACGGCGTCCTGCGTCACCCCGTGACGCGGCGAGAGTTCGCAGGCGGGGTCGGTGGCGTTCATGTCGCCGAGCAGTGCGAAGGCCTGGCACCGGCAGCCGCCCCAATCGATCTCCTTGCGATCGCAACTGCGGCACGGCTCCGGCATCCAGCCTGTCCCGCGGAACCGCAGGAAGGCGTCGGATTCGTTCCAGATGTCGGCTAGCGACGTGTCCCTGACCGAAGGGAACGAGAAACCCGGCAACGTCTCGGCCGCGTGGCACGGCATGGCGCGGCCGCTGGGCGAGATGTTGATGAAGCGCTGTGCCCAGCCGCCCATGCAGGCCTTGGGGCGCGCCGCGTGGTAGTCCGGCACAACGTAATCGATGACCATCCGGCCGGCCAAGCGCAGCCTCGCGGCCTCGACCACTCTGGTGGCTGCCTCGAGCTGGGCGCGGCTGGGCAGCAGGGCGGCGCGGTTGACCAGGCCCCAGCCGTAGTACTGGACATGGGCGATCTCCGTGCGGTCGGCGTGCAACGCCTCGGCCATCTCGATCATCGCCGGCACGCGGCCGGCATTGGCGCGGTGCACGACGAAGTTGAGCGTCAGCGGAAGGCCGGCGGCGCGGATGCGGGCGGCGGCGGCCTGTTTCTTGACGAACGCCCCGGGGCTGGCGCCAAAGGCGTCGTTCGCGTCTGGATCGACATCCTGGAAGCTGAGCTGGATGTGATCCACGCCCGCATCCATCAGCGCCGCCATCAGCCGGTCGTCCAGAGTGACGCCGCTGGTGATGACGTTGGAGTAGAGGCCGCGATCGGCCGCGCGCCGGATGAGCGTTGCCAGATCGCGGCGCGCGGCCGGCTCGCCACCGGTGAAATGCACCTGCAGCACACCCAGAGACGCGGCCTGGTCGAGCACGCTGAGCCAACCGGCGGTGTCCAGCTCGGTCGCAGCACGCTCCAGATCGAGTGGGTTGGAGCAGTACGGGCAGGAGAGCGGGCAGCGATGCGTCAGCTCCGCGATCAGGCCGAGCGGGGGCGGAAAGCTCACAGCCGGACCGCGCCGCGCGCGGAGAGGTCGGTCAGCATGGCATCCACGTCGGTGCGGATTGCCTCGGGCGGCGCGTCGTAGCGGGCGGCGAGATCTTGCACGATGGCTTCCACCGTGCGCACGCCATCGACCAGTTTCAAGACCTCGACGGCGTGTTCGTCCGGCATGAATAGCCGCTCGGGTCCCAGCAGCACCCAGGTGCCGCGCACCTGGTCGAAGCGGAACTTATGACCGGCACCCAGGCGGGGGATCATGCGGGCACGAAGGTGCCCGGCGGCGGCGTGGCGGGCGCCACATAGGCGTGATGCAGCGCGTCGAGCTGCGCCCAGAGCACGTCGCATTTGAACCGGAGCGCGGCCAGCACCGCCTGTTGCTCGGCCTGCGTGCGCGCGTGTTCCTGGACGTAAGCCAGCGCGAAATCGGAGTCCTGCGGCGCCTGGGTGAGGCGCGGGGTGAAGTAGGCGAGCGTGTCGCGCGTGATCCAGTCGTAATGGGCCAGCATGCCGGAGACGCGCTCGGCGATGATCTTCGGCGAGAAGAGCTCGGTGAGCGAGGAGGCCACGGCTTCCAGCACGGTGCGGTCGCGCACGAAGGAGACGTAGGCGTCCACGGCGAAACGCGTGGCGGGCAGGATGCCGGCGCCGGATTGCACATAGTCGCGATCGAGCCCCACGCCTTCTGCCAGCTTCAGCCAGCGTGCGACGCCACCGGTATTGGGCTCGTCGCCATCGTGATCGACGAGGCGGCGGCGCCATTCGCGGCGCAGATCGGGTGTCGGCAGTCGGGCGAGCAGGGTCGCGTCTTTCACCGGTATGCTGGCCTGGTAGTAAAAGCGGTTCAACGCCCAGGCCTGCACCTGGCCACGGCCAAGTTTGCCGTCATGTAGCAGCCGATGAAAGGGATGGTGGATATGATACCGCTCCTCCCCGATCCCGCGAAGCGCACCAGCCAGCTCCTCCGGCGTAAGAAGCGGCTGTGTCAACAACACGCACCCAATTGGCGACAAGTCTTTTGGTTCTTTTCTTCAGAAGAGAACATCCTTCCTACTCCGCCGCAATCCGCCGACTCACATCGCTATGATGTTGGTAGTCCTTCTGCCATTCGCTAGGCCCGTTGGACGGGCTGACCTGCACCGCCGTCACCTTATACTCCGGGCAGTTCGTCGCCCAATCGCTATGGTCGGTGGTGATCACGTTGGCCTGGGTCAGCGGGTGGTGGAAGGTGGTGTACACCACGCCCGGCGCCACCCGGTCGGTGATGCGCGCGCGCAGTGACGTCTCGCCGGCGCGGCTGCGCAGGCGCACCCAGTCGAGCTCGCGTATGCCGCGCTGTTCGGCATCGTGCGGATGGATCTCCAGCACGTCCTCCTGGTGCCAGCGCGAGTTTTCCGTGCGCCGGGTTTGCGCGCCGACATTGTATTGGCTGAGGATGCGGCCGGTGGTGAGCAGCAGCGGGAAGCGCGGGCCTGTCTTCTCGTCGGTCGCCACGTATTCGGTGATCATGAACCGGCCGGCGCCGCGCACGAAGCGCTGCATGTGCATGACCGGCGTGCCCTCCGGCGCTTCGGCGTTGCACGGCCACTGGATGGAACCGAGCTCGTCCAGCCGCACGTAGGAGACGCCGGCGAAGCTTGGCGTCAGGCGCGCGATCTCGTCCATGATCTCGCCCGGATGGCCGTAGGTGCCGATATCGACGCCGAGCGCGTCCGCCAGACGCAATGTTACTTCCCAATCGGCCAGGCCAGGCAGCGGCGCGATCACCCGGCGCACGCGGTTGATGCGGCGTTCGGCGTTGGTGAACGTGCCGTCCTTCTCGAGGAAGGTCGTGCCGGGCAGGAAGACATGCGCGTAATTCGCCGTCTCGTTCAGGAACAGGTCCTGAACGATGACGCATTCCATCGCCTGCAGCCCGGCGGTGACGTGTTTGGTGTCGGGGTCGGATTGCGCGATGTCTTCGCCCTGCACGTACAACGCCTTGAACGTGCCATCGACCGCCGCATCCAGCATGTTGTTGATGCGCAGGCCAGGTTCCGGATCGAGCGAGACACCCCAGGCCTCGGCAAACATCCCGCGCGCCGCGTCGCCGGCGACGTGGCGATAGCCTGGCAGTTCGTGCGGGAAGCTGCCCATATCGCAACTACCCTGCACGTTGTTCTGGCCGCGCAACGGGTTCACGCCCACGCCAGGCCGGCCGATATTGCCGGTGGCCATGGCGAGGTTGGCGATGGCCATGACCGTCGTCGTGCCCTGGCTATGCTCGGTCACGCCCAGGCCGTAGAAGATGGCCGCGTTGCCGCCGGTGGCGTAGAGCCGCGCCGCCTCGCGCAGCAGATCCGCCGGCACGCCGCAGACATGTTCCAGGGCTTCGGGCGCGTTCTGCGGTTCCAGAACGAACTCGGCCCAGGCGTGGAATTCCGCCATGTCGCAACGCTCGCGCACGAACGCGTCGTCCACCAGCCCCTCGGCCACGATGACGTGCGCCATGGCCGTCAGCACCGCGACGTTGGTGCCGGGTTGCAGCTTGAGGTGCATGGCGGCTTCGATGTGCGGACTGCGCACGAGGTCGATCCGGCGCGGGTCGATCACGATCAGCTTGGCGCCGGCGCGCAACCGCCGCTTCATGCGCGAGGCAAAGACCGGATGGCCGTCGGTCGGGTTGGCGCCGATCACCAGCATGACGTCCGTCGCTTCGACGCTGTCAAAATCCTGGGTGCCCGCCGACGTGCCGTAGGTTTGCGACAGGCCGAACCCGGTCGGCGAGTGACAGACACGCGCGCAGGTATCGACGTTGTTGTTGTGGAACCCGGCGCGCACCAGTTTCTGCACCAGATACGATTCCTCGTTGGTGCAGCGTGAGGAGGTGATGCCGCCCACCGAGGACCGGCCATACTTCTGCTGAATGCGATGGATTTCGCCGGCAGCATGGGTAAGCGCTTCCTCCCACGTCACCTCGCGCCACGGATCGGTGATCTTCGCGCGGATCATGGGTTTGGTCATGCGCTCGCGATGCGTGGCGTAGCCCCAGGCAAACCGGCCCTTGACGCAGCTATGGCCCCGGTTGGCGCGGCCGTCCTTATACGGCACCATGCGCACCAGTTCCGGCCCGCGCATTTCCGCCTTGAACTGACAGCCGACGCCGCAATAGGCGCAAGTGGTCACGACGGAGTGTTCCGGCGTGCCGATCTCGACCACTTTCTTCTCGATCAGCGTGGCGGTCGGGCAGGCCTGCACGCAGGCGCCGCAGGAGACGCATTCGCTGCCCATGAAACTCTCGTTCTGGCCGGCGGCGATGCGCGAGTCGAAACCGCGGCCATCGACGGTCAGCGCGAAGGTGCCCTGCACCTCTTCGCAGGCGCGCACGCATCGGCTGCACACGATGCATTTGGAAGGATCGTAGTCGAAATACGGGTTGGACTGATCCTTGGGCGTGCGCAGATGGTTTGCGCCGTCATACCCGTAGCGCACGTCGCGCAGGCCGACCTCGCCGGCCGTGTCCTGCAGCTCGCAATCGCCATTGGCCGCACAGGTCAGGCAATCGAGCGGATGGTCGGAGATGTACAGCTCCATCACCCCGCGCCGAAGCTTGCGCAGGCGCTCGTTGCCGGTAACGACCGACATGCCGGGTGCGACCAGCGTGGTGCAACTGGCCGGCATCCCGGCCCGGCCCTCGATCTCCACCAGGCACATGCGGCAGGAACCGAAGGCGTTCAGCGTGTCCGAAGCGCAGAGTTTCGGTATCTTGACGCCGATCTGTGCCGCTGCCCGCATCACCGACGTGCCTTCGGGCACGGTCACGTCAAACCCGTCGATTTTTAACGTGACTTGGCCTGCCGACTTGCTGGCCGGGGTGCCGTAATCGGCTTCGTGGATCAGGGGCATCGCTCTACTCCGCCGCCATAGCGTGTTGTGGTCGCGCGAAATCTTCGGGGAAGTGACGCACCGCGCTCATCACCGGATAGGGCGTGAACCCGCCCAGCGCGCAGAGCGAGCCGAACTTCATCGTCTCGCACAGATCCTCAAGCAGGCCGAGTTTGCCGCTGTCGCCTGCGATGATCCGGTCGATCACCTCCACGCCGCGCACCGAACCGATTCGGCAGGGCGTGCATTTGCCGCAGGATTCGGTGGCGCAGAACTCCATCGCGAAGCGCGCCATGCGCGCCATGTCGACCGTGTCGTCGAAAACCGTGATGCCGCCATGGCCGATCAGCCCGTCTCGCGCGGTGAACGCCTCGTAATCGAACACCGTGTCGAACAGAGCGGGCGGAAAATAGGCACCCAGCGGCCCGCCCACCTGCACCGCGCGCACCGGCCGGCCGCTCGCCGTGCCGCCGCCCATCTCCATCACCAGCTCGCCCAGGGTGATGCCGAACGGCACTTCGAAAATGCCGCCGCGCGCGACGTTGCCGGCGAGCTGCACCGGCATGGTGCCGCGCGAACGCCCGTGCCCCAGCGCCTGATATGCGGCCGCCCCGCCTTCGCGCAGGATGTCGGGAATGGCCGCCAGCGACAGCACGTTGTTGACCACGGTCGGGCAGCCGAACAGGCCCGCGATGGCCGGCAGCGGCGGCTTGGCGCGCACCTGGCCGCGCTTGCCTTCCAGGCTGTCGAGCAGCGAGGTCTCCTCGCCGCACACATAGGCGCCGGCGCCGACCCGAACCTCCAGCTCGAATCGCTGCGCGCTGCCCAGAACCACGTCGCCAAGCAGCCCCTCGCGCCGCGCCACCTCCACGGCCTCGTTCATCGCGACGATGGCGTGCGGGTATTCGCTGCGCAGATAGACGAAGCCGCGCGTCGCACCCACCGCCAGGCCGGCGATGATCATGCCCTCGATCAGCAGGAACGGATCGCCTTCCATCACCATGCGGTCGGCAAAGGTGCCGCTGTCGCCTTCATCGGCGTTGCACACGATGTATTTCTGCGCGGCCGGCGCGCCCAGCACCGTGCGCCATTTGATCCCGGTCGGAAATCCCGCGCCGCCGCGCCCGCGCAGACCGGACGCGGCCACGTCATCGATGATCGCGGCGGGCGCCATGTCCAGCGCGCGGGCCAGTCCCTGCAGGCCGCCATGCGCGCGATACTCGTCCAGCGACACCGGATCGGTCACGCCGCAGCGGGCGAACGTCACACGCGTCTGCGCGGCGAAAAACGGTATCCGCTCGATGAAGCCGACGCGTTTGGCGTGCGCGCCGCCGTGCAGAAGACCGGCGTCGAGCAGGCCGGGCACGTCGGCTGCATCCACCGGGCCGTAGCCGATGCGGCCCTCCGGCGTCTCGACCTCCACCAGCGGCTCCAGCCAGGCCATGCCGCGCGAGCCGTTGCGCACGATCGACGCATCCGGGCACTGCGCGGCCAAAGCCGCCGCCACATCGTCTGCGCCAACCGAGACGGAGAGCGCGTCACGCGGCACGAAGATGCGGGTCACGCCGCGGCCTCGATCACCGCATCGATCTTGTCCGCGGTCAACCGCGCCAGCGTGCGCCCATCCACCATGCCGCAAGGCGCTGCGGCGCACAGGCCCAGACAGAACACCGGCTCGAGCGTGATGCCGCCATCGGACGTTGTCCCGTGCCAGGCGACGCCGAGGCGCCTGCTCGTGTGCAGCGCAAGCTGTTCGGCGCCACGCGCCTGGCACGCCTCCGCCCGGCACAGTTTGAGCACCGTGCGGCCAGCCGGCTCGCGCCGGAAATCATGGTAGAAGGAGACGAGGCCGTGCACCTCGGCGCGGGAGAGGTTGAGCGCGTTGGCCACGACCGGAACCGAGGCATCCGGGACGTAGCCAAAACCGGCCTGTATGGCGTGCAGCATGGGCATCGCCGGCCCCTCAAGCGCCGCGTACGGGGCGATGATCTCGGCGGTGCGGGTCGCGATGTCGGACGGCTGTTGTGTGGGATGCATCTTGGCGCCTGCGTTCTTCGCAACCTCGCGCCCCTCCACGCCGCGAAGCAAGCCTCGCAGCATCATGCTGCGATAGAACAAATCTATCGCGGAGCGCCCGTCTGGCCAAAAACCTGGCGCGCCTGCGCCAGAAACGCCTCTGTCAAAGGCAGAAGCGGTTCGCGCAGCGGATAGACAAGGCCAATAACCGGAGCCGCCTCCAGATCGCGGATCGGGATGGAGCCGACTGCCACGCCGTCAGTCCCGCCCGCCAGCAGCGTCTCCGCCATCAGCGCCGGCAGGATCGTCGCCCACTGGCCGGTCTGCACGTGCGACATCAGCACGATCATCGAGTTGCTCTCCAGCGCCGGCGCGGCCTGGCCGTGGGCGGCCGCAAGCCGGCGGTCGATGATGCGCCGGTTCTGCATGTCGGTGGTCAGCAACGCCAGCGGCAGCGCGGCCAGTTCGGCCCAATCCACCCAGTCGCGATCACCGAATTGTGCGCTGCGCGCGGTCAGCAGACGGTAGCTTTCGGCCAGCAACGGCAGCGCACGCACCCGCCCCACCGGCTCGCCATCCACATAGGTGATGCCGGCATCGGCCTCTAGCGCGTCCATGGCCGCCAGCACCTCGTGTGAACTGCACGAGCGGACCGAAAACGTGATGCCCGGGTGCCGCGTGCGCAGACCGGTCGTCAGCCGCGCGACGAGGGGCGTGGCCGTGGGCACGACCGCCAGGCGCAAATGTCCGGACAGGCCATGGCGCAGGGCGCGCACCTCCTCCCGCATGGCCCGTGCATCGGCCACGATGCGCTGCGCCCAGCCCAGCACGCGCTCACCCTCCGGCGTGAAGCCGCCGAACTTGCCCGAGCGATGCACGAGCAGGACACCGAGCGTGGTCTCCAACTGCTTCAGACCCGCCGAAAGCGTGGGCTGAGTGACACCGCACGCCTCCGCCGCACGCCCGAAATGCCGCTCCCGGGACAGCGCGACCAGGAAGGTCAGCTTGTCGATCAAATCGACAGAAGTTTGCGCAAGGGGGAAGATTCTTCTTTTCTGAAGAAAAGAAGCAAAAGACTTTTGTTCATTGGGTGCCGATCTGTTGCAGCCAGTCGGGAAGATTATAGAAGTTGGTGACGCGGGCTATGCGGCCGTTGCGTAGTTCGAAGAATGCGCCGGCGGGCAATACGTACGTTTGGCCATTGGCTGACGGCAGGCCGGCCTCGGTCGCCTTGTAGGTGCCGTGCACGGTGAATTCGGCCGCGGCTCTCGTACCGTCTCCGCCGGTCATGATCACGATATCTGCCAGGCGTTCGCTGTAGCATTCCTCCATATGCACCATGAAATCGGCGAAGGCTTGCCGGCCGACTTGCCGTTCGCCCTGGTTGATGTCGTGCACCACATCGTCGGTCAGCAACGCCAGCATCGCCTTGAAATCACCGGCGTTGAACGCCGCGTAATACGCGCCGACCAGCTCTTCGGGCGTCATGCCTGCACCTTTGCGTTCGCGACGGGTCCGCTCGGGTAGTCGCGATGGTTGCGCACCGCGCCCTGCTCCCGCACGGCCTCGATGCATGCCCGGTCCAGGTTGGCGAATACCCAGCCTGGCTCATCCAACACGCCGCGCACGATCACGCCGTCTTCGGCAAACCCACGGTCGACGGGGCCGAACACGGCGGCGTAGCCGTGATTGTCGTCCAGCGTGGCGAGACTCGGGCACTGTCCGACGGTAGGGGCCACGGCGACGAAGCATTGGTTTTCCAGCGCACGCGCGCGCGCGCTGAGGCGGACACGATTGAACCCGTGCAGGCTGTCCGTGCAGCTTGGCGCCAGGATCAACCACGCGCCCGCCTCGACCTGCGCGCGCACCAGCGGTGGAAACTCCACATCGTAGCAGATGGCGACGCCGATCCGGCCCCAGGGCGACTCATAGATGACGGGCGATGCGCCGGACGTGACCCCCCAACTCTCGGCCTCGAACCGCGTCATGATCGTCTTGTCCTGAAAGCGCATCGACCCGTCCGGTGCCACGAGAGGCGCGCGGTTGCGCACCTCGACCCCGTCCTGCCAGGGCATGGTGCCGGGTAACAGCCAGACCTTGTGGCGGCGCGCCAGGTCGCTGAACAGCGTCAGCAGGCTGTCCCGCTGCGCGCAGACCGATGCGAGCTCCCGGCCGACGTCGCCGGCCCCTGGATAGGCGGCCGCCAACTCCATGCAGGCATATTCGGGCATCACCAGCACCTGTCCGCCGCCCGCCGCGCCCTGGGCCACCAACCCGTCAAGCTTGGCCGCGAATGCCTGAAAACTTTCCGGCGCGGTCACGGGATAGGCCAGAACGCCCAGCCGCAAGACGGTCACGGAAGCGGCGCGCCGCGCAGCGGCTTCAGCCAGAACACCATGTCATGCGGCGTCTCCGCCGTGTCGCCCACATCCAGCCATCGCATTCGGCAGGTCAATGCGTCGTACCGGACGAAGCCGCGATGCCGCCAGAACGCGTCGAGCGGAACCCATCCGTGCGGCTTGGCCGGATGGTCGTCAGGCCGGATGACGCTGCAGAAACACACATACTGCGCGTCCGATACGGCGCGCGCATGCGCCTCCCGCGCCTCGAAGAAGCGCACACCCACGCCTCGGCCGCGCAGCCCTGGCCGCAGGACACTTTCGCCGAAATAGAAAAAATCTTCCGGATCCCAGCCACGCGCCAGGAAGGGCGCCAGCACGTTCTCGCTTTCGTCGGCGAGCGGCAGGCAGGTGGACGCGCCCACGATCTCACCCTGATGCCGGGCGATGACGATGGCGGACCGCCGGCTGCGCAGATACAGCTCCATATAACGCTCTTCGTACTCGGCATCCCCATCGTACAGGTATGGCCACTCACGAAACACGCTGATGCGCAGAGCGGCCAGCTTCGGGATCAGCTCGATGAGCTCGGCGCCCGTATGGGTCTGGACGCTGACCGGGGCGTCGCTGCCCGTGCCGCTTGCAGCCAAACCGTGCCTCAGGCGGCGTTTTGCGTCACCGATGGGCAGCAGCCGGCCAGCTCGCAGCCGCGCGCGTCTGCCGCCAGCGCCCGTTCCCGCGCGCCCGCCGGCCTCGCCACGATCGGCATGCCGCGCCGCCCAAGCAGCGCACGCAACTCACGGATCGCCGGGAACACCTCCTGATTCCAGTCGGCACCCTGCTCGTCATGCGCGCGCTGTTCCTGCTCCACAATGGCGCGATCCTCGGTGAAGATGCGCTCGGTAAACCAGACCAGCACCGGCCAGGCTGCATCCAGCAGAAACCCGAGTTTGGCGGGGCGCTGCACCGACAGCAGCCCGAAGGTGCGGTTGGTGCGCTGCTCGCGGTCGAGCGGCACATACACGATCCACAAATTCATCACCGGCAACTCGCCGTCGGTCCAGATACGCAGGTTCTGATACGGGTATTCCGTGCGGATCGTCATCAGGTCCTTGTGGTCCTGCTGGCCGCCGACCCGGCGCCGCTTGCCGAGGATGGCCGCTTCACCCAGCGGCTGCTTTCCGGCAGTGCGGCCGAAGGTATAGTCCACCTCCATCCAGTCCTCGCCCACACGCATGCCGCGATGGCGCGGCCGAACCTGGCCCATCTGCTTGCGGTGCAGGAACTGGTGGTTCATGTCCGTCAAATTCTCGTGCATGAACGTGTAGTGGCAGCCGACCTCCTGCCCGAAGCGCCGCGTGCGGTAGCGCGGGTCGCCGGCCGCACCCAGCGCGGGAAATGGGACGCTGGCCGCCAAGGCCGGATCGCCCGGAAACACGAAGACCAGCCCCGCCTCTTCGCGGCACGCATAGGCGCGCACGCCGTTGGGCAGCTTGCCCCGGCCGAGATAGGGCACGTCGGTGCATTTGCCGGCGCTGTCGTATGTCCAGCCATGATAACCGCAGCGCAAGGCGCAGCCATCGACCACGCCGTCGCTCAGCGGCACCTGACGATGGGCGCACCGATCCTCAAGCGCGAACACCGGCCCCTGCCTGGGGCGCACCAGCACGATCGGCTCGCCGGCAAATCGCACGGCCAGCGCGCATCCTGGTTTGACGTCGCGCGACCAGGCGAGCGGATACCAGTGGTCCGGGTGCGACCCGATCCGGCGTAAATCGAACGGATGGCCATTCGTCTGGGCGTGCAGATCGATCGGGTCGATTGGCAGATCTGCGGCGTGGGTGTCCATACAACCGATAAACCTGGGAATGGGGGCAGGTTGCAAGGTCAAAACCTGCGACAAAACACAACAGCCAAGCCTGCCCGGGTGCCGATCAGGGCTGAGCGGTCACCATTGGCGGCTCGGGGTCGTCCGGCGGTGGCATGTCCGGAGCAGGCCAGTCCGGCGGCCGACTCGCCTGGGTGGGCGGGGTGTCGATCGGAAGCGAACTGTCGATCACGATCATGAGCCGGCCGGCAATCAGCGTCGGCTCGCGTTCCACCAGCAAAAGGGCGCGATACCGTATGTCGGTCACCGCGGCGCGCTCGTAATCGGCGTCCAGCACGCCGTGCAGATCCATGAAGCGGTTGAACGCGGTCGGGATGCGGACGCAGCCTTCCGAGGCCGGGTGCCCCAGCCGGCGTTCCAGCAGGTCCGGGTCGGTCGCGTGCATCTGCAACCGTATGTCCCCGCCCGCCTGGTCGGTGTGCCAGCCCTTCAGCGCCCATTGCCAGCCGAAATCCCACACCCGCATCCCGGCCAGGCCGAGCCCGCGCACATGGTGCTCGTTTCGCGTGCCCAGCGCCCGAAAATCCAGGATCGCGTCGGTATGCGCAAACGCGCCGATCGGCGTAATATAGTAATCCTTGCGATGCGCCTGGCCGGTGGAGACGTGCACCGCGCCGATCGCGCGCCACGGGGCGTTGCCGGGGCGGGCCAGCATGAGCACCAGGCGCTCGGCGGCCGGGTTGCGGTCCACCACCACGACCAGCTGCGGCTCGTCGATCTGCTGGCCGGCCATGCGCAGCATCGCCTGCGCCCGGGCCGCCATGTCGGCAACGATCGGCGGCGCCGGCGTGAAGGCAGACGGCACCTCGCGCATCAGGTCCGCCTGCAGCCTGGCCGCCTCACGTGAGGCCTCGTCGGACGGGCGCGACAGGGCGTCATGAGCCAGGCCGGAGCGCAGCCTGGGCAAGCCCGCCGGCGACGCAGGCACGGGCGGCGGCAATACAGGGCGGGCGTAGATCGACTGGATCGGAGGCGGTATGGCTTTGGCCGGCGCCGCCACCCAGAGCGGGACGAGGCACGCCCAAAACGCGGCACGGCGATCGGCCAGTCTGTCCACCTTAGCCCACAACCCGACGCCGGTCCGCGCAGCCGGACAGGCTTCCAGCCACAAACGTCAACCCGCGCAAAAGTTCAAGCGGACGCGCCCAGTTCACATCAACTTTCGTCACCCGCGTATGCAGCCAGGCCAGCATCTGCCTTCCCGATGCAACCGGGTCGCCGCTTCCACGTCTGCTCGCTCTGCACGATCGCGGCGGGAACACCGGGCGCCCGGACAAGGAATGCCGAATGGATGAGCGTATCTGGCGCACGGTGTACCGATACGGGTCGCTCACCGCCGGGCATTTCGGCGACCTCGTTCTGCACCGTGACGGTCGCGTCGGGCGCTATCGTCACCCGAACGAGGCCACGCACCGCATCACCGACGACGGGCTGGCGTTTTTCGACATCGAAGGCGGGTTGACCAACACCCTGGCGTTCTCAGCCGGCGTGAACGTCTTCGTCTCCCGCAAGGCCGGCCTCTACCTGCTGCCGGTGCTGGAAATGGCGCCCTTGCCGCCTTTGCCGGGAGCAAGCCCCGCCTTGCTCATCAACACGATCCCGAAAAGCGGCACATACCTGCTGGAGGCGGCCGCCGCACAGGCCGGATGGTCGCGCACCCGCCTTCACCTGACCGCGCATTTCCTCGACGATTTCCGCGGCGTGGCGGATACCGAAATGCATGCGGCGCCCGAACGGCATCGCCTGGCCGTCCAGGCCGGTACCGTCGCGCAGATCCTGTTGCCGGGCGAGGTGGCGGTCGGCCACATCGACGATCACGCGCAGCTCGACGCCGTGTCGGAAGCGGGCGTCAGGATCGTGCATTGCGTGCGGGACCTGCGGTCCGTGCTGACGTCGCTCTACCGGTTCAAGCGGCAGGTCGTGCGCCCCCTCTCACCGGCGGACGAGGTGTGGCGCGCGCTCGGGGAGGCCGACGGCTTCCTGGCCTTCCTGAGTTTCTTCGCCGAACGCGACATCGCGCACGTCGCCCGAACCGCCGGCTGCATCCTCGGCCGTGGCGAGCCGCGGCTGCGTTTCGAAGAGCTGACGAACGCCGCGGACGCCTCAACGCTGCAAGCGCAGTTGACCGGGTGGGACGAGCCGGCGGCTCTCGGATTCGCATCCCGGATCATCGAGGCACGTGGGCAACCCACACCTACGTTGATGACGCCGGCCGACGCCTCGCCGCAGCTTTGGAGTGACGCAGCCGAGCGGTTTTTCCAGGACATGGGATTGGCGCGGCTGAATGGTGAGCTGGGATATGAGCGTCAATCCTGAAGAAAGAGTGACCCGAGCGGTCTGAGATCGCACGTAGCGAACCATTCAACATCGTCATTGCGAGCGAAGCGAAGCAATCCACGGCTCCACGCGAGACACGCTCGTCGCCTGAACGGGGGATTGCTTCGCTTCACTCACAATGACCAGTCAGGATTGAGGTACTCTCCGGGAGAACTCTTCTCAAGGAGAAGAAGGACGCTTTTACTTATGGGCACGCCTCGCCGGGGGTGCCGGAGCGCGGAGCGGCTGGCGCTCGGCGGCTTCCGCTTTGTAACACGCATTGTCGTTGCCGACCCCGAACTGGATCGTCGGCAGCAGCGCGCCCAGCGGCGTCAGCACGACACCCAGACCGGCCGCGGCACCCGCGCGCGCCACGATCTCGGCACCCGGGCGGATCGACGGGCTGGTGATCGGACCTGTCAGGTTGATCGGGCCCGGCAGCGAACCGACGGAGAAGTGCTTCGCGCGCGTGGTCAGCGTGTAGTCCAGCGTCTGCTGACGCAGGTCGATCGTGCCCTTGCCGGTCACCCTGCCCTCCTCCGTGTCCAGCAGGAAGGCCTTGGTGTCCACGATCCCGTTCTGCAGCGGCAGATCGGTGATGAAGCAGTCGATCTTGGCGCGATTGGGAATGCCCAGAGCGGATAGCAGAGCATTGCCGAACTCCAGCCCGGCGACATCGACCAGCAGCGCGGAGACGTCTCCGGCGCTGACCAGCACAAGCTTCAGCTCGCCATTGCCCTGGCCCATCATGCTGGCCAGCGAATTGCCGTTGGTGTCCAGCCTGGCTTCGCCGCCGATGATCCCGGCACCCTTGAAACTATGCGTCGCCTGCATCAGCCGCTGCAATTCGAGATGCTGGAAGCGGATATCCGCCTTGGCGTGAACGATGTCGTGCGGACCGGGATCGAGCAGGATGTTGCTGGCGATGTTGCCGTCGCCCACGACGAAGTCGAGCGGATGCAAATCGATGCCGCCGTTCACGATGTCCATCGCGACGACCAGCTTGTCGAACGGCGTGAACTTGTTCTCGATGTGCTCTGCCCGGTATTTCAGGTGGATGTCGGCCGCGCGTATCTTCGGCAGGCTGATCGGTGTGCTGGGGAACAGCGCCTTGCTCGCGCGCGCCTGCGATTTTTCCACCGTCTGCGCGCGTGTCTCTCCTGCCTGCGCGCGCACCCCGCCGGCAGGAGCGCCGATGAAGCCGCCGAGATCGGCCAGATCCACCCGGCGCGAGTGCAGGTCCATGATCACGTCCGGGCGCGCGGCGGCGGGGGGGGGGGGGGGGGGGGGGGCGGGGGGGGGGGGGG
>CAXUNK010000062.1:0-14784 GCA_964252425.1 uncultured Acetobacteraceae bacterium
GTCCGTCCCGCGCCTCCAGCAGCCTGCGCGCCAGCGCCTCGTCATCCATCCCGGCCTCCGTTGCCATCGCCCGTCCTATGCCCGACAACGCGCCGCGATGCAGCTTTTCACCGACTGGGCTGGCCTGCCCGCCGAGGCGCGGGGCGCCACCGTCGCCCTGGGCAATTTCGACGGGGTGCACCGTGGTCATGCCACGCTGGTGCGCGCAACCCATGGCGCCAGACCCGACCTCGTGCCCGCGGTCCTGACGTTCGAGCCGCACCCGCGCGAGTTCTTCCGCGCCGACGACCCGCCCTTCCGCCTGACGCTGCCGGCCGAGCGGGCGGCGGCGCTGGGCGCCCTGGGTGTGCGGCGGACCTACCAGTTGGCGTTCGACGAGGCGTTCTCGCATTTGTCCGCCGAGGAGTTCATCGCGCGTGTGCTGCACGCCGGGCTGGGCGCCGCCCATCTGGTCTGCGGCCCGGATTTCGCGTTCGGCCATCGGCGCGGCGGGGATGTGGCGCTGCTGGCCGCGCGCGCCGAGGCGTTGGGCATCGGGCTGACCGTGGTGCCGCCGCTGGTCGATGAGCGCGGCCCGCTCAGCTCCACCCGCATCCGCCGCCTGCTGCAGGACGGCTACCCGGAACGTGCCGCGGCCCAGCTCGGCCGGCCCTGGACGATCCGCGGCGAGGTGACCCATGGCGATGCGCGCGGCCGCACCATCGGCTTCCCGACCGCCAACGTGGCACTTGGCCGGCATATCGAGCCGGCGCGCGGCGTCTATGCGGTGCGCGTGCAGCTCGCGGACGGCCGCGTGGTGGACGGCGTGGCCAATATCGGCCGCCGCCCCACCGTCGCCGAGGGCGCTGTCAGCCGGGTCGAGGCGCATCTGTTCGACTTCGCCGAGGACCTGTACGGCCAGGAGATCGGCGTGGCGCTGCATGCCTATCTGCGTGCCGAACAGAAATTCGCCTCTTTCGAAGCGCTTCGAGCGCAGATCGCGGCCGATGCCGAGGCCGCCCGAACCATGCTGGTACCATCATGACCGAACGCGATTATCGCGACACCGTCTTCCTGCCGAGCACTCCGTTCCCGATGCGCGGCGATCTGCCGCGGCGCGAGCCGGAGATGCTGCAACGCTGGGCGGCGAGCGACCTATACGGCCGCATGCGCGCTCAGCAATCGGCGCGCGCACAGACATTCGTGCTGCATGACGGCCCGCCTTACGCCAACGGCCACATCCATATCGGCCACGCGCTGAACAAGATTTTGAAGGACGTCATCAGCCGCGCGCGCGGCATGGCAGGCTATGATTCCTACTACGTGCCCGGCTGGGATTGCCACGGCCTGCCGATCGAATGGCAGATCGAGGAGAAATACCGCAAATCCGGACGCGACAAGGATCAAGTGCCGCTGCTGGATTTCCGTGCCGAATGCCGCGCGCATGCGGCGCATTGGATGGAGGTGCAGGCGGCGGAGTTCCAGCGCCTCGGCGTGTCGGGCGATTGGGCGCGGCGCTACGCGACGATGGATTTCTCGTCCGAAGCGTCCATCGTGTCGGAAATTCATCGTTTCGTCGAGAACGGCGCGATGTATCGCGGCCTGCGACCGGTGCTGTGGAGCGTGGTGGAAAAGACCGCGCTGGCCGAGGCGGAAGTGGAGTACGCCGACCACACCAGCACGACGATCTGGGTGCGCTACCCAGTGCTCCGCTCGCCGATCGCTGAACTCGAGGGTGCCGGCATCGTCATCTGGACGACCACGCCGTGGACCATGCCGGGCAGCCGCGCGATCGCCTATGGCGGCGAGATCGACTATGCCGTGCTGCGTGTCGATGGCGTGTCGGAGGGCAGCCTGTGCCGTCCGCGCGACCGCCTCGTGGTCGCACTCGCGCTGCTGCCGGCGTTCGTCGAGGCGGCCGGAATCACGCTGCATCACGTGCTGCACACAGCACAGGGTGCCGCCTTCGCCGGCACGGTCGTGGCACACCCGCTGCGTGGGCAGGGCTACGATTTCGACATGAAGCTGCTGGGGGGCGACTTCGTCACCACCGACCAGGGCACCGGTTTCGTGCACATGGCGCCGGCACATGGCGAGGACGATTTCGCGCTGTGCCGCGCGCACGGCATCGAGGTGCCGGAAACGGTGGCCGATGACGGCACGTATTTTCCGTGGGTGCCGGTGTTCGCCGGCGTGCACGTGTTCCGCGCCGCCAAGCCCGTCTGCGACGCGCTGATCGGCGCCGGCGCGCTCATGAAACAGGGCACGCTGGTCCATTCCTACCCGCATAGCTGGCGCAGCAAGGCGCCGCTGATTTTCCGCGCGACCCCGCAATGGTTCATCCGCATGGACGGCGATCAGCAGATACGCGCGCGTGCGCTCGACGCGATCGCGGCCACGCGCTTCGTGCCGGAGGCCAGCCGCACCAGGCTGCGCAGCATGGTCGCCAACCGCCCCGATTGGTGCATCAGCCGCCAGCGCGCCTGGGGCGTGCCGATCGCCGTCTTCGTCGAGCGGCGCACCGGCCAGTTGCTGCGCGACTCGGCGGTGATGACCCGCATCCGCGAGGCCTTCGAGACGGAGGGCGCGGATGCCTGGTTCGCCTCGCCGCCGCAGCGCTTCCTCGGCAACGAACACGATCCGGACGCGTACGAACAGGTGACCGACATCGTCGATGTCTGGTTCGAATCAGGCTGCACCAACGTCTTCACCCTGATCGATCGCGGGCTACCCTGGCCGGCCGACCTCTATCTGGAAGGCTCCGACCAGCATCGCGGCTGGTTCCAGTCCTCGCTGCTGGAAGGCGTGGGCGCGCGCGGGTCGGACACACAGAGCGGCGCACCCTACCGCGCGGTGCTCACCCACGGCTTCACGCTCGACGAGCAGGGGCGCAAGCAGAGCAAATCCGCAGGCAACGTCGTGGCGCCGCAGAAGGTGACCGACGAGTACGGCGCCGACATCCTGCGACTCTGGGTGATGAACACAGACATCACCGAGGACCAGCGCGTCGGCAAGGAGATCCTGAAGCAGCAGGCGGAGCTGTACCGTCGCCTGCGCAACACGCTGCGCTGGCTGCTCGGCAGCCTGGCCGGCTGGAGCGGGGACGAACGCGTCGAGTACGAGGACATGCCGGAGCTTGAGCGATACATCCTGCACCAAGTCGCCGAGTTCGACACGCGCCTGCGTCGGGCGGTGGACTCGCATGACTGGACCGGCATCTATCCCGATCTCCATGCTTTCTGTAGCGGCGACCTGTCGGCGTTCTATTTCGACATCCGCAAGGACGCGATCTATTGTGACCGGCCGGACGCGTTGCGGCGCCGTGCGGCGCGCACGGTGCTGGATGTCCTGCATCGCTGCCTGTGCACCTGGCTGGCGCCCGTCCTGTGTTTCACGGCGGAGGAGGCGTGGTGCGCGCGGTTCGGTGATGCGGGCAGCGTTCACCTTCAGGAGTTTCCGCAGATCGACGCTGCATGGTTCCGCACGGACCTCGCCGCGCGTTGGGAGCGCGTGAGGGCAGTGCGGCGCGACGTGACGACGGCGATCGAGCAGTTGCGGGCGTCGGGCGAGATCGGCTCGTCGCTGCAAGCCTCGGTCGAGCTCTCTTTCGACGCGCGCGACGCCGAAACCGCTTCGCTGGCGCGCCTGCCCTGGGACGAACTGGCAATCGTATCGAAATTCGGCGCGCAGCGGACCGACACCCCACCCGGCACGCCGGATGTGCACAAGGCCCCCGGCCAGAAATGCGCGCGTTGCTGGCGCGTGCTGGAGGAAGTGGGACAGACCGCCGCCCACCCAACCCTCTGCCTGCGCTGCGTGGACGCGGTCGAGCACATGCCGGCATGAGCCAGCGCACCCGCATCCTCGCCGGTCTGGCGCTTGCCGCTGCGGTGCTCCTGGCCGACCAGCTCTCCAAGCAATGGATCCTGCACGGGCTGAACCTGCCCATGCGCGGCGACGTGCCCGTGCTGCCGCCGTTGCTCGATTTCGCGATGGTCTGGAATCACGGCGTCACCTTCGGCCTGTTTCAGGCTGGGCGCGGGTTGGGCCAGCTTGTGCTGGCGCTCGTGGCGGTGGCCGTGGTCGGCGGGCTGGCGCTGTGGCTTCGCCGCGCGGAAACGCTGCTGACCGCACTGGCACTCGGCGCCGTCGCCGGCGGCGCGCTGGGCAACGTCGCCGACCGCGCACGCTTCGGCATGGTGGTCGATTTCATCCACGTCCATTGGGGCGCATTCGACCCGTTCCCCTTCGTCTTCAACCTCGGCGACTCGGCCATCGTGCTGGGCGTGGCCACCTTGCTGCTGGAAGGCATGCTGCCCAGCCACGCACGCCGCGCGCGCTTGCAGCCACCGCCACCGAAAGCGTAGAAAAACTGCAAATCCCCACGCGAGAGTTCCACACCCCATGTCGCGCATCGCCGTGCTTCTTCTTGCCGCCGCCTCGCTCGCCGCCTGCAGCAGCGTGGAGCGCACATTCGGCCTGACCCGCGACGTTCCGGACGAGTTCACGGTGGAAACCCGCGCGCCGCTCTCCATGCCGCCCGATTACAGCCTGCGTCCGCCCACCCCAGGCGCCGCCCGCCCGCAGGAGGTGCCGAGCGACGTGGCTGCCGAAGCAGCGCTCGCACCGGATACGGCGCTGTCGGGCGGGGCGGGGCCAGCCAGCGGGCCCACAACGACCGGGCAGCAGCAATTGGTGGCCCAGGCGGGACCCGCGGCGCCGGCCGACATACGCGCGCGCGTGGACCGCGAAGTGGCACTCGACCGCCCGGGCGGCGGGCTGGCCGACCGCCTGATGTTCTGGCAGCCCGCACAACCGCCGGGCACCGTACTCGACGCCACCGCCGAATCGCAACGGTTGCGCCAGAACGCCGCCCTGGGTCAACCGGCCACGGCGGGCGTGACGCCGATCATCCAGGACAAGCCGAAATCGTCCTTTCTGGGGATTTTCTAATATCGGCCGGCTCTAAGCGTTATACTCGAAGCAAGCAGTCCTTTTTTGAAAAAAAGGACCAAAAAACTTCTGTCTTTCACGCCTGCGGTAATGCTCGCTTTGATTCTGCCAGAACCGCTCTGGCAGAACTGTTGCGATTTTCTCGAAAAAGAAGGCCTTCCTTCGACGCCTGTTCAGGCAAGCTGCGTCTGGATGTCCTGCAGCATCTGAATGTGCATCATGATGACGGTGCGGGCCAGCATGGCGGCGTGCTTGGTGTCCAGGTCGGCCGGCGCTGTGTCCAGATAGCCCTGCTGCAGGCTGAGCAGCTCCTGATGGCCGGCAATCTGGCCCTGCACGTAAGCGACGTCGAACGCCTTGCCGCTTTGCCCCTGCAGGTCGCGCAGCTTGGCGGCGTGACCAGGGTCGAGCGGCGCGGGCTTCGGGTCGTTCATGTCGGTCAGCACTTGCGCAATCGTGGTCTGCTCGTTGAATTCGAACTGGGCGAATTCCTTGACCTTCGGGTTCGTCGCCTGAGTCAGCGCCAACTGGCTGGTCTCCTTCGAAAAAGTGCCGCCCACCAGCGTAAACTTCTTGTATTCCGGCATCGTGAGCTTGCGGCTCGCGACCGGCGTGCCGGCAGGTGCGGCTTCCTGCGCCAGGGCAGCCTGCGGCGGCAGTGCCAGCATGGCGGCTCCCGCGGCTACGCCTGACAATGTGGCAAGCGCCTCGCGTCGGTTCATCGTGTTCTCCCGCTTTCCATCGCCAGTATTGGCTGCTTGCGGGAACGGGGCGGCCGCAAGGCGGTTTGCCGGCGCGCCGGGTCACACAGCCGCTACCGGATCAACTGCCTGTGCGCCCGCCGCAGGGCGTGCGGTTCAGGCGAACTGCGTGAGCGACAAGATGTTGCCGTCAGGGTCCTTGAACCAGGCGATCCGGTCGCCGTTCGGCGCCGCCCAGACGCCGTCCGTCCCCTGCTGCAAACCCTCGATGCGCTCGCATACTATGGATTTTGCAGTGAGCGCGCGCACCGTGGCGCCGATATCCGGCACGGCCCAGCCAAGCTGGGTGAACGGATGCGGCGTGAACGGCGCAACCTTCTGCACACGCAGCATCACGCCGCCGCTCGTCAGGACCAATGCGAAGGGCGTCTCCTCCTGCAACGTCAGCCCGAGCGTATCGACGTAGAAGGCGCGCGCGGCATCGGCGTTGCTGGTAGCGGCCATTGCCAGGATCGTGCCGGTGCCGAGCATGCCTGTTCCTCCGTACTGCGAATAGAACGTATCGTTACGGCGCAGGCTTGTGCAACAGCGCATCGCGGTCGAGCTTTTCGCCGGCCAGGTACACGCTGTCGATCTTGTCCAGATTCGCGGTGTCGCGCGCCGGGTCGGCGTCCAGCACCAGCAAATCGGCGCGGCGTCCTGCGGCAACCGCGCCCAGCTCGGACCAGCCGAAGATCTCGGCGTAGTTGCCGGTTGCCGCCGCCAATGCCGCGCGTGGCGTCAGCCCAGCACGCACCAGCATCTCCAACTCGGTGTGCATGGAGATGCCTGGCAGGGTGCCCTGCCACGGCGCGCCGCTGGCCGCCAGCACGGGCGCGCCACGGGCGATCAACGCGCGGTCCAGCGCGAAACTATGCGCCGCATAGGCCTGCATCGACGCCGCCACCTTGTCCGATGGGAAATGCAGCTCGCCCGTCGCCGGATCCGTCGTGAACAGCATCGTCTTCGCGTCCAGGATCGAGGCGGCCTTCTCCGTCCACAAATTCCGGTGGCCAGGCAGCACGGCGTAGAACAGGCTGAAGGTTGGCATCAGCGCCACGTGATGCGCGGCGATCAGGTCACCGTATCGGGCGACCGACGGGTCGGCCGGATCGATCTCGTCCAGCGCCAGATAGGCGGCCGAGGCGCCGCGCCCGTCCGGATCGCGCGCGGCCAGTTCCAGCAGCGGTTCCGGCGCCAACCCCAGCTCCAGCCGCGTCATGTGCACCAGCACGGTCACCCCGGCTTCGATCGCGGTGCGATACGGCGTGGCTACGAACTCGCCATACGTCACCACGTGTTTTGCCGCCGCATCCTTGATGATGGCGAGCGCGTTGGCTGTGCTGATGTTGTGCCCCACCCAGACCGCGCGCGTGCCGCGATGCGCGATCTCGGCCAATTGCGCGCGCGTCACATCCGGATCGAGCTCGGCGGCTTGCGAGCCGTCCGCCAGACGGTCATGCCAGTTCGGGTCGCCGCGCAGCAGGCTCCAGTCATCCGTGCTGCCGACGCTGTCGATCGCATAGACGTTCGGGCTTGGGTCGGCCGCCAGGAAGATCGTGCCGCGCCGGTCGTCACCCGTCGCACCGACCGTGGTCACGCCTTCGTACAGCAGGGCGTTGGCTTCGGCCTGCGTCTTCATGCCGGTGAACCCGTCCACGAGACCGGGTACGACGAATTTCCCGTCGATATGCATGATGGTGGCGTCGGGCGGCACGGTCACGGACGCGGCCGGCCCGGCCGCCTCTATGCGCGCGCCGCGGAGGAGGATGGTGGCGTTCGCGATGTCATGCGTGCTGGCGCCGCGATGCGATACGTCCACGATCGTGCCGCCGACGAGCGCGGTCGCAGGCTCTTCGGCATGTGCGGCGGTCGTAGCTGATAAGGTCAGCGCCAACGCGCACGCGCTTCGAACGGATCTTAGGCCTATTGCCAGCAACAAGTCTCGCGCCACTCGTCTTGCGGCCATCGGATTTTCGCGCGCAACGTGATTTCGGAGCCGCCCCAAATCGTTCAGTACCGCCGGTGTCCAGATGATCCGATACACGGGTCAATGTGGCTCAGGCGGAGGCGCATCCAACTCGCCATTGGCAACCCGGAGCACCCAGGCCCGAACCGCTTCATGCGGCACCCTGCGCGGGTCCGCCTCGGCCTCTTTTATGTCCAGGCACAGCGCCTCACGCTCAGCGTCGTGTTCCTCTTCCGGCCATTGCCGAAGATTCTCGCTCATACCGTTCACCCTGCCACAGGATCGGCCACGTATACAGTGCCGCCCGCCTGCAGAAACTCCGCGCTCTTGGCCTCCAGCCCAGCGACCCGGTCCGCTTCGGCCCGGATATCCTGCGTGATCTGCATCGAACAGAATTTCGGCCCGCACATCGAACAGAAATGCGCGGTCTTGTGCGCCTCCTTCGGCATCGTCTCGTCATGGTATAGCCGCGCGGTGTCCGGGTCGAGCGACAGGTTGAACTGATCCTCCCAGCGGAACCCGAAGCGCGCCCGGCTCAGCGCATCGTCGCGCAACTGCGCCGCCGGATGTCCCTTCGCCAGATCGGCCGCGTGCGCCGCGAGTTTGTAGGTGATGACACCGGTCTTCACGTCGTCGCGGTTCGGCAGACCGAGATGCTCCTTGGGTGTGACGTAGCACAGCATGGCGGTGCCGAACCACCCGATCATCGCCGCACCGATGGCGCTGGTGATGTGGTCGTAGCCGGGTGCGATGTCCGTCGTGAGCGGCCCGAGCGTGTAGAACGGCGCCTCGCCGCATTCGGCCAGCTGCTTTTCCATGTTCACCTTGATCTTGTGCATCGGCACATGGCCGGGCCCCTCGATCATCACCTGGCAGCCCTTCGCCCAGGCGATCTTCGTCAGCTCGCCCAGCGTCGTCAGCTCGGCGAATTGCGCCGCGTCGTTGGCATCCGCGATCGAGCCCGGACGCAAGCCGTCACCGAGTGAGAACGAGACATCATAGGCGCGCATGATGTCGCAGATCTCGTCGAACCGCTCGTAGAGGAAACTCTCGCGGTGATGCGCGAGGCACCAGCGCGCCATGATCGAGCCGCCGCGCGAGACGATGCCCGTCACCCGCTTGGCGGTCAGCGGCACATGCGCCAGCCGCACGCCGGCATGGATGGTGAAGTAGTCCACGCCCTGCTCGGCCTGTTCGATCAGCGTGTCGCGAAACACCGCCCAGTCGAGTCGGTCCGGGTCGCCGCCCACCTTCTCCAGCGCCTGATAGATGGGAACGGTGCCGATCGGCACTGGCGAATTTCGGATGATCCAGCCGCGTATGTTGTGGATGTTGCGGCCGGTGGACAGGTCCATCACCGTGTCCGCACCCCAGCGCACCGCCCAGACGAGTTTCTCCACCTCGTCGGCCGCAGACGACGTCACCGCGCTGTTGCCGATATTGGCGTTGATCTTGACCAGGAAGTTGCGGCCGATGATGGTCGGCTCCAGCTCCGGGTGGTTGATGTTGGCCGGGATCACCGCGCGGCCGCGCGCGACCTCGCTGCGGACGAATTCCGGCGTGATGAAGGCGGGTATCTCGGCGCCGAAATCCTCGCCATCGACGCGTCGGACCTCCGCACCGTCGCACATCTGCGCACGGCCCAGATTTTCGCGATGCGCGATATAGATCATCTCCTCGGTGACGACGCCCGCGCGCGCGAATTCGAGCTGGGTCACCCTCTGGCCGGGGCGCGCGGTCAGCACGCGGCGCTCGGCGGGGCAGGGGGGGACCAGCCGGTTGCCGGTGGCGAAGCCGTTATCCTCGGGGCGGACCGCACGCGTCTCGGCAGCCTGCAAGCCGCGGGCCGCAAGCCACGGGCCGCGCACCGGCGGCAGACCGGCTTCGAGGTCGATGGTGACGGCAGGGTCGGTGTAGGGTCCCGACGTGTCGGCCAGCAGCAGCGGCGCCTCGCCCGCCTCTGGCGCCAGGGCCACCAAGCGGAACGGCACCGCGATGTCCGGCCGGCCAGCCGGGCTGGAATAGGTCTTGCGGGAGCCGCTGATGGCGCCGGTGGTCACCCCGGCGAGGGCTACTCGAGTCTGCTCGTTCATGGCCGCTCCTCTATCCCCGTGCGGGGCCGGGATGCGCGGTGCGGAGATGGCAGGTTGTGCGTCAAGGCTCCGTCCCTCCGCCGGCATGACCCGGATCAGGTTGGTCGGGGTCACCGCGCTGCCTGCGATCGGCTCAGCGGACTCTCAGCCCTTGGCAGGGCTCCCCCCGGAATAGAATGATTGGACCTGGGGTTGCGGCGGCCGTCAAGTCAAACGGGAGTGTGGCCGCGCCGCGACGGTCTCCTCACCGTAACAGCCCCACCCCATCCGGCTCGCGCAGATGCGCCTCTACGCCCCAGCCGTAAGGACTCGCCTCTTCGCCGCCGTCCGACCTATGCCAGCGATTGCCCACAGCGAGGACGACGCGGTTGTCGCCCGCCCGCAGGTCGAGCGCCACCGACGCGTTGTCCGGTTCGAGCCGCCCGTCCGGCGAGAGGCGTCGGTCGGGCGGAAAGTAGGCGTTGTCGCCGGCATAGAACGGCCGCCCATCGAGGAACACGCTCACCTGCTGGGCGAAGCCAAGCTCCAGCACGCGCCGCGCCGGCGCCTGGGCATGGATGGTGAAGCGCAGCCAGGCAGTAGAGATCTTCGGCGCCCACGCCGCACCGAAAACGCGCCCAAGGTCGAGCAGGCCATCGGCCTCGGCGGCGAGCGGCATCCACGCGCCCTCGGCGGGAATGTCCGCGGCAATCGGCGCCCGGCCGCCCGGCAGTGCGGAGGGTGGCGCCGCCGACCAGGCAATCACGGTGCCCGGCTGCGGCCGGGGTTCGGGCGGCGGGGAGAAACCGCCACTGTCGCCTGGGCGGATGACGAGGTTGGCATAGGCGGCCGGCCCTTTGAACGCGATGCCGCCATCGGGCGCGCCGGACAGCAGCTTCGGGACTACGAGCGAAGCGTCCGGCAAATGGTTCAGAAACACCGCCATGCCGCCCCCAGCCACCACAAGGCGCACATGGTTCCAGCCGGTGGAGGTGATCGGTGCCGATGTCTGTTCGGCCGAGTAGATGTTCCACGGCATCAGCCCATGCGTGATCGGCGCATACTGGATGCAGTCGCTCGCCGCCGGGCAGTCCGGATTGGCGCGCAGATAGAAGAACTCGCCGGCATCGTTCGCCCGCCGATGAAAGATGATGCCGGTGTCGCCGTACGCGGACGGCTTGATGTCGAACTCGACCGTGCCCTCCGAGAACGCCGCAACGCGCGACGCCCACACCGCCTCGTCCGGAATGGTCATCACGCCCGACGCCATGCCTTCGTAGCGCGCAAAGGCCGCGCGGGCGCCCTGGTGCCCCGGAACCCAGTTCGGTTGTGTGGGAAGCAGCCAAGCCTCGGCCACCATCGGAAACGATTGCGTTGCAGGGGTAGAGGCGGCCCCGCCCGTGGCGAGCAGAACCGCGCAGCACGCGGACAGGCGAGCGCGGCGGCCAAGCCGCAAGCCGACATCCGCTTCGTTGTGCAACCGCATGCTCCTGGCGCCCACCGCTACAGCAACCCGGACGCCAGGTTCACCGTCAGCGCGATGATCACCGTGTTGAACAGGAAACCCAGCAGCCCGTGCAGCGTCGCCAGGCGCCGCAGCTTGCGGGCCGTGATCTGCACGTCGGAGACCTGGAACGTCATGCCCAGCACGATCGAGAAATACAGGAAATCCCAGTAATCGGGGCAGGTCTCGTCGGGAAATTGCAGCCCGCGGTCTAGTTCCGCGCCGTTGCTGCGCGCGTAATATTCATGCGCGTAGCGGAGCGCGAAGACGGCCTGGGTCAGAAGCCACGACACCACGAGTGTAGCGGCGACAAGCGCGATCTTGCCCTGCTTGATCCCGGCCGGCGCGTCTTTCATGCTGCTGAACTCGCCGAGGATGGCCGCAAAGCTGATGGCGGCCCCCGCCAGCACGATGAAGAACAGCGTCCACTCGCCGTCCTGCTGCGCCTCCGCCCGCCCCGCCATGCTGGCCGGCGCGGCGAAGTAGGCGAGCCAAGCCATGGTCAGCAGATAGAAGGCGGAACCCAGGTCCCAGGCGGTCAGCCCACGGGCAAGGTCGGGCCAGACCCTGGGCAGCAGAAACAGGCTGGCCACGCCGACCGCGATGGAGACGAACAGGCGCAGATGCCCGTTGACGATACCGCGCACACTTACCGCCATGCCCTCTCCCACTTTACCCGCTCCGCGAGCAGGCTCTCAAGCAGCAGAGGCCGATTCTCAGGCGCGCACCAGTCCTCGTGCCGGCATGGCATCCTCGCTGCCGGGCAGCACGCGGCCAAGTTGCCGGGCAGGCAGCCCCATGTGATCGGCCAGCACGCCTTTGATGATGCCACGCAAATCGGTGGTCGGCGCCAAATCCCGCGCCTCGAACAGCCGACCCGCGCCCAGCCCAGGCCAATCCGCGCGCACCCGGCCGCCCGCCACCGCGCCGCCCAGCACGAAAGCCACGCTCGCCGTTCCATGATCCGTGCCGCCGGTGCCGTTCACATGCGCGGTGCGACCGAACTCGGTGACGGCCAGCACGACCGTCCGCCGCCACGCCTCGCCCAGCGACGCACGCAGCGCGCCCAGCCCCGCATCGAGCTGCCCCAGCGCCACCTCAAGCCGCTTGGCCTGCCCCGCATGCGTATCCCACCCGCCGATCTCCAGCACCGCCACACGCGGCCCGTTCGGCTGGGCCAGCAGGCGTCCGGCGCTTGCGGCCAGCATCTCGAAACTGCGGTCATGCTTCGGGTCCGCCGCCTGCCCGAAGAGCGCGGAGGCCGCGAACCCGCGCTGCTTCAACCCCTCCGCGATCGCCGGACCGATCACCGGATCGCGCGCGCTGATCTTGAGCAGCCGCTGATACAGGTCGGCCGTCGGCTGGGCGAAATGGTCCGGCGCCCAGGCTTCCACACTCGCCGGTCCGCGCAGCAGCAAGGGCGCCGATAACCCGACGGACAGCGCCAGGTCACGCCCGGCCTCGGCCGGCATCAGCGCCACCGCACGGTTCAGCCAGCCGCTGTTCAGTCGCTGGTCCGCCCCGCTCTCCAGGCAGTCCTGCGCCTCGAAATGGCTGCGGCTCCGGTAATGCCCGGCCACCGCATGCACCAGCAGCACCTCGCCCGACGCATACATCCCATGCATGCGGGCAAGCGCCGGATGCAGGCCATAGAACCCGCCCAGATCGAGCACGCCGCCGGCCTGCCCGGGTGACGGCAGCGCCAACGGGCCGCGCAAATCGGCAAATGCAGGGTCGCCATAGGGCTGCACCGCCGACAAGCCGTCCAGCGCGCCCCGCAGCAGCACGACGACGAAGCGCTGCTCCGTGGCCGGCGCCGCCAGCGCCAGCGAGGTGCGGCCTAGCGTGATGGCGGCCGTCAGACCTAACAGGGATTGCCGTCTGGTTACGATCATGGGTCGTTGCCCCTGAAGGGAAAAGAAAGAACTTCTTTCTTGAAAGAAAGAAGCAAAGAACTTTTGGTCTTAGCGTCTTTGGAATTCTGGGGAGGCTAGCAACAGGGTAAGGCCGTCTCGCCTTGAGCCGGCGGCACGGATCTGGCCCAGCGTTTCGGCAGTCAACAGCGGGCCCAGCGTGGCCCTTCCCAATTGTTCGGGGTCAAGCCAGGCCATCCGGCCTGCCAGGCCATAGGCGAAATCCACCCGTTCCAGCATCGCTTCCGGACCCGACCAGTCCACCGCGCGATCCGGCCAGCCGATGGGGAAGGGAGCCTGGAACACGCCCTGGCCCAGCCCGCCGGCGATCTGCACCAGGTTGGGCACGTGGTCGGGCGTGGCACCCACTGCACGCAGGCAGGCCACCGTGAACTCCTGCGGCGTGCGCAGCTTGGCAGCCGGCGCCCACGCGCCTGGCAGATCGACGAGAGCATTTGAAACCGCAGCAAGATCGCCGCCGGTCGACTGAAACACCGCCTCGATCCGGCGCACCTGATCGCGTGGCGGCTCGTCAGCCACGAAATGCCGCACCAGCTTCTCCGACAGGTGCCGATACGTGGCGGGATGCGTGCCGAGCCACGACAGGATCTCGATCCCGCCCTGCTCGCCCGACGGCCAGGTCCGGCCCATCACCTCGATCTCGCCAGGTTCATGCAGATTGGGGCGGAACAGAAAACCCTGCCCGTCCTTCACCTCGATCGACCAGCCGGTCAGCACCTTGGCGTAGTTGGTGACGTCGCCCTGCGTGTAGCCCGAGGCGGGCGAGACGGTGTGCAGCTCCAGGCTCTCACGCGCGAGGTTCTCGTTCAGACCCATATGCCGGCGAACCCCGGCGGGGCTGTCAGGTCCTGCCGACTCCGCCTGGTTGAGATAGGCGAGCATCGCCGGGTGGCGCATCACTGCCAGCAGCATGTCGGCGAACCGGCCCGTCACATGCGGCCGGATCGCCTCGCGCACATAGGCGCCGGCGCAGGCGGCCGGCACCTCCCCGCGCGCCACGATGGTGAAATGGTTGGCCCAGAACCAGACCAGCCGCTCACGGAACGGGGCAGGGGTGACCAGCGCGTTGCCGAAAAAGGCATGCGTTTCCTGCTTGGCAAGGTCGGCAATGAGATTGCCCATCTCCATGCCCGGACCAGCCTTCGCGGCCTGCCCGGGCGCCGTCTGCTCGGCTTTCTTCTCCAGCCGTCGCTCATGCACCACAGCCAATGCGGCGCGCGTGTCCATGCCTTGGCTCGGCGTGGGATCGGGTGCGGTCAGTTGCGCGCGCAGCCAGGCCTTCGGGTCGCGCGGCACCTCATCGTCCGGCCGGCGGCCGAAACCGAAACGATTGGCTGCAACGACAGTCTCGATATCCATGCGGCAGCGTGTAGCACCGGCCGTGTTAACCCACGGTGACGACCGGTGACGAACTGTGTGCCCGCTCCACCACCCATCGCCATCCCGCCGCACCGATGGCACAGCCCAGCACGCCGACCAGCCCAATCGCCCAGCCGAGCGACGTCACCTGCGCCACCGCGCCGAAGGCGGGCGGCCCGGCAAGCACCCCCGCATAGCCCAGCGTGCTGACCACCCCGATGGCCGCGTTGGCGTCCCCGCCCCGCCGCCCAGCCAGCGCGAACAGCGCCGGGAC
>CAXUNK010000063.1:0-14741 GCA_964252425.1 uncultured Acetobacteraceae bacterium
CCGCAGCAGCAGCCCGAGCGGCAGGATGTAAAGCGCAATGAGCAGCCCGAACGGCACACACCCGCGTGCCTCGGGCGGGACCGCGCCCACACCGGCATGCACCGCCAGAGCCAGCACCAGCAGCGGGGGCCGCAGCCGGGGCGCGGTGCTCCAGGCGGCAGCGAGCACCACCGCGCTCAGCAGCGCCGGCAGGAACCACAGCACGATGAAGCCGGTGGCGTGCTGCAGCGAGGTGGGATCGGCGAGCAACAGCGCGCGCGCCACCCGTGCGAGCATGGCCAGATCGGGCGGGCGGCGCAGGATGATCGACTGGTAGGCCGCAGCATAGGCCAGGACGGCCCACACGAACGGAACCAGGTAGCGGACGGCATGGTCGCGCAACATCGGCCGGGACAGGCTGCGCGGCGGCGTGAGGAACGGCAGCAGCAGGAAGCCGGCCACGTGCCAGGTCATCGGCAGGAACCACGCGTTGACCGCGTGCACGTTACGCACGATGTCGTTGTGGTCCAGCATTACCGCGAAGATCAGCACGCCGCGCAGCACGAGGTGGTCCGGCGGCGCCGTGCGGGCACGCGCCGGCGCCACGGCCTCGGCCACCGTCTCAGGCAAGGTCGAGCCCGCCTAAAGCATGTCCGGTTCAAGATGAACCGGACATGCTTTAGCTTCACCTATGGCCGACCATGTTTGTCGGTTCTGATGATTCCACCTGAACCGACCATGCTCTAGCCGCGCCGCCGCCAGACCGCCTCTGAGCGGCGCCAACTGCGCTTCGGCGCGCGCCTGGGCGGCAAGCATGTCTTGGGCCACCGCCGCGCGTACGATCCGCCGCAGGCGAGAGACGATGGCCAAGAGTATGTAGAGCAGCTCGAAATACCCCAGGCTGAGCGCCGCCCCGGTGCTCAGATAGAGCACAAGGCTGATCTGGGCCATGCTCGCCAGCTCCGCGGCCCAGGCGAGCTCGGGCCGGCCACGCGCCAGGCGCAGGATCTGGCGGCAGCGCCAAGCCGCACCGCCCACCACCGCCAGGAACAACGCGAGCCCGACGAAGCCCAGATCGCCCAGGATCTCGAAATAGATGCTGTGCGCCGCGTGCGGTATGGTGTCGGCGGGCGGCGTGGGTATCCAGTCCAGGGCCGGCAGTCCCGGCACATAGGCGCTCCAGACGTCCAGATGCTGGATGGCGTGCGGGCCGCCGCCGAAGAAGGGCCGGTCGGTGGCCAGCAGCCAACTGATCTTCCAGGCCACGACGCGGCCCATGAAGGAGCCGTCATTGCTGGCGTCCTTGATCGTATCGAGCCGCTGGAACCAGGCCTCCGGCGCCAGGGCGTAGATCAGCCCGCCGGCCGCGGCCACCAGCAGGAACGTGCGCAGCCGGCTGCCCGATTTGGCCACCATGAAGAGTGCCAGCAGCAGCAGCCCCACGAACCCGCCGCGCGAGAACGTCATGACCACGGTGACGACGCTCAGCCCGAGGACGCACATCAATCCCAGCCGCACCACGCGCACCGCCGATTGCCGGACAAGATACCAGATCAGCGGGATGATCATCAGCAGGGCGGTCGCGAGCGAGTTGTTGTCGCCGATGCTGCCCGAGCCGATGATTTTGTGCCCGCCCACGGTCAGCACCGAGATCAGGCCTTCCTTGACCGCCAGGAACCCGAGCGAGACCACCACCGTGAGCACCAGCAGATGCAGCCGGTGGCGCGTCGTCATGATCGCCGAGATCATGAAGGCGAGCACGATGTCCTTGAGCAGCTTCTCGTAAAGATCGGTGCTGTCATCGCCGGGTGCCAGGCCGGTCGCCCAGGAGACCGTGGCGGACGCCGCCAGCAGCAGCAGCAGCACCAGCGTCGCGTCCAGATAGGGCTGCTTGCGTTCCCGGCTGACGAAGAACAGGGCGATGGTGACCAGGGCCACGACCTTGTTGAACGGGACGCCGCCCATGAAGCCGTACAGCATCTCGTTGGGCGAGAGCAGCGCCACCCAGACCCAGAGCAGGACGCCCACATGCGCCGACAGCAGGCTGAGCGGCAGCAGCGCCATCCAGATGAGCGCGAAGACCAGATCCCTCATGGGGCGAAGAAATCCGGGTCCGAGCCGGGCGTGATAGGCGGTGCGTCGCCCGCCTCGTCATCGATGGTGCGGAACAGGCTGGTCTGCCGCGACCCGGGCGCGCGCCGGTCGTCGCGCAGGCCCATGAAGACGAGCACCACCATCACCAGCCCATCGAACATGAACAGAAACGCTTCCAACGCACCACCGCAGAGTCCGGCGCCCGGCCGGATGAGTGTCGCCCAGTATATATGGAGTTCGAAAATAACGCAGCCTGTCCACCGGCCCCGGCATGGTCCGGGCCGCCTCACTCCGCTGGTCGAGGACACCCAGCCATCGCCGTCTCGAAGCGCGCGCAGGCGGTTGTGTAGAGGGCAGCGTCCAGGCAGGTCAGCCGCGC
This sequence comes from uncultured Acetobacteraceae bacterium, assembly GCA_964252425.1. Classification (GTDB taxonomy): domain Bacteria; phylum Pseudomonadota; class Alphaproteobacteria; order Acetobacterales; family Acetobacteraceae; genus BOG-908. The sequence continues at coordinate 2,453 of CAXUNK010000063.1, forward strand.
CAGTGCGCGGTCGTGATCCGAGGTCGGCGCATCCCTGGGCAGGTCACGAAACACGCGCGGCGAGACGCGGGCGTTGTCGGCGGCCATGTTGTGCCGCGTCTCGGGGACGGCCGCGGCGATGCCGAACCGCGCATCCAGCAGGGCAAGACTGTCCGCCATCCGCTCGGTCAGGCCGACGAATTCGACCCCCCGCAGCGCCTCCAGCGCGCTTTCCAGGCAGGCGGCAGGATCGGCCGCAAGCGCGTCCTCGCCCGATGGCGACACGTAGGTTCCGGTCAGCCGGCGCGCATAGAAATTGTTGATGTAGTTCCTGACCGACGGGTCCCGGGTCTGGAGAAAGCCGAGCAGGTCGCAGTCATGCGCGAGCCGGACCGCCTCGTTGCCCACGGTCGTGTCGAGCACGTCCGGATTGATGCTTCGCCAATAGTAGTAAAGCGACACGATGCGTGGCGCCGGATCGCGCAGCATGGTGATGACGGGCCGTGCCGGATCGAGCCGGCGCAGCGCGGGAAGGTCGTAATGACCGTAAATGAGCGCCCGCCTCCGGATCGCAGCCTCGTCGCGTCCGGCGAACGGCGGCAGGGCATGGGCCGCCGCCGTGCGCCGCGGATCGGGATCGATCTGCTCGGGGTGGCACGCCTCGGTCAGACGCTGGGCGACCGGGCCACCCCCGGTCTTCTCCAGATGCAGGAAGGCGACCGGAGGACCGCGCCAGAAAGCGAGGGGATTGCCGCATAGCGGCGGCACGCTCCACGCATCGGCCGCGGCGTGATGCCGGTCGAACGCGTTGCTGACGGTCAATTGCCCGGCGCGCACCATGTCGAGCAGCAGGAAATGGGCAATGCTCGGCTTGGCGTCCGGACAGCTCAGCATCGCGCGGAAGCATGGAGGCAGCGGTATGTCCTGGTTCACCAGACCGGCCTGGAAGCGCGCCAGTTCCGCGGCATCGGGCTGGCGGCCAAGGCAAAGCCGGAACAGCGCGCGGCCGAACACCGGGGAGAGGACTGCCAGCACCAGGCCGCGCAGGCGGCCGGCCAGAGACTGCCTGCTCACGGCATCAGCTTCTCCGTCAGATACGTCATCTCCAGCGCCTGCTCCATCGCCGCGCCGCGCAGGTTGGCGCTGGCCACATGACCGCCCTCGGTCGCCTCGTAATACAGGAACGGGTGGCCCTGCGCGGCCATGAGGGCGGCGAATTTGCGTGCATGCGCCGGGCCCACACGATCGTCCGAGGTCGTCGTGAAGATGTATGGCTCGGGGTAGCGGACATCCGCCTTGAGGTTGGCGTAGGGGGAGATGGCAGCCAGGAACGCGCGCTCCTCGGGGTTGGCGACGCTGCCGTACTCGCCGGTCCAACTCGCCCCGGCGGCGATCGTTTCGTAGCGCAGCATGTCGAGCAGCGGCACGCCGATGATGACGGCGCGCCAGAGATCGGGGTGCTGCTCGAACTCCACCCCCATCAGCAGCCCGCCGTTCGACCGTCCGCGTATGCCCAGATGGGCGGGACTGGTCAGGCGGCGGCGCTCCATGTCCTGGGCCACGGCAGCAAAATCGTCGTAGATGCGTTGCCTGTGGGTTTTCAGCCCCGCCTCGTGCCAGGCCGGACCGAACTCGCCGCCGCCGCGTATGTTGGCCAGCGCATAGGCGCCGCCATGCTCCAGCCAGAGCTTGCCGATGGTGGGGTTGTAGGCCGGGGTCTCGCTGACCTCGAAGCCGCCATAGGCGGTCAGCAAAGTGGGCGTGGTCCCGTCGGGCTTGGCCGCCTTCGGGTGGACCAGGAAGTAGGGGATGTGCGTGCCGTCGCGGCTCGTGGCCTGAAGCTGCTCGACGGTGTCGTGCGAGGCGTCGAACTGGGCCGGCAGCGTCTTGACCGGCACCGGACCGGCGCCGCTGGACGGGTCGAAACTGTAGAGCGTCGTGGGCTGCAGGAAGCCGGTCACCTGCAGATAGGCGCGGTCATCCACGCCGCTGGTGGTGACCAGCGAGATGGCGGCGTTGTCGGGCAGCGCAATCGGGTCGGCGGTCCAGCCCTGACCCTGCCCGCCCGGCGGGGCTTGCGTGAAGGCGAGGGCGCGCCCGCGCACCTCGTCGAGCAGGGTGACGACGATGGTATGTGCGGTGACACCGGCGCCCAGTATGGATTGGCGGGCGGTGGGCGCCAGGATCAGACGCGGCGTGCCCTGCGGTGCCGACAGCGCCAGTTCGACGAGGGCGCCCGCCGGCAGGCCCGGCCCGGCAGCCTCGCTCAGCCGGGCGATGAACTGGCCCGCGACCAGCCCGTCGAGCTCGGATTTCTCAGGCAGGTTCAGCTTCTGCGTGCCTGACGGGGTCAGCACGCGGTACTCGGCGCGGAACGCGTCCAGGCCGCGGGTCAGCACGACGGCGCGGTGGCCATCCCCATCGACATAGGCGTTGACGGAGACGCCCACGTCGCCGGGCGTGCCGCGATAGACCTCCATTGCCCGGTCCAGCGCCTGACCGCGCCGCAATCGCTTGATCACGAACGGGTAGCCCGACTGCGTCATGCTGCCGGGTCCCCAGTCGGTGCCAAGCACCAGGGTGTTCTCATCCTCCCAATCCACTGTCTGCTTCGCGCGCGGGATGGAGAACCCGCCGGCGACGAAGCTGGCCGACGGCATGTCGAACTCGCGGGCGGTCACCGCGTCCTCGCCGCCTTGCGACAGCATCGTCAGGCAGCGTCTGGCCGCGGGCTGCAGGCAGGTCGCACCCTCCCACACCCAGGTCTTGGCCTCGGTCCTGGACAGCCCGTCCAGATCGATCAGCGTCTGCCAATGCGGCGCCGTAGAGGCGAAATCCTGCGGTGTGGTGCGGCGCCACAGACCCTGCACGTGGGTGGCGTCCTGCCAGAGGTTGGTCACGTCCCGGCCCACGAAGTCCGGCTTGGGGATCCGGTCGCTTGACTGCGCGATCGCCGTCGCCTGGTCGAGAAACACGCGGTATCGCGGGTCGGCCTGCAATATCTTCAGCGATCGCGCGTTCTGTGCCTGGACCCAGGCCATCGCCCGCGGAGAGTTGACCTGCTCCAGCCAACCATACGGATCGGGCGGCATGGGTGCGGCTGCGGCGAGCACACAGGCAGTCAGGCAGGCGATACGGCGGATCATTCGGACGAAGCTTCCTCACCCTCGAGGGGCGGGATCATGCCACCGATCGTCCTGCTGCGCGCGATGTGGCGGAAATGCCTCAGACGAAGCCATGTGCGCGGCAAGCACGTTTATTTGATGAAACTAAACCTTTTCTGGCTAGACTCGCGCCATGAGCAGTTTTCGCGCATGCAGCATGGCTAACCGAGTCGTCCTGATCCACGACATGGACGATCGAACGATCATCTCGGAGCTGGACCTGGTGCAGGCCGACCTGCTGCTGGAGCAACTCCAGCATGCGGTCAGCGACCAAATCCGGCAGCGAAGACTGCTGACGAGCCTGGCGGAACCTGTGTGAGGGCAAAGCCGCCGCAGGCCGGCCACCTTGCCTTGACGAGAGGTCAGGCTTCCTGACTTGCTGCCTCCGGCCGACTCGGAGGATGCGGATTTTGATCATGTTGGGACGCCAGGCTCTTCGCATTTGTGTGATGCTGTCTGCCGCGGTTGCTCTCGCGCCGGCCGCGCGTGCGGCATCCATGGGTGGCCTGGGTGGCCTGCGCGACTCCGGACCCACCGATCCGGACACGGAGGTGACCGCCACGGTTTGGCTCAAGCCGCATGATGCCGCAGCTTTCGAGGCCGCGACCGCGAGCCGGACGACGAAGGGGGCGCAGGACTACCATCACTGGATGACGCCGGCCGAAGTGGAAGCGGCCGGTCCGACGGACCGCGATGTCGGCACGCTTGTGGCGTCGCTGAAGGCGGCGGGACTGAGCGTGGAGCCGCGCGGCAGCGAGGGCGATGCGTTGCGCGTGGCCGGGCCGGCGAGCCGCATGGAGGCCGCTTTCGGTACGACGTTGCGCGACGTGCAAAGCGCGTCGGCCCGCTACCGGATCAGCCGAGGCGAGCCTCGTTTCACCGGCGCGGGCGGGGAGATGGTGGCCGGTGTGACAGGCCTGTCCACGGTGCCGATGCGCCCCTATTTGGTTCACCAGCTCGACCTTTCGACCGGCAAGCCGGTGCAGATGTCGATCGGCGCGGCCGCGAAACCGGGCGACACCTTCACCACCACCTGTTTCAAACAGAGCGAGCACCTGGTCTTTGCGCATTTTGTGCCAGGCGCGGTGCAAAGCGCCAACATCCGTGGCCCCGGATACATCGCGACCGGCGTCACGCCGGCGAAAGCCACCTGCGGCTATTCGGCCCAGGCGATCGCCGCGCAATATGGTCTGCCGGCGGTCTATAAGGCCGGCTACCGCGGGCAGGGCCAGACCATCGTACTGGTCGATGCGTACGGGTCGCCGACCATCCAGTCGGACGCCAACACATTCTCCAGCATGATGGGCCTGCCGCCGCTGACCGGTGCCAACTTCCAGACCGTCTATCCGGACGGGCCGCCCATCGCCAACCCGTATCCGACCGGCTGGCCGGTGGAGATCTCCCTCGATGTGGAATGGGCGCACGCGATGGCGCCGGAGGCCAAGATCGTCCTGGTGGTCGCCCCGAGCGACGATCCGGACGAGCTGGCCTATGCGCTTCATTACGCGATCGCCCATGATCTGGGCGAGGTGATCTCCAACAGCTACGGCTATCCGGAAGCCGAGTACGGCCCGGCGGATGCGCGCGCGTTCAACGCCATCATCGCCAAGGCTGCCGCCCAGGGGATCGCGGTCGATGTCTCGACCGGCGACAGCGGCGATAACGGCCTGGGCACGCCGGACGGCGCTGCCTCGATCCCCGCCGACTCCCCTTATGCGACCGGGGTGGGCGGCACCAGCCTGGGCGTACCCAGCGACTACGGTCCGGTCGAGAGCGCCTGGGGAACCGACGAGACGTTCCTGGGCGACGTCCAGGGGATTTCCGTGCCGCCGGTCCCGGGCGGTTTTCGGCAAGGCGGCGGCGGGGGCGAGAGCGCCTATCTGGAAAAACCGCACTGGCAGCGCGCCTTGCCTGGGACCGGCCGCCAATTGCCCGACGTCTCTGCGGTCGCCGATCCGTTCACCGGCGTGATCATCGTGACGCCGAACGCCGACGGCACGGCGTCCCTGGTTGAGGTGATCGGCGGCACCAGCGTCTCCAGTCCGGTGTTTTCCGGCATCTGGGCGCTGGCGGACCAGGCGGCCGGGGCCAGGCTCGGTCAGGCGGCGCCGGTGATCGCCGCGATGCCGACCGGCAGCCTGCGCGACATCGTGCCGGTGCCGGCCACAATCAGCAACCTGGCCGGAACGTTCGCGGTGGGCTCGCAATCCGCATACTACAGCGCGGCGGCCCTGCTTGGGCTGACGGCGACGCAGCCGAACGGGTTTGTCGGCACCGCGGTGAAGATCACCTCGCCCCAGGTGGGGATCGGGGCCAAGATCGACCTCAGCTTCGGCTCGGATTCCTCGTTGATGGCGATGCCCGGCTGGGACAACGCGACTGGCTACGGCGTGCCGAACGGCTTGGCGTTCATCAACGCGGCTTCGGCCGCCAAATGAGGTACGAGCGGGTCAGGCGCGGTTTGGAGCGGCAGGCTGAAGAGAAAGTAGTTCTTGAAGAGAACAACCAAGGATTTCTGTCTCCCACGCCTGCAATGGTGGTCGCGCAGGTTCCGCCAGAATCGATGTGACAGAAATGTCGCGAGCCATGGTGCAGGCTTGCGCAGTGTCGGCCGTCAGACCGATTAGCATAACTTGCTCGCGCAACCGCCTACACGGGTGCGATGGCGATCAAGCTCAGAACTGCCGTCCACCCGACGATCCAGAATTTCATCTGCGCACCCTCCGGCGAGCCCGTTCTCGCTGCACCGCAGCATGTAATGCGCGCTTGTAACCCGGGTTTTGCGGCGGCGTCTCGATCCATCACGCAAGATCCCGTGTGCCGTCGGCCTTGAGCGCCTCGCCGGCTAGATAGAGGCTGCCGCAAATCAGCGCTCGCCCCGCCGGGTGGTCGGCGATCTGCAGCAGCGCGCGACGCAGGTCGGGGCCCGGACGGGCCACCCCGCCGGACGCCGCCACGATCTCGGGCACCGCCAGGGCTAGATGCTGGCCCGGTTCGGCCACCGCCCAGACGGATCGGGCGGCAGGGATCAGTGGTGCTAGGAACTCCGCGGCATGTTTTCCCTGCTTCATGCCGACAACCAAATAGAGCGGCCGGTCGGCCCAGGCGTGAAGTTGCACGGCCAGCGCACGCGCGGCCCCCTCATTATGGCCGCCGTCGAGATAGAGCTCCGCGCCGGGCGGCAGCAGCGCCGCCAGCCGCCCATGCAGGCGTTGCAACCGTCCTGGCCAGGCAGCGTGCGCCAGTCCGGGATAGGCAACTTGCGGCACACCCAGGCCGGAGGCGCGCAGAGAGGCGATGGCCACGCCCGCATTGTCGATCTGGTGCGCGCCGGCCAGCCCCGGACGCGGCAGCTCCAGCACGCCCTCCCCGTCGCTGAAGCGCAGCCCGTCGGCGTGGCCGGCGATCTCCCAATCCCGCCCGCGCTCATGCAGCACGGCACCGGTCTCGGCGGCACAGGCGCGCAGCACCGGCGCGACTTCCGCGACTTGCGCGCCCACCGAGACGGGGCGGCCGGGTTTCATGATCCCGGCCTTCTCCCAGGCGATGCGGTCCAGCCGGTCGCCCAGAAAATCCTGGTGGTCGAGCGAGATGGAGGTGATGCAGCACGCCGCCGGTTGCGGCACGACGTTTGTCGCGTCGAACCGTCCGCCCAGCCCCACCTCGACCACGCAAAGTTCGGCCGGGGCGCGGGAGAACAGCAGGAAGCCCGCGGCGGCCAGCGCTTCGAACACGGTGATCGGCTGGCCGGCGTTGACCCGTTCGATCTCCTCCAGCGTGTCGGACAGCTCGGCATCGTCCACCAGCCGGCCGGCGACGCGGAACCGTTCGCGCAGATGGACGAGGTGGGGCGAGATGGTGACGTGCACGCGCCACCCCGCCGCCTCGCCCATGGCGCGCAGGAAGGCGCATGTCGATCCCTTGCCGTTGGTGCCGGCCACATGGATCACCGGCGGCAGGCGGAGCTGCGGATCGCCCAGCGCGTGCAGCAGGCGCAGCACGCGGTCGAGGCTGAGGTCGATCAGTTTTGGGTAGAGGGTGTGCAGACGGTCGATGATGGCGTTCGTTCGGCCCGGCGTCTCGTCCGGCGCCAGCCGAGGCAGGTCCAGCGCGGTCAGGCGGCCGTCTCCGCTTCCGTTTCGAGTTCGTCCTGCTGTTCCGTTTCGGGTGCCGGCACGTGCGGCCGCATCAGGCCCAGCAGGCGCGCCAGCACCTCGCGCAACTCGGTGCGCCGCACGACCATGTCGACGATGCCGTGCTCGTGCAGGTACTCGGCGCGCTGGAACCCCTCAGGCAGCGTCTCCCGCACGGTCTGCTCGATCACACGCGCGCCGGCGAAGCCGATCAGCGCGCCCGGCTCTGCGATCTGCACGTCACCCAGCATGGCGAAGCTGGCCGTCACCCCGCCGGTCGTGGGGTCGGTCAGCACGACGACGAACGGCAGCCTCGCGTCGCGCATCATCATGGCGGCGATGGTCGTGCGCGGCATCTGCATCAGGCTGACGGCACCCTCCTGCATGCGGGCGCCGCCGGACGCGGTGAACACCAGCAGCGCCGCCTGTTGCAGCACCGCGAGTCTCGCCGCCGCGACCAGGCCCTCGCCGACCGCCGCACCCATCGAGCCGCCCATGAAGCCGAACTCCATCGCGGCGATCACCGACGGATGGCCGCCCACCGTGCCGTGGGCCACGACCAGCGCATCCTCCAGCCCCGTCTTCGCCCGCGCCTCGCGCAGCCGTTCGGCGTAGCGCTTCTGGTCGCGGAAGCCGAGCGGGTCGGCCGGCGCCTTGGGCAGCTCGATACGGGTGTAGCTTGCCTCGTCGAAAGTCCAGTCGAGCCGCTCGAGCGCGGTCGCGCGCATGTGGTGGCCGCAATTGGTGCACACCTTGAGGTTCTTCTCGAGATCCTTGGTGAAGATCATCTGCTGGCAGTTGCCGCATTGCGACCACAGGTTTTCCGGCACGTCCGGGCGCTGACCCAGCAGGGTGCGTATCCTCGGGCGCACATATTCGGTCAGCCAGCTCATGCCATGTGCTCCTTGCGGACGGCGCGCACCGCCTGGGCCAGAGCGCGCACCTGGTCCAGCACGCGCCGCACAGTATCGGCCCCGGCGCGTCCCTCGGGATCCAGCGAGGCGGCCAGCGTGTCGATCAGTGCCGACGCCACCACCGCCCCATCGGCCACCCGGACGGCGGCGGCGGCCTGCGCCGGCGAGCGCACGCCGAAGCCCACGGCCACCGGCAGGTCGGTAACCGCCCGGATGCGCGGGATCGCCGCCTCCAGCTCGGCCGAGGACGCCGTGCGTGTGCCGGTCACGCCGGTGATGCTGACGTAATAGACGAAGCCGCTGCAACCGCGCAGCACAGACGGCAGGCGGGCGGCGTCGGTGGTGGGGGCGACCAGGCGGATGATGTCCAGCGCGTGCTCGGCCGCGTGGCCGGCCAGCAGCTCGGCCTCCTCGGTCGGCAGATCGACCACGATCAGCCCGTCCACCCCGGCGGCCGAGGCATCGAGGCAGAAGCGCGCCGGGCCGTAGGCGAGGATCGGGTTCAGATAGCCCATCAGCACGATCGGCGTGCGCGTATTCTCCGCGCGGAACTCCGCCACCATCTCCAATACGCGGCACAGCGTGGCGCCCGCCAGCAGCCCGCGCCGCCCCGCCGCCTGGATCGTCGGGCCGTCCGCCATGGGATCGGTGAACGGCATGCCGATCTCGATCAGGTCGGCGCCCGCGCCAGGCATGCCGTGCAGTATGGCCATGCTGGTGGCCGCGTCCGGGTCGTAGGCTTCCAGAAACGGGATCAGCGCGCCACGGCCTTGGGCCTTCAGCCCGGCGAATGTCTCGGCGATGCGGCTCATCGGCGGTGTTTAGGACGCAAGTTCGATCCTGTCATGGGTTCGGGACGTCACTGCGTCTCGGGCAGGCAGGACGACGCGATCCAGGCCAGATAGTCCGGGTCGCCGCCTGCGATGGGCAGCGCCGCGATGCAGGGGCACTCGTACGGGTGTTCCGCCTTGATGCGCGAGACCACGACGTCCAGCAGGTCGGCGCGGGTCTTCACGATCATCACCGCTTCCCGGGCGTCTTCCACCTGTCCCTGCCAGCGGTACACGCTGCGCATGCCGGGCAGCACGTTCACGCAGGCGCACAGGCCGGCCTCGACCAGCACGCGGCCGAGCGCCAGCGCCGCATCGGCGTCCGGATGGGTGACATAGATGAAGATCGGACCTGTCATGTCCGACGTCAGAACCGGTCCTTGGCCGCGCGTATCTCGCCCAGCCGAACCGCATCGGGCGCGCGCAGGAACGGATTTTCGGCCAGCTCGTCGGCCAGGCGGGACGGCACGGTCGGCCGGCCCGAGGCACGCAGGCGATCCACCCCGGCCGAGCGCGCGAGCAGGGCCGCGTTCTGCGGCTCGACAGTGACGGCAAAGCGCGCGTTGCTCTGCGTGTATTCGTGGCCGCAGCACACCAGGGTTTCGGGCGGCAGCGCGGCCAAACGCTGGAGAGAGGCGAACATCTCGTCCGCGGTGCCTTCCAGCAGGCGGCCGCATCCGAGCGAGAACAGCGTGTCGCCGCAGAGCAGCACGCCGCCATCGGGAAAGAAGAAGGCGATGTGGCCGCGCGTATGGCCCGGCGTGTCGATCACCTGGGCGGCGGTTCCGCCGAACGGCGTGGTCCCGCCCCCCTCGACGGCCACGTCGAGCCGCGGCAGCCGGTGCGCGTCCGCCCGCGCGCCCACGATGCTGGCACCGTATCGGCTGCGCACCTCGTCGGCGCCGGCCACGTGGTCGGCATGGTGGTGGGTGAGGAAGATGGTGTCGAGCCGCCCGCCTTGCGCATCGATGGCGCGGATCACCGCATCGGCATCGGCCGGGTCTGCCACACCCACGGCTCCGCTTGCCGCGTCGCGCAACAGCCAGGCGTAATTGTCCGAGAACATCGGGATTGCGTCCACACTGACCGTCACCGCACCACCTCGCGCTTCGTCGGGATGGATCGTAGCATCCGGCGCCGCGGGGCCGCACGCTGGCTTTTTCGGTACGCTCGTGGCCTGCTCGGCTTGGCAACACGCCTGGCGTATACCTGAGGCAGGACATTAGGGCCGCAATGACCTCGCAGCACGACCATGGCGCCGCGCCCGCTTTCTACGACGCGCCGCTCGGCCGGGTGGCGGCGGGGCTGATCGGGCGGCGGCTGGCACAGCTCTGGCCCGACCGGCCCGGCCTGTCCGTGCTGGGGCTGGGCTACCCGTCGCCCTTCCTGCAGCTTTGGCCGTCCAGCGCCCGCCTGCTGAACGCCACCACCTCGCATCACGAGCCGCCGCCTGGGTCGTGCGCCATCGATCCGCGGCACCTGCCGTTCCCCGACCTGGTGTTCGACCGCGTGCTGGTCATCCATGGCGTGGAGCCGGCCGGCCAGGATGCGCGGCTGCTGCGCGAGATCTGGCGCGTGCTCAAGGATGACGGGCGCATGCTCGTGGTGGCGCCCAACCGGACCGGGCTATGGGCGCATATCGACAGCACGCCGTTCGGCCAGGGCCGCCCCTATTCGCGCGGGCAGCTCGACCGGCTGCTCGCCGCCGCCCTGTTCCGCGCCGAGCGGCATGAGACCGCGCTGTTCCCGCCGCCCTCCCGCTCCCGCCTGATGCTGCGCAGCGCCGCGGCGTGGGAGAGGCTGGGGCACGCCCTATTCGCCGAACTGGCCGGGGTCACGATCGTCGAGGCGGCCAAGGATGCCTACGCGACCCTGCCGGTCGCCAGCCTTGCGCGACGCTTCGTGTTCTCGGAAGCGGCTTGACCCGGCATCTGCGGCCCGGCTGGCTTGCGGCGGCCGCGATTGTACTGGTCCTGTCGGTGCAGTGTCAGCGCAGCCGCGCCCTGCCGCTCGCCGCCTTCGACCAGCCCTTCTATCTGGGCATCGCGCACGATTTGCTGGCAAGGGGCCGGTTCACCGACGGGTTCATGTTCGCGCAGCCGGACGCGGATGGCAGGCGGCCCTCCGGCATGCGGTTCGCCCCGCTCTACCCCGCGCTGGTCGCCGCCGCGGCCAGCCTGGACGCGCCCTTTCGGGCCGGCATGGCATGCGTGGTGGCGACGAATGACCAGGATCAGGGCTGCCCGTCGCGTGCGACGGGCCTGCGCGGGCTGCAGCTGGCCGAGCTGTGCGGGTTCTTCTGGCTGGTCTGGTGGCTGGGCGGCGTTCTGGGCGGCCCGGAGGTGGGTTGGCTGGCCCTCCTGCTCACGGCCGGGGTGTCGCCGCTGCTCGTGCAGTCCGCGCTCACGATCATGACCGAGACGACCTGCCTGCTGCTGTCCACATCGGCGATCGCCGCCGGTGTGATGGCGCTACGGAGCCGGGCGGCGGGGCGGCTGGGCTGGGCCGCCGCCTCGGGCGTGCTGCTTGGCCTGACGATGCTGACCCGGCCGGCTTTTCTCTACGTGCTGCCGATGACGCTGTTGGCTCTGGCGGTTTTCGGCCGGCGCCGCGCGCTGCTGCCCGGCGTGTGCCTCGCGGCAGGGGCGGCCGGTGTGGTGGCGCCCTGGCTGGTCCGCAATTTCGTGGTTTTGGGTCATGCGGCGCTGACTCGCGGCTATGACAGCCATACGCTCGTCCAGCGCATCGCCTTCGACGCGATGACGTGGCGCGACTATGCCATGTCCTTTGTCTGCTGGCTGCCGGACGGCCGCGCATATGGGCGCGTGCTGGCCGGGGCGGGCGCCTGTGACCGGTTTGGCTGGGACTCCCCCCGTTCGTTCTACCTGACCGGCCTGAACCATCTGCTGCCGGAGACGCTGCGGGCGGCCGGCGGCGTCGATAACCACCTGGCCTACCTGCTTGACCACTACGTCTTCAGAATGCCGCTCACCCATATGCTGGTCAGCATCCCGCTGGCGCTGCGCGGCGCCTATATCGCGCATTGGTGGGGGTTCTTCCTGCTGCCGGTCGCGGTCTGGACGACGTGGCGCGCGCTGCGCCGGCGCATGCGGGACTGGGCATACGTCCTGGTGATCGCCTTGCCGGCCTGGTTCATGCTCGCCTTCAACGCCTCGGTCGCCGTCAACCAGGTGCGCTACAACCTGCTGCTGGTGCCCGCCTACTCGATCAGCGGCGGAATGGCGCTCGCCTGGGTGTGGCGTCGGTAT
>CAXUNK010000064.1:0-14575 GCA_964252425.1 uncultured Acetobacteraceae bacterium
GTCCATTGCGGCCTCGGCCGCCTCGTCTTCCTCGTCCTCCTTTTCGGCGACGGATCCGTCTTCCAGACGTATCTCGATCTTGCTGAAGCCCGTGCCCTTCAGGATCTTTCGCAACTTGCGCGCCATGCCAGAGGCAGGCTTGTTGAGTTGCAGGATGACGAGCTTCGGGTCCTCGTCCATGTCCACAAGCGCCTCGCCCCAATGCGGGCTCTTCATGTCCTTGTGGGCTTTCTGCAACTCGGCCGTCAGCGCCCGGCCCTGCTTCATGCGGTCAAGCTTGATGACCACGCCGTCCTTGGTCATGCCGACGCCGCAATGGACGGGCTGCTTCTTTGAAGCGACCAGCAGCCGCTTCAGCTCGGCCTTGTCCATACCTATGTTCGGTTCGGCCATGATCCCCCGCGCGCCCTGTGCTCACATCCGAGACGGCCAAAATTCTACGTTAAATCGCCAGGGCGCACCAGAAATTTTGCCAGTGCGCCGCTACGACTCCGCGAGACATACCGTCGTAGTCAGGGGTAACTCGGCTGCCGCGGCGTGGCCGCAATCGCCGAACGTATAGGCGAAATCACCATCCTTCACGTCCACCTGAACGCTGGCCACCGATTCCCCACCCAGCAGGCGGTGCAGGAACCCTTCGCTGATCGCCGGCAGCATGGTGTTGGTCAGGATGGCGTCGATCATTCGCCCGCCACTCTCCGGCTCCGTGCAGCGTGCGGCGATCACATCCACCACATCGTCGGCATAGGTGAAGGAGACGCCATGGCGCGCCCCGATGCGCGCGGCGATGCGGCCGAGCTGCAGGCGTATGATGTCCCGCATCGTCGTGTCGGCCAACGGATAGTATGGAACGACGATCAACCGCCCCAGCAGCGCCGGCGGAAAGACCTTCAGCAACGGGGCACGCAGCGCCTTGGCAATCTCCTCAGGTTCGGGCACCAGCTCCGGATCGCGGCACAGCCCCATGATCAGGTCGGTGCCGACGTTGCTGGTCAGCAGGATCAGCGTGTTCTTGAAGTCGATGAACCGGCCTTCGCCATCCTCCATGAATCCCTTGTCGAACACCTGGAAGAACATCTCATGCACGTCCGGGTGCGCCTTTTCGACTTCGTCGAGCAGCACGACCGAATAGGGCTTTCTGCGCACCGCCTCGGTCAGCACGCCGCCTTCGCCGTAGCCGACATAGCCGGGCGGTGCGCCCTTCAGCGTGCTGACGGTGTGCGCCTCCTGGAATTCGCTCATGTTGATGGTGACGAGGTTCTGTTCGCCGCCGTACAGCGACTCCGCCAGCGCCAGCGCCGTCTCGGTCTTGCCCACGCCGGACGGCCCGCACAGCATGAAGACGCCGACCGGCTTTTGCGGATTGTCCAGTCCCGCGCGTGACGTTTGCACGCGGCGGGCGATGGTGCGCAGCGCGTGGTCCTGGCCCACGACGCGCTGCGCCATGGTGTCGGCCAGGCGCAGCACCGCCTGCACCTCGTTCTTGACCATGCGTCCGACCGGAATGCCGGTCCAGTCCTGCACGATGGTGGCCACCGCCTGTGCGTCCACGCTCGGCAGAATGAGCGGTGCTTCGCCTTGATGATCGGACAGCATCGTCTGCAGCGCCTGCAACTCCTCGAGCTGCATCGCGCGATCCGGCGCCGGCGCGGTGCCATCGACCGGCTCCACCGGCGCGCCGCCATCGCGCAGCCTCGCGCGCAGGGCGAGCAGCCGGTCCACCAGACCGCGTTCCGTCTCCCATCGCGCTTCCAGGCCGGTCAGCATCTCGCGTTGTGCGGCTAACTGCTCCTCCACACGCGCCGCACGCTCGGCGGTGTGAACGCCGATTGCGGTCTCGCGCGCGATGATCTCCTGCTCGGTCTCCAGAGCCTGGATGCGGCGGCGGCAATCGTCCACCGCCGGCGGCACCGCATGCTGGCTGACCGCCACACGCGCCGCGGCGGTGTCCAGCAGGCTGACCGACTTGTCCGGCAACTGACGCGCCGGGATGTAACGATGCGACAGCCGCACCGCGGCCTCGATCGCCTCGTCCAGGATCTGCACGCGATGATGCTTCTCCAGCGGCGAAGCGATGCCGCGCATCATCAGAATGGCTTTTTCTTCTGACGGCTCATCGACCTGCACCACCTGGAACCGTCGGGTCAGCGCCGGGTCCTTCTCGAAGTATTTCTTGTATTCCGCCCAGGTGGTCGCGGCGATCGTTCGCAACGTTCCACGCGCCAAAGCGGGTTTGAGCAGGTTGGCGGCGTCGCCTGTCCCGGCGGCACCGCCCGCACCGATCAGCGTGTGGGCTTCGTCGATGAACAGGATGATGGGTTTGGGACTGGACTGCACTTCCTCGATCACCTGGCGCAACCGGTTTTCGAATTCGCCTTTCATGCTGGCGCCGGCCTGCAGCAATCCCACGTCCAAGGTGCGCAGGCTCACCTCCGCCAACGCAGGCGGCACGTCGCCGGCCACGATACGCAGGGCGAAGCCCTCCACAACGGCGGTTTTTCCCACGCCCGCCTCGCCCGTGAGGATGGGATTGTTCTGGCGCCGGCGCATCAGCACATCGACGACCTGACGAATCTCCATGTCGCGCCCGACGATCGGATCGATCTCGCCCTGCCGTGCCCGTTCGGTCAGGTCGACGGAGAATTTGGCCAGCGCCTCCTGTTTGCCCATCGCCGCCGGTGCCGTCGCCCCGCTTGCCTCGCCGGGCAACGCGAAACCATCGGTGGCCTGCATCGCCTCTTCCGGCGATCCTTTCAGTATCTTGGCGAAATCGTCCCCGAGCGCCTCGCCGCGCACGCGCTCGAATTGCCGGCTGAGGGCGTAGAGCGCATTGCGCAGCCCGTTCGTGCGTGTCATCCCCAGCATCAGATGGCCGGTCCGCACCTGCGCCTCGCCCAGCATCAGCGTTGCGAACACCCAGCTGCGCTCGATCGCTTCCTCGACATGCGGCGAGAAATCCGAGATTGCGGTGGCCCCCCGCGGCAGCCGGTCTAGCGACGCGGTCAGATCGGCAGCGAGTCTGGACGCATCCAGCTCGAAATGCCGGATGATGCGATGCAAGTCCGAGTCCTGCACTTGAAGAATCTGATGCAGCCAGTGCGCCAGTTCCACATACGCATTGCCGCGCAGTTTGCAGAACACGGTCGCCCCCTCGATGGCGCGATACGCGACCGGGTTGAGTTTGCCGAACAGCGCGGTGCGGCTGATCTCGGTCATGTCACGTCTTCCTCAAAAGGATTGTCGGCATCCGGCGTTTCGCGATCGATCCGGGCACCCATGCTGTCGGCACTCGCATCGAGAAACAAGTCCGCCGCGTCATCGGCGCGCCGGCGCGGCATCAGCCAGGTGGACCAGCCCAGTCGGCCTTCGCGGCCGAGCCGGATGGGCGGCACCTCGTCGCGCTTCAGGATCAGGTTCACGTCCCAAAGCGGCACGTCGCCCGCGTAATTGCGCACGATCGGGATCAGCCTGTGCAAGCTGCCGCCGCCCGGAAGCAGGCGCAGGTAATCGGCCAGCCCGATCGGCCCCATCACGATCCGGAATTTCTGTTGCCTGGTCCAGACCCGTCCGCCCACCAGGGCGCTGGCGCCTAGCCGGCCGGTCTGCGGCCGATCGCCAAGTGCGGTGCGATCACCGACGGGCAAGGTCAACCAGGCGCCGATGAACGAGTCCACCCGAACCGGCATGGTGAAAAAGGCCGACAGCATCGCCGCCAGCCCCTCCGCATGTCGCGTCTGATTGGCCAGCCGCCCGGCAAAATGCAGTTTCGTCAGATGCGGCATGGCGTCGCGGTCTCGCAGCGACTCAAATCCCAGCCCGCACAATGCGCCCACGTACTGCGCATAACGATCTTGCGCGGGCCGGTCAAAACTGACCGTCGGGCGACTATCCGCCCAGGCACGCCAAAACAGCGACAGCGCGCGATGGTGGAAAATGTCGGCAAAGCGTTGCAATGTCGGGTCGCGGAAGTTGCGCCGCCTGTCACGCGCATATTCCGTCAGATGCAGCGGCAACGGCCCGTCCGGACCGAACAGGCCGAAAAAATGCACGAGCATCCGGGCCGGCCTGCCGTCCAGCGCGGGCTCCACGGCGGCGAGCGTGGAGGGCGCGAACTGCACGCTCGGTTCCTGCGCCAGGCGCACCATGTCCTGGCCGGGCCGCGCGCTGCGCCCCAAACGCGGGCGATCGGCAAACCCCGCTTCCAGCAGGCGCATCGCCTGGTAGAACCCCATTTGCCAGGGCCGCTCGGCAAACTGCGCCAACGGATCGGCCCGGGCGGGCGCTACAGCATCTGCCGCAGACCCGTCCGCATCGGCCATCGCATCACCTCCCCCCGCTCGGCACTCCGCATCACCGTTTCGATAAACCCGTTGATGGACACATATTTCGCGAAGAACGCGTCCAGCACGGCCGCCAGAAGCACGCCGCCGGCGCCGCCGAACGGCGCCTCGTCGATGGTCAGCGCAACCTCCAGCCCGCGCCCGGCCGTCACCGGGCCCGCGCCGGGAATGCGGCGGACGATGGAAGTCGATCGGACCGAGAGCAGCCCCTCCAACTGGCGCGCCGCGACCCCGTCGGACGAGGGCACATACAGCCCCAGTAACTCGCGCAACGCCGCCGCGCCGTGCAGCGCGTCCGTGTCGGTCAGGCTGAGATAGTTGAGGCCCAGATGCGAGATGAAACGCCACGTGTACGCGCCATCGCCACGGCATGGGCGTGGCGCGGTCGGGCCGACGACGCAGCGCACGGAAGCGATGGGCGCGCTCACGACCAGCGTGAAATCAGTATGCTGCTTGCCCGTCGGCATGGTCAGCGGCAAGTCGCGGTTAGTGCAAAGAAGGTCCAGCCCCAGTTGCCGCAACTCGTGGCGGTAGGGTGCGGCCTCCGGATCGACCAGCGAGACCAGCATGTCGTGGCCCAGATAGCTGGACCGTGGTCCGCGTTGGCGGCTGCGGCTGGACAGAAGGCGCGGCTGGCGGCGGAGCATGTAATAGCTGCGATGCTCAGGGTTGCGGCTCAGATCGTTACACGCATAGAAAGGCAGGAAAGGCTGCGGGGCGCTGCCATCGGCGGCAAAGCCTTCGACGCTTTCAACGGAGAACACCTCGTAATCCAGCGGCCGCATCCGGTCGGGCACGACCAGTTGTTCGGCCTCGCCGGGGGCGATGTTCACCCGGTCGGCGCGGCGTGCAAACAGGTTGATCGCCGGCGTGCAGAACAGGCACAGATTGTCCGGCCCAAAGCCCGCGGCCAGCGAGGGCTCGGCGCGGTTGAGCAGGATTATCACATCCAGCTCATGGCCGGTGCAACGTCGGACCGCGGGCGCCAAGCCGGACAGCTCCATGAACAGGAACCGCTCCGGCATCGCATAATATTCCTGCAGCAGACGGTAGCCGTCGAAAGATTGCGGGGCCGGCGGCAGCAACGCCTCGCCGGCTTCGAAACCCAGGCCGCGCAGCGCGCTGGCGGGCAGCCTCTCCTGCCAGGGCAGTGGACGCTCGGTGGAGCGCACGTAGATGGCGGTCACGTTGGCCAGCAATTGCTCATACAGCCGGGCGCGCGCGCCTTCGGGCCCGCCCAGGAACAGCGTCAGGCTGGTCAACGCGATTTTCGAAAACCCCGCCTCGCCCAATGCGCGCAGGCGCAGGCGTATCGCCGCCTTCACGCCGCGCTGCTCGTACAGGCGAAATGCCGCCAGTGCCGCGGGTGACGCGATGTACTCGGCCTCCGACACCTCGATCGGCAGCAGGTGCACGTCGTGCGCGGTGCGGAACTCGCAGTTGGTCTGGTCCTCCGTGCCCAGCAGGCTGCGCAGCTCCGTGCCGCGCGGCAGGCGCGCACCCTGCGGCATGGCGCGCAAGGCCGCATCCGGCACCAGCCGCACCACCGCCATCGAGGGGGTGGGAGCGGCGTAATGCGGATAGACCATGTGCAGCAGCGACTGGGTGAATGTCGGGAATTCCGACTCCATCTTGAGCTGGATGCGCGCGGTCAGGAACGCGAATCCCTCCAGCAGCCTTTCCACATAAGGATCGGCGACTTCCAGGCTGCCCAGATCGAGCCGGCGCGCCACTTTGGGAAATTCCTGGGCGAACTCGGTTCCCATGTCGCGCAGATAGGCGAGCTCAAGCTCGTACAGGCGCAACAGGCGCGGATCCATCAGCTCCGCGCCTTCGTATCGGTCACCACTGTCAGGCGCGTTTCGAGCTCGATCGATGTCTCCAGAAACAGTTGCTGCGGCACGGGCTGCGCCCAGAGTTCGCCGGAAATCTCGAAGACCAAAGCTGGGAGAAATTCTTCCTCGCGTGAAGGGCGGGCGCGCACCCGGACCGTCTCCGGGCGAATCCGCGGTTCGAACGTGCGGATTGCATCCGCCAGCAAGGATTCAAGTCCCGCGCCATCGGCCGCCACCAAGCCGGTGAAAGCCGGCACGCCGAAATTCAGCGTGGAGCGCGCGGCCAGCGGCGTTTCGCCGAAATCCTCGCCGCCCGACAGGTTCGTGGTGTTCATCAGCCACGCCAGGTCGCGCAATACCGCTTGGCGCAATTGCTGCATCGTCAACGTCTGCTGGTCCAGGCTCTCACGTTTCTGGTCGGGCGCGTGATCGGTCAGTCGATCGAGCAGTGAGGGTTGCAGGCGTTCACCTCTGGCAGGGTCGGTCACCATGTCAGGCGGCGGCGGCCGGCGCCTCGTCGTCATCGAGATCGAGGCAGCGTAGATCCATGATTGCCGCTTCCGCCCCGGTATCGGTCACCAGCATGCGCTGGCCGACCGGCAGATGCCATCCGTCTTCCTCACGCCACTCGGTTGCGCGCGCCAATGCGCAGGGGTCGCCAGCGCTGGACGAGCCCGGATAGCGCGTCGGTACGAAGCCGGTGGCCTCACCCCCGTTGGTCCAGGTAAATTGCGTGGGCATCCAGATCTGGTCGCGCAAATCGGCCGGTGGCTCGGTGCGAAGGCTTCGTATCCGAACATACGGAACCCAAAGATATTTGCCATCTACGATCGCCTCGATCATCGGTCCCAGCCGCGGATCTGCGTCGGCAATCCAGGTGAACGGCGTTGCTTCAAGCGTGCCGGCACTGGCCGGAGCCGACTCAAAAGCCTCGTCGCGCAGATCGGCGCCTTGCGCGCCGTGGCCCGCTGCCAGCAAACGCGTCGCTTCGATCAGGAGGGACATCCAAGGCGCGGGCTCACCCAGCACGGTGGGTGTAGTAGTGCCGGCGAACACTCGATCACGCAACAGCTCGCAACGAATAGCTGCCTCGTAGGTCTGCGCCATGGGCAGCGCCGCCGGATCGAGCTCGGCGACCACGCGCAACTGCGTCAGCGCACGATCCCACTCGGCGGTGACACAGAAAAGCTGAAACAGGAAGGTCCGCTGCTTGGCATCCCGCGGGACGCGGCGCACTTCCTGTTTCGTCTTTTCAACCACGTCGGCAACGTCGTCAATACGCATCGGCTTGAGCCGGGCTCCGAGGCGTAGCTGGCGCTCGACTACGACTTGTAATCGATGAAGAAGTCGCCTGGCTGCCGAATATTTTTCGTCCGATCCCAAGCCGCGGGATTCTGCAACGACAGGGTCCCGTCGGAGTTCTGGACGCAATACCGGAGCAGGAATCCGCCGTATTCGATGGCCACCTCCTCCTTAGGGCTTGTCTCGTCGTGGCTATACGAAATGGTCTTGACCGCGGCGAGCTTGAAATCAAACCTCAGGAAGATAAAGCCGGACGTGTCGCCGCCGCCTGACTTGCGAATAGCCAGGGCCACGTTCTTAAATGGCGTGCCCGAGCAGGCCATGTTAAAGAAGATTGGCGAAGCTTTGTCGATCTTTCGGGTAAAGCTGAACTCCTTGAAGTCGACCTTCCCAGCGCCCGTGCCGCCACTTTGGCTGCCGATGTTGAGGGTTTGCTCGATACTGAACTGACTCCACTCATCTATTTCGAACACGTTGCCGGCGGTGAGGCCCTGTGCGAGATCCTCTTTGTTCTTGCTGAAATCAACCGTCGACTCGCAGGACAGGGCAGCCCCGGAATACGGCGTGAATGTCATATAGGCATCGACGGCCATAGCTTGTTACTCCATCAGGCGGATGTTGTAAGACAAAAGCACGAGAGTTACTTCGGCATACGCGACACGAGCCGGAGCGAGATGTTGATCCCCTCCAACTGATAATGAGGTTTGAGATAGAACTTGGCGCTGTAGTAGCCGGGATTCTCTTCGGTCTCCTCAAGCTCGACTTGCCCGGCCGCCAGTGGATGGGTGGCCTTATACTCGTCCATCGAATTTTCGGGATCGCTGTCCACGTACCGGTTGAGCCAATTCTGCAGCCAAGCCTGCAACTGTGCCTTAGTCTTAGTGCTGCCGACTTTGTCGCGCACCATACATTTCAAGTAGTGCGCAAAACGGCAGGTCGCAAAGAGATACGGCAAGCGTGCGGCCAGGTTGGCGTTCGCGGTGGCAGCCGGGTCGTCGTATTCCTGTGGCTTCTGCAGCGACTGCGCGCCAATGAAGGCTGCGAAATCGCTGTTTTTCTTGTGGATTAGCGGCATGAAGCCATTCTTGGCCAGCTCTGCCTCACGACGGTCGCTGATGGCGATCTCGGTGGGGCATTTCATCGCCACGCCGCCATCGTC
This sequence comes from uncultured Acetobacteraceae bacterium, assembly GCA_964252425.1. GTDB lineage: Bacteria > Pseudomonadota > Alphaproteobacteria > Acetobacterales > Acetobacteraceae > BOG-908. The sequence goes on from CAXUNK010000064.1 coordinate 8,637, forward strand.
GGTTGGAAATGTATAGGCGGGCAAACCTTCGACCGCGCCACCGCTCTCAATCCCGCGGATACGTGTTGTCCAGCCGTATAATTTGAACGCGCGCGTGATATTGGTGGCCATCGCATACGCCGAGTTCGCCCAGGTAAAGGAGGAACTGTCGGCGCCGTTCGTGTCCTCCTCGAAGGCGAAGTTGTCCACCGGCTCGGTTTTCGCGCCATAAGGCAGCCGCGACAGGAAACGCGGCATGGCAAGGCCGAGATAGCGCGAATCCTCGCTTTCGCGCAGCGATTTCCAGGCGGCGTATTCGGGCGTCTGGAAAATCTTGGTCAGGTCTCGTGGATTGGCCAGTTCGTTCCAGCTCTCCATTTGCATCACCGCCGGTGCGGCGGCCGCGATGAACGGGGCGTGCGCGCCGGCCGCCACGGCCGCGATGTCGCCCATCAATTGCGTGTCCATCGGGCTGTGGTCGAAGTAGTAGTCGCCCACGAGGAGACCAAATGGTTCGCCGCCGAACTGGCCGTATTCCTCCTCGTAGATCTTCTTAAAGATCGGGCTCTGGTCCCAGGCGGTGCCGCGGAATTTTTTCAATGTCTTGCCCAGCTCCTTCTTGGAGATGTTCAGAACCTTGATCTTCAGCGTCTCATCGGTCTCGGTATTGTTGACCAGATAATGCAGCCCGCGCCACGCGGCCTCCACGCCTTGGAAATCCTCGTGATGCATGATCAGGTTGACCTGCTCGGTCAGCTTGCGGTCGATCGCCGTGATCATCTGCGAGATACTGACCAGCGCGTCGCCGCTGATCAGCGCCGTATTGGCCAGCGCCTGCTGGGCCAACGTCTGCACGGCCGTCTCCACAGCCTCGCGCGCTCGGTCGGATTTCGGCCGGAACTCCTGCCGCAACAGCGCAGCAAAGTCGCCGCCATCCTGGGTGACGACCGCCGCCTCGGCGGCTGGGTTGAGCTGGGTGGCCGACATGCTCTCAGCCCTCCTTCTCGGCAACCGCGCCGTCGGCGGGCTTCGGCGCCGCGGCCAGCGTTGCCAGCAGCGCCGGATCGGCCAGCACGCGGCCGATCAGATCCTCGGCACCCGTCTTGCCGTCCATGTAGGTCATCAGGTTGGAAAGCTGCGTGCGCGCCTCTAGCAGCTTGTTCAGCGCATCGACCTTGCGCGCCACGGCGGCCGGCGAGAAATCATCCATGCTCTCGAAGGTGATATCCACCGCCAGGTTGCCCTCGCCGGTCAGCGTGTTGGGCACGGTGAAGGCCACGCGCGGCCGCATCGATTTCAGCCGCTCGTCGAAGTTATCGACATCGATCTCGAGCATCTTGCGATCGGCCACCGCGGGCAGCGGCTCGGACGGCTTGCCCGACAGGTCGGACATGACGCCCACCACGAACGGCAGCTGCACCTTTTTCTCGGAGCCGTAGGTCTCGACATCATATTCGATCTGCACGCGCGGCGCCCGATTGCGGGCGATGAATTTCTGGCTGCTTGCCTTGGCCACGACTACCTCGGTTCAGGTCTGTGTTGAAACGTTACCCAACGCACGCCGCCCCGCGCTGATTGCCCGTGTCACGGCGTCTGCTACTCCCGGTTGCCCGCGATGTGTTGTGCTTGGCTCAGGCCATCTGGCGCCAGATCGCGGAGAATTTCCATGAAATCCTTGTCGGCCAGCCGGCGCGCGCGATCGATGAGCAACGGCAACGGGCTGGATGGCTCGTACGATTCATAATAAGCGCGAACGAGGTCCAACAGCAAGACAGCATCGTTGCGCGTCGTGATCGGCCCAAGCGACGCGGCCGTGACACGGGCCGCCTCGGCTGGTCCGGAGCGCGGCTGATACGATGGTGTGTCAATCTCTGCCACAACATCCTCCGTGGCCGGTTGCGGGGCGGCTCCAGCCCCGGCCGGTGCGTAACGATCGACAAAGCGCTGCATGTCGCGCAACAGCTTTTCGAGCTCGGTGAAGTCGGGCCCCGTGCCGTGCCCGGCCTGTGTATCGAAGGCGGCAGGGATGCCCCGTATGTCGGCCAGCGCGCCGGCGATGGCGCCGCGTGTTGTCTCCAGCCGCCCCGGCTCCGTCTCGTTGAATGCGGCGCGGATTTCCGCCTCCGTCGGCTTCGCACGCCCATCCTCCGGTTCGATCATGCCGTTCGCGATGGCCACGTCGCGCCACGACACCGCCCCGGCGCGGCGGGAGGCGGCCAGCGGCATGTCGCGCAGCACGCGGACCACGCGCAGCGGCTCGCCCAGGCGCAACAGCGCGTTGGCGCGCAGGGTGGGATCCAGGTCGTCCTCCGGATCGAGCTGCGGGTGCACCGCCTCCCACCGCGTCTCAAGCAGGGTGCGCGTCACCGCCAGAATGCCCGCATAGGCCGGCAGGCCGAGTAGCTGCAGACGCGCCACCGCCAGCAGCGCCAGCACGCGCAGGTCGCGCGTCCGCTCCAGCAGGGCCGCCGCCTGTGCCGCGACCTGCTTCCAGTCGGGATCCTCGGCCGGAACGACCGTGTCGCCGTATTGCTGTTCGGGTTTGCCCCGCGCCTCACGCTCCAGCGCACCGAAATCGGCATCGAACTCCAGGTTCTCGCCGCATGGCGCCTCGGGCGACATCTCGGCCAGCCATCCGGCCAGTTCCGGCGACAGCTCGGTCACGAGGCGGCCCGGGCGAGGGGCGAGATGGCTCTGCCCTCGCCGATCAACGCCAGCGGCGCCCAGTAGTAGGGGTGTGCCAGCTCCGGCAGATCGGTCCGCGCCTTGTCCAGCAAGCGCCGCTGCGCGTCGGCAAGGGCGGCGGCCATGCCAGAAGACGGATGCTGCCTGGCGTAGGACAGGGTGGCGGCGACCAGAATGGAGGTGACGCGGTCGTTCACGTCCCAATGCGTCACCAGCAAAGATCGTGCGCCGGCATAGAAGAAACTGCGCGCCAGGCCCGACAGACTTTCGCCGGGGGCCGAACCGCCGGGACCACCGCTGTTGCAGGCCGATAGCAGGACGACGTTCGCGTCCAGCTTCATTCCCGCCACTTCGGAGGCGGTCAGCAGCGCACCCTGGGCGTCCGGCGCGTTCCTCGGCGCCGAGGTGACCAGCGCCGGCTCCGCTTGGCAGGCGAGGTCGGTCTGAAGAATGGCGTGGGTGGCGAAATGCAGCACCTGATAGTCGGACAGATGCGCGTCCTGCACGGCGCGCGACGTGAACGCCTGGCCCAGCAGCGCGTCCTCCGCGCTGCCGCCCAGCAGCCGGCGCGCCAGTGCCAGCTCGGCCGTGGCGCCAGGCAGCAGCTGCAGGTTTGCGAACAGGGCCGCGCTATCCTTGCAGGTCGCGGCCGGAAAGCTTGCCGCCGCCTGCGCCGGTGTGACGGGACGGAAATCGCCGAAGCCGAACCAGGGTTTTTGCGCGCGCGACGTGCCCGCCACACGGCGCAACTGCACGAAGCTGGCCGCGGCCGGCACGTGTGCCACGACCAGCCGGCGGATCAGGAACGGCGCTTCCGTCAGCCGGTTCGGATCGGCCGGTCCGGTCAGCAACAGGCCGAACGGGATGGAAAGCAGCGTGCCGGTCGGCGCGACCGTCAGCGAATTCGCCTGCGCCAACACCGCTCCCGCATGGCCGAACAGGGCGGTGTAGAGCTCGGCCGATGCCGCCGTGTCGAACGGCTTTATCCCGCCGCCCGTCTCGTCCATGGCATGACGGATGCGTGCCACCAGCGCGTCCACCCGGCCCGACCCGCCGTCGATGGGCGAGACGGCGATCTGTCCGTCGGCGAACAGAAAGGTATAGCCGGCTTTCGGCGCCAGAACGACCGTCGCGAACACCTCGCGCGGCCGCAGCGCATGCAGGATGTCGTCGGCCGATACGGATTGCTGCACCAGCTGGCCGTAATTCGGGTCGCCCGACTGCAGCGCCTGCTCCAGGCTGTCGCGCCGGCGGCGCGCGTCTTCGATCTGCCGGGCCACGAGCGGGTCGCGCCCGCCTGCCGCCCCCGCATCGGCCGCCTCGTCGCGCTGCGCTTCCAACTGGGCCACCAGAGCGTTGGCGTCGTCACGGTCGCGAATCAGCTTGGCCACGCGCGGGTCGCGCGCATTCTCCGCCAGCCGGGCACTGACGAGCGCAATCTGCTGGCTCGTGGTGCTGCCCTGCACCCGTCCGGCGAGCGCATACATCTCGCGCGCGACGGCCTGGTCGCCTGACTCGGCCCGCACCGCCAGCAAGGCCAGACAGGGCTGCAGGCTGGCGCTGTCGGCACCCGTATTGGCCTGGGCCAGCGCCAGCCCGGCGGCGTGACAGGTACGCAGCGCCTGCTCCGTCTGCCCATCTTCGGCCAGGCGCGCGGCCAGCAGAAGCTGCGTGCGCGCAAAGGCCGGACTGCCGGGCAGGGCGCGTCCGAACCGCAAGACAGCCTGGCGCATCTTGGTCAGCGACTGGCTCGACTGGCCGGAGGCGAGCAGCACCGTCGCCTCCGTGCGCGTGATGCGCGCGCTGGCCTTCAGGTTGGAGAGGCCATAGGCCATCAGCACGCCCTCGGCGCCGGCCGCCTCAGCACTGCTCTGCGCGTTGCGGCCCAGCATGCGGTCGGCCACCGCCTGCGCGCGGCGTGTCTCGGCCACGCCGAACGCGGCCGCCCGTGTGGATTGGTCGGTCGGCACCAGCGCGCTGCCCGCCTCGCGCGCATGGGCCGTGTCCGGTGCGAACGGCAGATAGGCCAGCTCGGCACGGTGCAGCAGGATTAGCGCTTCCTGCGGCCTGTCCTGGTTGAGCAGGTTCAGACCCTGATAGTGCCAGACCTCGGCCAGCGACAGGTCTTCGCCGCCACTCCGCGCCGCGAGCGCCTGCGCCTTGGCGAGCAGCGCATCGGCCTCCTGGTAATGCGCCAGATTGGACGCCTGCAGCCCCTGCAAGGCGAGTGCATGGGCCAGCGCCGGGTTGTCCGGGTCCAGCGTGCGGCGCTGCACGGTGACCATACGCCGGTATGCGTCCTCGGCGGCCGCATACTCGCCGGCCAAATTGGCGCGCACGGCCGAACGCGCCAGGGATTGGTAGGCGGCGATGTCGCTGGCCGATTCCACGCGCCCGGCCAGGCGTTGCGCCGCCAGGCCGGGGCTTTCCGTGACGCTGCCCAGGCTGCCCGCACCGATGCGGCCCGAATCGAGCGCCAGTGCCCGTTCCATCACCAGATTGGCGGCCGGCACGCCGTCGGCATACCAGGCCCGCCCGTCCAGCACGGTCACGAAAGCGGTCTGGGCAAAGCCTTCCTGGCGCCTGCTGCACGACATCAGCATCGCCGGCGCGTCCAATACCGTGCTCGGGCGCGGCGCCGCACAGGACATCGTCGCGTCGAGCTGCTCGCGCCAAGGTCCGGTGCTGGCCAGTTGCGGCAGCAGGGCGGGCTCGGCCGCGTCGCCGCGTCGCAGCGTGGCGCTCGGCTGCTTCCAGACGCCGCAATAGATCGCGTATTGCCGCCCCGGCTCCACCTCGGACTGGCTGCACGCCTCGCCCGCTGTGTTCTGCCCCAGCGCCGCTGTCGCCGAGGCCTGGACAGCGCCGCCATCATAGGCGGTCGCAGGCGGGTGGGCGCAGCCGGCAAGAAGCGCCAGTAAGGCCAAGCCGGTGGCACGAGAGAGCGCCGTGCACGCGATACCCCGCACGATCAGTAATCCTGCTCGGCGACGTTGGGCAGGATCAGGTCGTCATCCTCGTCCTGGTCGTGGGCCACGGCGACCACGAGGTTCTGCACCGGACTGCCAAGCGGCACCACGATCGGCGACAGCAGCACGCAGTTGATCGATTGGATCGGGCAGCCATTGGCCTCGTAGCGCACATTGGCCAGCTGGTGCACGAAGCTGGTCGCGGCCGCAGCGGACCCCCCGCGCCCCACGACCAGGCCCGGCAGGCTGGCGCTGCGCCACGCGCTCTCTTCCAAGGCCAAGGCCGGCAGCCTCGTCGTCATCGAC